>NZ_CP065359.1:2216666-2530277 GCF_019904295.1 Ruegeria sp. SCSIO 43209
TATCAGGTACGCCTGAAAGCGTTCACACCGCCGGCGTTTCCGTTCAGCGGCGAACCGTATCTGAATTCGAAACGCCCATGGAAGAGTGGGAAGACTACATCATCGAGGAGCCGAGTTAATGCATTTTGCCTCTGATAATTCCGGGCCCGTTCATCCCGAAGTTCTGGCCGCATTGGCCGAAGCCAATCAGGGCTATCAGATGGCTTATGGCGCCGACACCTTGATGAACGAAGTGCGCGACCAAATCCGCGGCATTTTCGAAGCACCGGGTGCGGCAGTTTATCTGGTCGCTACGGGAACGGCCGCTAATTCACTGGCGTTGGCAACGCTGAGCAAGCCGTGGGAAACCGTGTTCTGTTCACCCGTTGCTCATATCCACGAAGATGAGTGCAATGCCCCCGAATTCTACACCGGCGCGAAACTGACTCTGGTGCCGGGTGGCGACAAGATGACCCCCGAAGCATTGACCAAGTCCATTGAGGGGGAAGAAACCCGCGGCGTGCATGGTCCGCAGCGCGGGCCTGTCTCGATCACTCAGGTGACCGAGCGTGGCTCGGTTTACTCGCTTGCCGAACTTCAAGCCTTGTGTGGCGTTGCCAAGAAGTATGGGTTGCCGGTGCATATGGATGGTGCACGTTTCACTAACGCTCTGGTCGCTTTGAATTGCTCACCGGCAGAGATGACGTGGAAATCTGGTGTTGACGCAGTCAGCTTTGGCGGCACCAAAAACGGGCTGATGGGTGTCGAGGCCGTAATCTTCTTC
The DNA here is from genome assembly GCF_019904295.1 of Ruegeria sp. SCSIO 43209. Lineage (NCBI taxonomy): Bacteria > Pseudomonadati > Pseudomonadota > Alphaproteobacteria > Rhodobacterales > Roseobacteraceae > Ruegeria > Ruegeria sp. SCSIO 43209. The sequence continues at coordinate 2,217,430 of NZ_CP065359.1, forward strand.
GACGAAAGCAAAGCTTGGGAGTTCGAGCTGCGGCGCAAGCGCGGGGCGCACCTGTTTTCCAAGCACCGTTACCTGTCTGCCCAGATGGCTGCTTATCTGCAGGATGACCTGTGGCTGAAATCAGCTCGCAAAGCGAATGCCAATTGCGCGCGATTGGCGGATGGTCTGCGGGCAGTCGGGGCAGAATTCCTGCATGAACCCCAGGCAAACATGATTTTCGCAAGCTTTCCCCGCAGCCAACACAAGCGCCTGCACGAGGCCGGCGCCGTCTATCACTTGTGGGGCGATACGTTGGACGGTGAGGACGAAGACGAGATGCTGGCCTGCCGCTTTGTCTGTGACTGGTCCATCGGAACCGAGCAGGTCGATCGGTTTCTGAACCTCTTGTAGCCGTGCCTCCCTGCCCCGGCTATTTCATCTCAGCCAGATGCTTGTCCAGATCATCAAGACGGTCCTGTCCCCAGAACCTCTGATCGTCCAGTGTGATGTAAAACGGTGCCCCGAAAACACCCCGGTCCACGGCTTCTTCCAGATTTGCGGCGTAGGTTTCCGCACCTACCAACAGGCCACTATCAGCTAGATTTGGATTAAATCCTGCCTGTTCCAGGCAATCCCGGATCACGCCGTCATCAGAGATGTCCTTTTCTTCTGCCCAGCAGGCACGCAAGAAGGAATGGCAAAGTTTACCCACATCACCTGATCCATCCTGTACTGCTGCGATCACAGCGTAAGAGGACGGTGCCATGTTCGTCGGCCAGTGCGCAGGCTGCAGGTTCAACGGCATATCCAGATTGCGCGCTTGGCGCACCAATTCCTGCGCGCGGTATTCGATGCGAGATATATGTCGGTCTTTTGGTGGCGTTCCACCTGTCCGGCCGAACAAGGCAACAATATCCAATGGTTTATAGTTGATCGTCGCACCGTGTTTTGCCGCGATCTCTTCAAGGCGCATTCCCGCCAGATAGGAATAGGGCGAGAGTGTCGCAAAAAAGTAGTCAATCTGGGCCATGTTCACTTTCTCCGCTGCGTTATCTTTGCGGGACGGTAGACCCATGCTAAGCGGTGTCAACATCACGAATCTGTCACATTGCCACTGCTGCCCGGGGAAAATCAGCCGATGCCGACACTTCACGAACCCAAGCTTATCGCTGGGAACGCCAATCTTCCGCTTGCCGAAACCATTGCACGTCGCATGAGCCTGCATCGCGGCGTTGACCAGGGGCTGGTCGATGCTCGGGTCGAACGGTTCAACGACGGAGAGATTTTCGTCGAGGTTTTCGAGAATGTGCGTGGTGAGGATATGTTTATCGTTCAACCAACCTCGAACCCCGCCAATGACAATCTGATGGAGCTGCTGATCATCGCAGATGCCCTGCGCCGTTCATCCGCAGCCCGGATCACCGCTGTCATTCCGTATTTCGGGTACGCCCGTCAGGACCGCCGCACCAAAGCGCGCACGCCAATCAGCGCCAAGCTGGTGGCAAACATGCTGACTGGTGCGGGTATCGAACGGATTCTAACCATGGATCTGCACGCAGCCCAGATTCAGGGCTTTTTCGACATGCCGGTGGACAACCTATATGCCTCTCCGATCTTTGCCCTGGATGTGAAGAAACAATTCAAGGATCAGATGGACGACCTGATGGTGGTCTCGCCGGATGTCGGCGGTGTTGCACGTGCCCGTGAATTGGCCAAACGCATCAATGCGCCCCTTTCGATCGTTGACAAACGCCGCGAAAAGGCAGGCGAAGTGGCCGAGATGACGGTCATTGGTGACGTGAAAGACAAAATCTGCCTGATTGTCGATGACATTTGCGATACCGCTGGCACTCTGTGCAAAGCTGCCCAGGTGCTGATGGATAACGGCGCCAAGGAAGTACACTCTTACATCACCCACGGTGTCATGAGTGGACCGGCGGTTGAACGTGTGACCAATTCGGTGATGAAATCTCTGGTCCTATCGGACACGATCCAGCCTACGGCCGAGATCAACAAGGCCGCCAACATCCGCATCGTACCCACCGCGCCGATCTTTACGCAGGCGATCCTGAACATTTGGAACGGCACAAGTGTATCATCGCTGTTCGAAGACAAGACACTGACGCCGATCTACGAGTCACTTTATCATATGGATTGATCGAAAAACTGCTGACTACCATAGATAATGTCTGAATTCATGACGGCCTGCCTATTCGGCGACCGTCATGATTTCTTCCAACGGCTTTTTCATCTTTGCAACTTTTGGCACCTTCGCGTCGTCTTGCGGATGGCCTACAGCTACGATCATAATAGGCTTTTCATGATCAGGGCGGTTTAGCAGTTTATTCAGGAATTTCATCGGGTTGGGTGTGTGGGTCAGCGATACCAGCCCTGCATGGTGCAGCGCCGTCAACAAAAAGCCCGTGGCAATTCCCGTGCTTTCAGGCACGTAGTAGTTTTTGAACCGATCTCCATCATCGAAATGACCCCAACGTTGGGCGAAAATCACTATCAGCCACGGTGCGTCTTCCAGATGCGGCTTCTGATCGTTAGTCCCGATTGGTTCAAGCGCCTTCAGCCATTCATCTCCGGCACCGCCTTCATAAAACCTGCGCTCCTCAGCTTCTGCCTCTTCCCGAATACGGCGTTTCATCTCAGGGTTCGAGATGGCCACAAAGTGCCAGGGCTGATGATTGGCCCCTGAGGGCGCTGTTCCGGCTGCGCGAATGCACTCTTCGATGACCGTGCGCTCGACGGGCCGGTCCGAATAGTCACGCACGGTATGGCGGCGTTTCATCTTGTTGTAGAACGCTCGCGCTTCGGCCAGCATTTCTTCATCAGACAAGTCCATACGATCCGGAAGGTCCAGGGCCTCGTATTCGATATGATCTCGTGCAAACACCTATAAGATACTCCGGTTGCGTTAGCCGCTATTTGGGATGGCCAGTCTTCTTTATGGGACGACGCGCGAAGGTGCGCAATCTTATGTCACGAACAGGCCTGCTTCACGAGATATCCCAATCGTCTTCATGCGAAACATCTCCAATTGCGGTCCAACTCACCCGAATTCTGGCGATACGCGTATCGGACCAGGTGCGAAACACCGCATTGAATCCTTCCGGCGTTATATCTTCGGCCTGAACTTCAGCCCGTAAAGCGGAAGACGTATCCACATCCCAAAGTACCACCCCTATCTGGATGATTGGCACAGAGCGGAACACTTCTGAAAAACGGACGCTTACGCGACGCTCACGCGGGCCCTCACCAGTCCACATCACGCCACCATCGGCGAAATCGGAAAACAAGACCTCCTCGCCCTGATCAATGCCGATGGGATGGGTTTGAAACTTTTTCATATATCGTCTTTTATTGTTCAATTCCTGCAGCTTAACTTCAGCGAATGGCAAAATCACGACAAAAAAACGGCCCCGCGGATACGGGGCCGTTCCAAGTGATCAGAATGTCATGAACCCTTACAGGCTCATATGCGTTCCTAGAGCTTCCATGTCAGCCAGCAACTTTGCAGCATCGTCGACGATGGTCTGATCGTCACCGGCCTTGGCTGCCTCGTGCGAGGCGCGGGCGTCAGCGATCAGATCGTCCAGATGCGAGCGTGTTACTTCAGCAACCGGAATGGCCTTTTCGGCCAGAACCGACAGGCCATCACCATTGATCTGAGCAAACCCACCGGTGACCAGGTATTCGCTGGAGCCTTGGGGTGCTTCGACCTTCAGGATGCCCGGGCGCAGAGTTGTAATTGTGGGGGCATGATCGGGCATTGCCGTCATGTCCCCGTCCGCGCCGGGAATCTGGACCGCGGTGGCCTCGAGCGAAGCAAGGCTCCGCTCGGGGCTGACGAGGTCGAATTGCATCGTGTTTGCCATCAGGGATACTCCTTAGGCGGCTTCTGCGGCCATCTTCTCCGCTTTGGCGATCACTTCTTCGATGCCGCCAACCATCAGGAAGGCCGCTTCGGGCAGGTGATCGTATTCGCCAGCGACAACCGCTTTGAACGACGCGATGGTCACATCCAGAGGAACCTGAACGCCCGGCGAACCGGTGAAGACTTCGGCCACGTCGAACGGCTGCGACAGGAAGCGCTCGATCTTACGGGCACGTGCCACGGTCAGTTTGTCCTCTTCCGACAGTTCGTCCATGCCGAGGATGGCGATGATGTCCTGCAGTGACTTGTAGCGCTGGAGGATCTGCTGAACGTCGGTCGCAACCTTGTAGTGCTCTTCACCAACGATGGCCGGGTCGAGCAGACGCGATGTCGAGTCGAGCGGGTCAACCGCAGGGTAGATACCCTTTTCCGAGATCGCACGGTTAAGAACGGTGGTCGCGTCCAAGTGCGCAAACGAGGTTGCCGGCGCAGGGTCGGTAAGGTCATCCGCAGGCACGTAGATCGCCTGCACGGACGTGATCGAGCCCGACTTGGTCGAGGTGATGCGTTCCTGCAGGGCACCCATGTCGGTTGCCAGGGTCGGCTGGTAGCCCACCGCCGAAGGAATACGACCCAGCAGAGCCGAAACCTCGGAACCCGCCTGCGTGAAGCGGAAGATGTTGTCGACGAAGAACAGAACGTCAGTACCGGACTGGTCGCGGAACTGCTCAGCCAGGGTCAGACCGGTCAGAGCAACACGCGCACGCGCACCCGGAGGTTCGTTCATCTGACCGTAAACCAGGGCCACCTGCGATTCCGACAGGTTGTCCGGTTTAATAACGTTCGATTCGATCATCTCGTGGTACAGGTCGTTGCCTTCACGGGTCCGTTCACCAACACCCGCGAACACCGAGAAGCCCGAATGCACTTTTGCGATGTTGTTGATCAGTTCCATGATCAGAACGGTTTTACCAACGCCGGCGCCGCCGAACAGGCCGATCTTACCGCCTTTGGCGTATGGGGCCAGCAGGTCAACAACCTTGATGCCGGTTACCAGAACTTCCGACTCGGTCGACTGTTCATCAAAAGTCGGCGCGGGCTGGTGGATCGCACGGGCTTCGGTTGCTTCAACCGGGCCTTTTTCGTCGATCGGCTCACCAACCACGTTCAGGATGCGGCCCAGGGTGGCGTTGCCAACCGGAACCGAGATCGGTGCGCCGGTGTCGGTGACGGCTTCGCCGCGGACCAGACCTTCGGTCGCGTCCATTGCGATGGTGCGGACGGTGTTTTCACCCAGGTGCTGAGCAACTTCCAACACCAGGCGCTTGCCGTTGTTGGTGGTTTCCAGCGCGTTCAGAATTTCAGGCAGCTGATCTTCGAAGTGCACGTCGACGACGGCCCCGATGATCTGTGTGACTTTGCCTTTTGCATTCGCCATGTTTCGTCTCCGGTATGTCTCTACAGCGCTTCGGCGCCGGAAATAATTTCAATCAGCTCGTTGGTGATCACGGCCTGACGCGAGCGGTTGAACTGGATCGTCAGCTTGTCGATCATCTCACCCGCGTTGCGTGTCGCGTTGTCCATTGCGGACATCCGTGCACCCTGTTCAGACGCTCCGTTTTCGAGCAGAGCCGAGAAGATCGCGGTGGCAACCCCCTTGGGCAGCAGGTCGGCCAGGATGGCCTCTTCGCTGGGCTCGTAGTCGAATACCGCACCGCTGTCGTCACCCGTCGCTTCGTCTTCGAACGAGGCGGGGATGACCTGCTGTGCCGTCGGGATCTGGGTCACAACGTTGACGAACTTCGAGTAGAAGATCGTGGCAACGTCGAACTCACCCCCGTCGAAACGAGACAGGACGTCCTTGGCGATGTCTTGCGCGTTGGAATACCCCAGACGCTTGACCTCGCTCAGGTCGATATGTCCAACGAACAGATCGCTAAAATCACGCTTGAGCGCGTCGCGGCCTTTTTTGCCGACGGTCAAAACCTTGACCGTCTTACCTTTGGCGCGCAACTCGTCCGCCTTTTGGCGAGCGAGCTTGGCGATGTTCGAGTTGAAGCCGCCACACAGGCCGCGTTCAGCTGTCATGACAACCAGCAGATGGACATCATCACTGCCCGTGCCACGGAGCAGCTTGGGGGCGCTGTCGCTGCCCCCGACCGAAGCCGCCAGCCCCGCCATCACGGCATTGAACCGCTCGGCATAGGGACGCGAGGCTTCGGCAGATTCCTGGGCGCGACGCAGTTTTGCAGCCGCGACCATCTGCATGGCCTTGGTGATCTTGCGGGTCGATTTGACCGACTCGATCCTGTTTTTAAGGTCCTTAAGATTTGGCATATGCCCGCCTCTCCCTTAAGCGAAGGTTGCGGCGTATTCGTCCAGCGCAGCCTTGATCTTGTCGGAAGCGTCACCCTTGATCTTGGGATCTTCGTCCGTGATCCACTGAAGCAGATCCGCGTGCTTGCCACGCAGGTGCGCCAGCAGGCCAGCCTCATAGCGGCCAACATCGGACACGTCGATCTTGTCGAGGTAACCGTTGGTACCGGCGAAGATTACGCAGACGATTTCAGCGTTGGTCAGCGGCGAGTACTGCGGCTGTTTCATCAGCTCGGTCAGACGCGCACCACGGTTCAGCAGCTGCTGGGTCGCGGCGTCGAGGTCAGAACCAAACTGCGCAAAGGCAGCCATTTCGCGGTACTGAGCCAGCTCCAGCTTAACCGGACCGGCAACCGACTTCATCGAGTTGGTCTGAGCCGAGGAGCCCACACGCGAAACCGACAGACCGGTGTTCACGGCAGGGCGGATGCCTTGGTAGAACAGTTCGGTTTCCAGGAAGATCTGGCCGTCGGTGATCGAGATCACGTTGGTCGGAATAAACGCCGAAACGTCACCACCTTGAGTTTCGATAACCGGCAGAGCGGTCAGCGAGCCCGCACCGAAGTCTTCGTTCAGCTTTGCCGAACGTTCCAACAGACGCGAGTGGAGGTAGAAAACGTCGCCAGGATAGGCTTCACGTCCGGGCGGACGGCGCAGCAGCAGCGACATCTGACGATAGGACACAGCCTGCTTCGACAGGTCATCATAGATGATCAGCGCGTGGCGGCCGTTGTCGCGGAAGTATTCAGCCATCGCGGTCGCGGCGTAAGGTGCCAGGAACTGCATCGGTGCCGGGTCGGACGCGGTTGCCGCCACAACGATCGAGTAGTCGATCGCACCGGACTCTTCCAGTTTCTTCACCAGCTGAGCAACGGTCGAACGCTTTTGACCGATCGCAACGTACACGCAGTACAGCTTCTTCGACTCGTCGTCGCCTGCTGCGTCGTTGTAGACTTTCTGGTTCAGGATCGCGTCCAGAGCAACGGCGGTTTTACCGGTCTGACGGTCACCAATGATCAGCTCACGCTGGCCACGGCCGATTGGGATCATTGCGTCAACCGATTTCAGGCCGGTTGCCATCGGCTCGTGAACCGATTTACGCGGAATGATGCCCGGCGCTTTAACGTCTGCAACGCCACGCTTGGTCGCGTTGATCGGGCCTTTGCCGTCCAGCGGGTTGCCCAGACCGTCAACAACGCGGCCCAGCAGCTCGTCACCGATCGGAACGTCCACGATCGAGTTGGTGCGCTTAACAGTGTCACCTTCTTTGATGTCACGGTCGGAACCGAAGATAACAACACCGACGTTGTCGCTTTCCAGGTTCAGCGCCATACCCATGATGCCGCCGGGGAATTCGACCATCTCACCGGCTTGCACATTGTCCAGGCCGTATACACGGGCAATCCCGTCACCGACGCTCAGCACGCGGCCGATCTCGGCCACTTCGGCTTCCTGACCAAAGTTCTTGATCTGGTCCTTCAGGATTGCAGAAATCTCTGCAGCTTGGATTCCCATTTATCCGACCTCTTTCATTGCATTCTGTAGGGAGTTCAGCTTCGAACGGATCGAGCTATCGATCATTTTCGAGCCCACTTTAACGACAAGACCGCCGATGAGGCTTTCATCAACGGTCGCATTGATTGTCACGGTCTTGCCCACACGCTCGGACAGCGTCTTGGACAGTTTATCCATTTGGGTCTTGGTGAGCGCCTTGGCCGAGGCGACATCGGCGGTCACCTCGCCACGCTCGTCAGCCAGCATGTCGCGCAGAACCTGCACCAGTTGCGGTACAACGAACAGACGACGTTTCTGCGCCATCAGACCCAACGTATTGCGCAGGATGGCATGTAGGCCCATCTTGTCAGCAACAGCAGTGATTGCGCTTTCCTGTTCGGCGCGCGAAACCAAAGGCGATGCGATCAGGTCGCGCAATTCTGCGCTATCACCCAATGCGGCTGCCAGATCGTTGATTCCGCTTTCCAGACCTGCAAGGTCATTATTCTCTTTGGCGATCTCGAAGATCGCGGTGGCATAGCGCTCGGCGATGCCAGTGGAAATCGAAGCTGGTTCGGACACGTCCACCCTTCCGATATTTGAGGCCCCGATTTTGAGTAGCGGCCGCTACCTTGGGGCGTGAGGAAACCCCGTCCATTTAGGGCGGGGATCAAAATCACCGGGGATGTAGCAGAGGTGTTCCAACCAAGCAATACGCTATAGCGGTAACAGTTTTATCCACAAATTATTATTTTTCATACACTTAACCCAACTGCGACCCTTTGGACCGATTGGGGCAGTTGAAAAATGTTACGAATATACAGGTTTTTGCGATTCCTGTGACCTTTTTCCCGCATTTTTTCCGTTCAAAATGCGCCGGACTGTCACGCAGGCTTTAACAAACCATCCAACGCTTTGATCGGGCGCTTCGCTGTGTCTTTGGTAACGCTTCCGCTAGGCGGGCGAATGAGTTTACTGGCCTCAACCATAAGCACGCCTCCGGCCATGACGGTTGGGATGCGTTGTCCAGTCTTCTCGATCAGGCTACCTGATTTTAGCCAGAACCGACGGAACGATGGCGGCAGGTAAAGCGCCGAGCAATGGTTTTCAGGGACGAAGTGGTGCGCTCGCAATTGGTTTTCCAATTGGGTCGTTGAATAGGGCTGCCCAAAGCCAAACGGCGTCCGGTCTGAGCGCGACCAAAGCCCGGCCCGGTTCGGTACGACAAATAGCACACGCCCTCCGGGCCCCAGAACGCGCCAGCATTCTTCCAGCAATTGGCTGGGTCGGTTTGAAGTTTCCAAACCATGCATCACCACGAGTTTATCCACATGGCCAGTTTCGATTGGCCACATCGTCTCTTCGGTCAGAACGGAAACATTGGGCATCCCCGCAGGCCATGGCATTACACCCTGCGGACCAGGCATAAGACCAATCACACGACGCGCATCTTTGAGGTAAGGCCGCAATAAAGGTACGGCAAAACCAAATCCGACCACAGTTTGCCCTTTGGCTTCGGGCCAAAGATCCGCCAACCGACCACGGATCGCTGCCTGGGCCGCGCGACCCAGGGTGCTGCGATAGTAGAAATTCCTCAGATCCTGCACATCAAGATGCATTGCGGACACCCGGTCAATCGGCTTAGCTGGGCGCAGTCTAGCAATGAAAGGGCAAAAGGCCATGCCTCTTGAGATCGTTACCATTCCTTGCCTCAGCGATAATTACGCCTTTCTCGCCCATGATCCGGCCAGCGGTGAGACTGCCTTGATCGATGCGCCAGAGGCAGCTCCGATTCTGGCTGAACTGGATTCGCGCGGCTGGCAGCTAAGCCATGTGTTGCTGACCCATCATCATTGGGATCATGTGGACGGGCTGGGCGACATTCTGGCGAAACAGCCCGCGCGTGTGATCGGCGCAAAAGCAGATGAGCATCGGTTGCCAAAACTCGATCAGGCGGTGGTTGAGGGTGACACATTTTATATCGGCGGTGAGCCGGTCGAGGTTCTTGATGTGTCCGGTCATACAATTGGGCACATTGCATTCTACATGCCCCAAACTGGCGTTGTATTCACCGCTGACAGCCTGATGGCGCTGGGATGTGGGCGATTGTTCGAGGGCACGCCTGCGCAAATGTGGGCCTCTCTCAGCAAGTTGGCGGCCCTGCCCGATGAAACAATCGTGTGCTCAGGCCACGAATACACACAGGCAAACGCCAAGTTCGCCCTGACCATCGATCCCGACAACCCAGCCTTGCTTGACCGCGTGGCCGATATTAATCGCGCCCGCGCTGCTGGAGAACCTACTGTGCCTTCGCTTTTAGGCCTGGAAAAGGCGACAAATCCGTTTCTAAGGGCCACTGATCCGGCGATTCAGGCCCATCTGGGCATGGAAAACTCTGATCCCGTGTCCGTATTCGCCGAAATTCGAGCCCAAAAAGACAGCTTTTAACCCGTTTCAAGCCCCAATCACGGCCACGGTCACAACAAATGTGACTGTCAAGTGAAAGAAAACCCTTGAAGCCGGGGCGGGATCAACCAAACTCTAATAGTATGAGGACATGGTTGGGATGGGGATCCGGCCTGCAGCCCGCCCCCTTCCGGCCCAATACAGAGGAGCACCCGCGTGCCTTCATTCTCGAGCACACTTGAACAAGCCATCCACGCGGCCCTTGCGGCGGCGAATGAACGGCGACATGAATTCGCAACGCTAGAGCATCTGCTGCTGGCGCTGTTGGAAGAACCCGATGCGGTGCGCGTCATGAAAGCGTGCAGCGTCGATCTGGACGAGTTACGCAGCACCTTGGTCGAATTCATCGACGAAGATCTGTCAAACCTCGTCACTGATATCGACGGGTCAGAAGCAGTACCGACTGCAGCCTTCCAGCGTGTCATTCAGCGCGCCGCGATCCACGTTCAAAGCTCTGGCCGCACAGAGGTGACCGGGGCCAATGTATTGGTGGCCATCTTCGCCGAACGTGAAAGCAACGCAGCCTATTTCCTGCAAGAGCAGGACATGACCCGTTATGACGCGGTAAACTTCATCGCACATGGTGTGGCCAAAGACCCGGCCTATGGAGAGAATCGTCCTGTAACGGGTGCTGATGAAGCCGAAGAAGAGGCTCAGACGACATCTGGTGACGCCGAGCAAAAAGAAAGTGCGCTTGGCAAATATTGCGTTGATCTGAACGCCAAATCACGCGCCGGTGATGTAGATCCGCTGATCGGACGCTCGGACGAGGTTGAACGCTGTATTCAGGTGCTGTGTCGCCGGCGCAAGAACAACCCGTTGCTGGTAGGTGACCCCGGTGTCGGCAAAACCGCCATCGCCGAAGGTCTGGCGCATAAGATCGTTGCGGGCGAGGCCCCGGACGTGTTGTCGGAAACCACCATCTACTCGCTCGATATGGGTGCCCTGCTTGCGGGAACTCGCTATCGCGGCGATTTCGAAGAGCGTCTGAAAGCGGTTGTGACCGAATTGGAAGAGCACCCTGATGCAGTTCTCTTCATCGACGAGATTCACACTGTGATCGGAGCGGGTGCAACCTCGGGCGGAGCGATGGATGCGTCGAACCTGCTGAAGCCAGCGCTTCAGGGTGGCAAACTGCGCACCATGGGCTCGACCACGTATAAAGAGTTCCGTCAGCATTTCGAAAAAGACCGCGCGCTGAGCCGCCGATTCCAGAAAATCGACGTGAACGAGCCGTCGGTCGAGGACAGTGTCAAAATTCTGCGCGGTCTGAAACCATATTTCGAAGAGCATCACTCGATCAAATATACTGCCGACGCGATCAAGACAGCTGTCGAATTGTCGGCGCGCTATATCAACGACCGCAAACTGCCCGACAAGGCCATCGACGTGATCGATGAGGCCGGGGCAGCGCAGCACCTGCTCGCCGAAAGCAAACGTCGCAAGACCATCGGCGTCAAAGAGATCGAGGCGGTGGTTGCCAAGATTGCGCGTATCCCACCCAAGAACGTCACCAAGGATGATGCCGAGGTTCTGAAAGATCTCGAAACCTCGCTGAAACGCGTGGTGTTTGGTCAAGATGAAGCGATCGAAGCGCTGTCCAGTGCGATCAAACTGGCGCGCGCCGGTCTGCGTGAGCCCGAAAAACCCATCGGCAACTATCTGTTCGCTGGCCCCACCGGTGTTGGCAAAACAGAGGTGGCGAAACAGTTGGCTGACACGCTTGGTGTTGAACTGCTGCGTTTCGACATGTCGGAATACATGGAGAAGCACGCGGTCAGCCGTCTGATCGGTGCGCCTCCGGGTTATGTCGGGTTTGATCAGGGTGGTTTGCTGACCGACGGTGTCGACCAGCACCCACATTGCGTCTTGTTGCTTGATGAGATCGAAAAAGCGCACCCGGACGTATTCAATATCCTGTTGCAGGTGATGGATCACGGCGAATTGACCGACCACAATGGCCGGACGGTGAATTTCCGCAACGTGGTCCTGATCATGACTTCGAACGCAGGTGCGCAGGAGCAGGCGAAAGCCGCCATCGGCTTTGGCCGCGACCGGCGCGAAGGTGAGGATACCGCAGCGATCGAACGTATGTTCACGCCGGAGTTCCGCAACCGCCTGGACGCTGTGATCTCATTTGCACCACTACCGAAAGAGGTCATTTTGCAGGTCGTTGAGAAGTTTGTCCTGCAGCTGGAAGCACAGTTGCTGGATCGTGGCGTGACCATCGATCTGACACCGCGTGCCGCCGAATGGCTGGCCGACAAGGGCTATGATGACAAGATGGGTGCGCGACCTCTGGGTCGTGTTATTCAGGAACACATCAAGAAACCTCTGGCCGAGGAACTGCTATTCGGCAAACTGGCCAAAGGCGGCGTGGTCCGTGTCTCGATGAAGAAGGGCGAGCTGAATCTGGAAATCCTGGGCCCCGATCAGCCCCGCATTCCGGGCGACAAGCCCCCGCTTTTGACGGCGGACTAACCCACTGCTTCTATAACGAAAAACGCCCGCCTTTTCGGTGGGCGTTTTTCATTTTTGGCAGGTAATCCAAGTTGGTTCGTACCAGCCTTATCGCTCTGTCAGCTTCAACTCGATCCGACGGTTTTGGGCGCGCGCCTCGGGTGTGTCGGCGGGATTAACGGGCTGGAATTCTCCGAACCCGTTTGCCGCCAAACGATCAGGTGGAATGCCCAGCGCATCAACCATGTAGCGCACCACAGAAAGGGCACGGCCCTGGCTGAGCTCCCAGTTGTCGCGATATCGTCCGCTGCCTGCAAGTGGCACATTATCGGTATGCCCATCGACACGGATGACCCAGTTCAGCCCCTCGGGTATTTCGGCGGCAACGCTTCGCAGGATATTGGCAACTTTGGCAACCTCCTGACGACCTTCCGCAGACAGGTTTGCGGACCCGGTGGCAAACAACACCTCAGACGAGAACACGAAACGGTCACCTTCAATGCGCACGCCATCCTGATCACCCAGCACATCGCGCAGTCGCCCGAAGAATTCCGAGCGATAGCGCTGCAAATCCTCGGCCTGTGCGGCTAGTTCCTGATTTTGGCCCGCCAGTTTCTCGGCCTCGGCTTCCAGCCGAATACGTTCAGCCTCTTCCAGCAGTCGGCGACGGCGTTCTTCCGAGGCTGCGCGCGCTAGAGCGGCATTCAGATCCTGGCCCAGCGTCTGTATCTGGATCTCGGCGGCGGTATTACGTTCTTCGTAATCGTCTAACAAAGCCTGCAGCGATCCCAACTGGCTGCGCAAGGCTGCCATCTGCTGATTAAGCAGCGCGGTCTGACGTTGCGCTTCGGTCGAGATTTCCTGTTCCGATGCAAGCGCCTCTCGGGCGAGCGCCAGCAGCGCCGCGCGCTCCTCGGCCAGCGACCTCTGTTCGGCTGCATTTGCTTGCGCCTGGGTTTGGGCATCCAATGCGGCTTGCAATTGTGCCCTCAGTTCTTCGGCATTGATCTCACCAAACTGGCGCTCAAGCTCTGCCTTGGCAGCCTGTGCCGCAGCCAGCAAAGTCAGAGTGTCCTCGGCTTCCTTTCGCTGCGCTTCCAGCGCCAAGGTCATCGCTGTCAGTTCAGCATCTGCATTCTGCAATCGATCACGCAACGCCTCAGCAGCGGCGGCTTCGGCCAGACGCGCGGCCTCTTCCTCGGTCAGTTGCTGTTCTAGCTCGGATATCTGAGCTGCCTGTGCATCTTCGCTGGTTTCAAGTTCGGCGACGAGAGCTTCAAGTGCTTCGCGTCGAGCCGCGGCAAGGCGGGCGGCTTCGGCCTGTGCGTCGATTTCTTGTCTGCTTTGAGCAAGTGCCAAATTCAAGGCATCTTGTTCATTTAGCAACTCATCGCGTTGCGTTTCTAGCGCGGCGATATCCCCCTGCGCACGCGCCTGATCAGCCAGCAAAGCCGCGACCTGTGCTTCAAAGTCGGTTATGCGGGTTTGTGCCTGCGCCAGATCGTCTTCGACCTGATTAAGCGTTGCATTCAAGTTCCCAAGACGCGCTTGAAGACGGCTGTTTTCCCGCTCTTCCAGCCCCAGCGCCCCGGCCAGCGCGGCGATTTCGTCGGATAGGGCCGTCAGTTCATCCTCTTGCCCCGAAATCGTTTCGCGCAGCACAAATTGCACGACCATGAAGATGGTCAGTACAAAGGTCAGCACCATCAACAATCCCGTCATCGCATCCACGAAGCCGGGCCAGACCGAGCCCGAGAATCGTTGACCTGTGCGGCGGGACAGCGCCATGAGTTACTCTCCTTCTGGCGGCGTACGTACGGCGCCCCGTGGCAAGGTCAATGCTTTGACCAGTAGCTCAAAATCCTTGCGCAGTTCGTTCATGCTGTCCTGACGACCAGCGGAGATTTCTTCGAGTATACGCAGCAACTGAACATCCATCGACCGCAGGCGCATGCGGCTTTCCGCATCGATCCCCTCGCCCGCGCCATGTTCGCGCATGTGATCAAGCAACGCGTCCTGCCCCAGCGCCACACGTTCAAGCGCAGCCGTAACACCTTCGGTCTGGGCCTGACGCTGGTTCATTTCCCCGATGACATCGACCAATTGCCCCAGCTTGGCTGATACGTCCGTCCGATCAGCCTCTTGCGCCGAGAACATATCCTGCAGTGCATCCATCTGCTCGGACATGGCATCCAGTACTGGGGTCAGCACGGCCAGTTCCGCGCCGCCCTCATCGCCCGCAGCAAAGCCAACGCGGGTGATTGAGGACAACCATTCTTCCAATTCGCGATAGAACCGGTTCTGGCCATGGCCCGCGAATAGTTCCAGCAAACCGACGATCAAGGATCCGGCCAGACCCAGCAATGACGACCCAAAAGCAACGCCCATGCCCTGCAGCTGCGCTTCCAATCCTGTCATCAGACGGTTGAAGACGGCCAGACCTTCTTCACCTTCCTGCGGGTTCAGGCTGCGGATCGTATCAACGATGGCGGGGACAGTGGTGGCCAAACCAAAAAATGTCCCCAGTAGGCCAAGGTAGATCAGCACGTTGGTGATGTAGCGGGTGATCTCGCGCTCTTCTTCGACCCGTTCGGCGACGGAATCGAGGATCGATCGGGTAGAGCTAGAGCTGATCTGAGACCGCGCCCCGCGTTCCCTCAACAACGACGCCAGTGGGGCAAGCAGTTGCGGCGGGCGCACATCGTCACGTTCGACCCCTCCGGCAAAGGCTTCGATCCAACGAACCGATCCGATCAGCTGTGTGACCTGCAGAAAACAGGCAGCGACACCGATGACAAAGACCAGCAAAATGAACCCGTTAAGATACAGATTGGCCTGAATAACCGGCAGTACATATGGCAACGCCATGAACACGCCAAGTCCTGACAGCCCTATTGCGATCAGCATCATCAAAATCTGACGGATCGGTTGTGAGAAATGTGGTCTCACGCCCTGTTGTGCCTGCGCCATGCGCGTGGCTCCTGGTATTGTCTGCTCTGGGCTGAACCTATCGAAGTTCGCCCCGTGACGCCAAGAGTTTATGCGCTGATTGTCCGCACCCGTTGCGACAACCACTCAAGATCAGGGTCGTGCAGTCCGATCTCGGTCAAGTGCGAGGCAGTATTGTAGAGATATTCGGTATTTGGCCCACGTCCGCCAACCGCGTGGGCGATGATCTGGGCCTGCTCTTCCAATGGAAGACCGCCGCAATACTGAACGTGGTGAGCATCGATGACGTAAGTCACTGCATTTACGATCTGCCCGCAGTCCAGATGCACGTCCAGCATCCGCTCCAGATAGGCTGACGAGATCAGCTCACGCTCACGCAATTCAGCCAAAGTGCGCTCTTCGTGACCTGCCTCGACAGCAAGCGCCAATCCAGTGCAATGCGCGTCTGGCTGTTCGTCCAGCGCCAATACCAAACCGGGGTCTTCTTCCGTGCCGCGATGGTGGATAGAGCGCATGCAAAACGACCGCGCATATCCGTGCAACTTAGCGCGTTCGCTGCGTGCCACCGGAAAGCCCGGGTTCCACAGCAGCGATCCATATCCGAATACCCACATCGTCATTGCACTGGTCCTTGCCCGTTTGGCCCTATAAACATCAAATCCGAGGCAGGAAAAAGGGCCATTCATCATGCGCCGTCTGATACGCGTTTTCGTATTTATCGCCCTCGCGTGGAGCGCCTACTGGTTTGTCGCCGGTTATGGTCTGCGAAACGCCCTGACCGGTTGGTTTGACCGGCAGCAAGAACTGGGCTGGCAGGCCGAATTCTCGGACGTGTCGACGGCAGGATATCCATTTCAGCACATCACACGCCTAAATAATCCCGCTTTGGCCGATCCGGTCAACGGAACGGCGTGGAGTGCGGACTGGGTCGAGTTCCAAAGCCCAGCAATCTGGCCCGGCCGCCAGATGCTGCGCTTTGCCAGTACGCCGCAGCGCCTTTCCTATTTCGACCAGACCACGACCGTTCAGGCCGAAGCGTTACAAGCCGAATTGCAGCTCCAACCCGGTGTCGCGCTGGTGCTCGAGAAAATGGCGCTGACCTCAAAGCGCTGGCTGCTGACAACCGAAGGTGATCCGCAAGCCGGAGGCCAGTCGCTGAGCCTTGTAATGGAGCAATCTGGAGCGCCCGAAAGCTATGGGATTACCGCGAAGATCGACGGATTTACTCCCGGCGATGATTTGAGACGCCTGATGCGTTCAGCATCGACCCTGCCGCAATCGTTCGAAACGCTGGAAATGGATATGTTTGTCACTTTCGACAAACCCTGGGACCGCACCGCACTTGAGCAGCGTCGCCCCCAACCCGTTGCGATTGATCTGCGTTTGGCAGAAATGAAATGGGGTGAGCTGCGTCTGTTCGCCACCGGCGAACTGGAAGTTGACGAACAGGGCATTCCAACGGGTGAAATTGCGATGAAAGCCGAAAACTGGCGCGACATGATCGCGATGGCAAACGCCGCAGGTGCGCTGCCCGATCAGGCAGTCGATCCTGTAACCCGCGCATTGGGCTTCATGGCTGGACTGGGTGGCAACCCAAATGCGCTGGATTTACAGCTGAATTTCCGAGATGGGTTCGTCGCCTTGGGTCCGTTGCCCCTTGGTCCTGCCCCGAGACTGGTACTGCGTTAACGGCAATAGGTGCCGCTGCGGTAGCGCGCGGTGTCTAGGTGGAAATGATCCCGATGGTAGCGATCAGAGTTTGGTCCGAGAACCGTGCCAAATGGCCCACACGCGCCGCGCCATACCTTGGTCAGTTGCTTCTTGGACGGATTTTTGCGCCAGCCATTTAGAACCGTCACCACCTCACCATCGGCCATCTTGAAGCCCGAAATGTCGATGGCGCGCCCTTTACCATGCTCAGAGATCCGCGCCCCTTTACGGTTGTTACGTGTTCTGCAGGCGTAATGCGCGGCGACCTGTAGCTCGACCACCGGACCTCGGCGTTTGAACGTGGGCTTTACAGTTTTGTCGACCCAATTATTCAGCGCCTGTGCAGTGCCGCAATCCATCGTCGCTGGGCGGCTCAGCCCGACCCCCGATACTGAGGTGATTTGCACTGCATCCTTAATCCCGCAGGCTTTGATCTTGCCCTTCACACGTCCAACCGGCTTACCCTGAATATCGATATCGCCACACACTGAACCCTTGCGCAGCTTGCGTTTCTTAAGAAAGACTCGCTGTTCCAGCGCTTCCGGGCGCACAAACGGACGGATCGAATTCTCGGGCCCGAGCAATGGTAATTCAGCGGGACGGGCTGCAGCGGCCGTTACCTGCGGCGAAGCGGGCCGTAGCACCGGCCGGATGTTGGGGGTGACGACTGCCACCATCGCTTGGGTGGTTTCCGGGCGCGTCAACGGCACAATAGAAGTCTCAGGCGCCGCCGCATTTGCAGTCGTTGCCGCCAAAGCAACGCAGAAAATCAAATGGCTGCAACCGATCTTTCTCATGTCGATGTTTTTCCCCGCCCGAAATCTGGCGCATCCGTATCCTGGCCCGCATCAATGATGCCGCGGCGGATCGCCCGTGTGCGCGTAAAGTAGTCGAACAATTGCTCTCCGTCACCAGTTCGGATGGCCCGCTGTAGCGCAAAGAGCTCTTCCGTAAACCGGCCCAGAATCTCCAGCGTTGCGTCTTTGTTGGTCAGAAACACATCACGCCACATCGTCGGGTCCGAAGCCGCGATGCGAGTGAAATCGCGGAAACCAGCTGCCGAATACTTGATGACTTCGGTGTCTGTAACCCGCCGGAGATCATCCGCAACTCCCACCATCGTATAGGCAATCAGGTGAGGTGCGTGCGAGGTGACCGCCAGCACCAAATCATGATGCGCGGCGTCCATTTCATCGACATTCGATCCCAGACCCTCCCACAAAGCCCGCAGGCGAGCGATCGCATCCGGATCGGAATCTTCGACCGGCACCAACAGGCACCAACGGTTGTCGAACAGTTCGGCGAAACCCGATTCAGGCCCGGAATGCTCGGTCCCGGCCAGTGGGTGCGCCGGAATGAAATGAACGCTATCGGGTATGTGGGGTGAGACGGCGTCAATCACGTGACGCTTTACCGACCCCACGTCTGAAACGGTGGCACCGGATTTCAGAACCGGCGCAATCTGCTGCGCCACAGGTCCCATTGCACCAACGGGGACACACAAAACCACTAGATCAGCACCCTCGACCGCCTCTTGCGCGGTCTCGCAAACCCGGTCACAAAGGCCGATCTGGCGCGCCGTCTCGCGGGTTGCCTCGGATCGCGCATAGCCCGTCACTTCCCCCGCAAGCCCAGCCCGTTTGATCGCCCAAAACATGGACGATGCAATCAGGCCCAACCCGATCAGCGCAACACGGTCGTAAATCTGGCTCATGCAGCGCCCCCTTTGAACGCAGTAATCGCTGCAACCACGCGGCCGCAGGCGATTTCGTCACCTACGGTGATCCGCAGCGCGTTTGGCAGGTTGTAGCCCGCGACCCGCCGCACGATCAAACCCTGCGTTTTCAAATAGTCATCGCAGGCTTCCGCCTCGGCCCTGTCAGCAAAGCGGGCGAGGATGAAATTCGTGCATGACACATCGGATGAAACGCCGACCTTCGCCAGTTCATCAGACAACCAAATCCGGAGGCGTGCATTTTCAGACAGGCAGAACCGCAGATATTCCTCATCCCGCACGGCGGCCTCGGCCGCCGCGAGAGCCGTCAGCGATAGGTTGAACGGCTGACGAACGCGGTTCAGCACATCAATAATCTCTTTCGCCGCATAGCCCCAGCCAACGCGCATCCCACCTAGACCGTACACTTTCGAAAACGTCCGGGTCATGATGACATTGCTAAACCGGTCCACCAGCCCCGCGCCTCCATCGAAACCATCGACAAATTCGGCATAGGCACCATCCAGCACCATCAGGCAATCGGCTGGCAATGCATCCGCCAACCTCTGCAATTCGGCGTCAGAGATCATGGTTGAAGTAGGATTTCCCGGATTGGTCACAAAGACAATCCGTGTCTGCCCAGTGACCGCGGCAAGGATGCTATCTACGTCTACACGGCGATCCCTCTCGGGCACCATGACCGGGGTCGCGCCCGCCATTCGCGCGATGATCGGATACATGGAGAATCCATGCTCGGTATATATCACCTCATCACCCGGACCAGCATAGGCCTGCGCCACGAACTGCAACACTTCATCACTGCCGACACCGCAGATGATCCGATTGGAATCCAGTCCGAGCCGTTCAGAAATTGCGGCGCGCAGGCTGGAATGATCGGTGCTGGGATAACGATGCAGCGAAACGGCACTTTCGCGCACCGCTTCGATCGCCTTGGGACTTGGCCCAAACGGGTTTTCGTTGGAACTCAGCTTGATGACATCCGCAACACCGTCAACATGCGACTGTCCGCCCTGATACAGCGCGATGTCCATTATGCCGGGTTGAGGTGTGATCTGGTTCATGAGGGGCTCCACTAGCTTGGCCCCTCATACCTTTCTCAACGGGTTGAGAAAAGCGGCAATTATCTTACGCCGCTTTGAAGCGCGCCGTCGCCGGATCGGCATTGTAGAATGGGACGAATTCCTCGGTCCGGCGCGACAGCTCGTTAACGCTGTCGATAATGAACTGAACGGTCTCTTCGCTCATGAGGTAAGAGAAATTCAACCGCACCCAACCCGGTTTCTTCATTTCCTCACCCTCCGACAGGGCCGCATGCAATTCTTCCGACGCTGCCCGATCAATGCCCAGCAAACGATGCGCATAGGGTCCGGCACAGGCACAGCCGCCACGTGCCTGGATGCCGTAGATATCGCTGAGCATCCGGGTAAACAGCTGCTGATGCACCGGCTGCCCATTCCGATCACACACGAGGAACGAGAATATCGGCAGGCGGTGTGCATTCTCGGCACCTAGCAATGTCAGATGTGGGTTGTCGGACCACCCATCCAACGCCATGCGGTTACACTGCGCCTCACGCTGTGCGATTTCATCCGTTCCGACCGCATCCTTGACAATGAAGGCCAGGGCCGCGCGAATGTCTCCGATCACATTTGGTGTACCCGCCTCTTCTCGTGTCGCGAGATCGGCGCTGTAGTCGTGCCGCCAAGGCGAGACAAAGCTGACAGTCCCACCGCCGGGCCAACTCGGACACGTCCGCTTCACAGCGCATTGGTTAACGACCAGAACACCCGACGCCCCCGGCCCACCCGGAAACTTATGCGGAGAGACAACGATCGCGTCCTTCCGCGCATCTTCCGGCCCCATGTCCATTGGCAAATAAGGTCCACCACCCGCATAGTCCCATACCGCAAGCGCACCATGCTCTTTCAGCATCCGCGTCACTGGATCAGGGTCGGTGATGATGCCGGTGACGTTTGACGCCGCTGAGAATGACCCAATCACAAGATCGGAATCTGCGTGCTCTACCAGTGCCGCCTTTAGCACCTGCATATCGGGACCGCCGTCAACGGCTTCTGGAATCTCGATCACCCGCGCCTTGCTTTCACGCCACGGCAGAATGTTCGAATGATGCTCATACGGACCGATCAAAACGACCGGCTGATTAGCCTCTTGCACTCCCAGCAGACTAACCAGCCGGTTAAGACCCGCTGTAGCGCCAGACCCGGTAAAGATCACCGCGTCCTCTTCCTTGGCGCCAACTATGCGGGCGATCTCGGCCCGCGCCTCGCGGCGCAAACGGGTTATATAGGAACCGCAATAGGAGGCTTCGGTGTGGCTGTTGGCATAGAACGGCAACACATGCTCGGCCACGAAATTTTCGACCTGTCGCAACGCGCGACCCGAGGCAACGTAGTCCGCATACACAAGCGGCACGTCCCCATGCAGACCCGGGATGAGTACCCCCTCACCGATCAGCCCATCACGCAGAGTATTTCCGTGAGCAGCAGATTGAATTTCTGCGCGAAAGTTGGACAAGGTCATAACACAGGCTCCATATTGCTAACTCCAATATGATTGATCCATCCTGTGGAAACCTCACAATTTTATGCTTTATGTGTCCGAGTTTTGTGTCATATGAGTTTATATGGAGAAAAAATTAGATCAAATTGACACGCGTCTTCTGAAGGAACTGCAAAAAGACGCAACACTTTCCCAGCGAGAATTGGCAGATAGGGTCGGCCTGTCCCAAAATGCCTGCTGGCGAAGAATAAAGGCCTTGAACGACGCGGGTGTCCTGCAAGGTTCTACGGCGCGCATCGCGCGCGAAAAGCTTGGGCTGAATCTGGTGGTTTTCGTCATGCTACGCACGCGCCACCACTCTGCCCAATGGTTGCAGGCCTTTCGCAGTCATGTCCTGACCATTCCTGAAGTGGTCGATTTCCATCGCATTGGCGGCGACTATGACTATCAACTCAAGGTCGTTACAGAAGATATGGCCTCTTACGACAAAGTCTATCAACGCCTCATCGATAAGATCGAACTGGACAGCGTCACCTCCTATTTCGCAATGGAGGCCATTGCCGAAAGTCGCCCGCTTCCTATCTGATCCGCCTCTTCATCTGGCCAAATATATCTCGGGGGAGTCGCGCAGCGACTGGGGCAGAGCCCCATCAAAACAAAAAAGACCGCGCTGAAAGCGCGGCCCTTAAACTCAACAGGTCGGCGAAGATTAGTTCTTCGCGTAGAATTCGACGACCAGGTTCGGTTCCATCATAACCGGGTAAGGCACATCGCTCAGGCCCGGTGCACGCACGAAAGTCGCGGTCATTTTCGAGTGGTCGGCGTCGATGTAGTCAGGCACATCACGCTCGGCCAAGCCGACAGCTTCCAGGACAACGGCCAACTGCTTGGACTTATCACGCACTTCGATAACGTCGCCTTCTTTGACGCGATAGGACGGGATGTTGACCCGCTTGCCGTTCACTTTAACGTGGCCGTGGTTCACGAACTGACGTGCGGCGAACACGGTCGGAACAAACTTGGCGCGGTAAACAACGGCGTCCAGACGGCGCTCCAGCAGACCGATCAGGTTTTCACCGGTGTCGCCTTTGACACGCTCAGCTTCTGCATAGATGCGGCGGAACTGCTTCTCGGTCAGGTCGCCGTAGTAGCCTTTCAGCTTCTGCTTGGCACGCAGCTGCAGACCGAAGTCAGACAGTTTGCCCTTGCGGCGCTGGCCATGCTGGCCAGGGCCGTATTCACGACGATTAACCGGGGATTTCGGACGACCCCAGATGTTTTCGCCCATCCGGCGGTCGATTTTGTACTTGGCAGACGTGCGTTTGGTCACGGCTGATCTCCTTCTTTAGATTGAGGCCCCGATGGGCCACTATGAAGGGCGTTGTCCTCTTGAGGTTTCCCCCATGACAGGCATCCCCTCGCGGGGGCCACCAACACCAATGAAGCCGCGCTTATATCCCTGCTTCGGCCAGAGTCAACACGCCACAGCAAGCAAAGGGTAGGATTTCTGCTTAGAGTTGGAATCTTTCTGAGAAGTATCCGTTATTCAGCGGCCCAACCGGCAGTATTTGATAGACTTACCGGCACTGAACTTGCATTTGCGCGAGCCGCCGGGAACACGACAACCTTGTCGTCATAACCGCTGTCAATCTCAACAGGTTCAATATGCGAAGCTGCCAAACTGACCCAGAAATCTTGATCAGGCTCAGGGCATCCATCCTCAAACACAAGCACCAGAGACGCTTCGTTCACCTCACGCACCAGCTCGGCAACGAA
The DNA here is from genome assembly GCF_019904295.1 of Ruegeria sp. SCSIO 43209. Classification (NCBI taxonomy): domain Bacteria; kingdom Pseudomonadati; phylum Pseudomonadota; class Alphaproteobacteria; order Rhodobacterales; family Roseobacteraceae; genus Ruegeria; species Ruegeria sp. SCSIO 43209. The sequence continues at coordinate 2,240,778 of NZ_CP065359.1, forward strand.
AGTCTGAGCCCCGTTTGACAACTCGATCTTGGCACTTTCGTTGATCTCGCCGGGGTTGGCGAAACTGGCTCTGGCCGCCAATATATATCCAAGACCGGTGGAGCCTGCGTGCAGCGCAACTTGGTCAGCACTTGCGGCGAGTTGGACACCTCGCCCCCTCCAGGACCAAGAGCTACCAACGCGCAAGTGGGCCAAAGGCGCCGCCTCAAGCCCGTCAACTTCCGTCTGTGTCCAAAATATTGCTATCCGACCGTTACAACCGGTTCTCATCTGTCCGCCCGCACTTTTACTCATCCCACAAGTAACTGTGCTTGTGTATCAACGAAAAAATGGGCGGAAAAGAGACCGAAATGCAGCAATCACGAAAATGTTGCTAAAGAACAGCCTCATATTGATACTTTTCGTCGAATGTTGGTGAACGTCTGGCACACTGCGCTAGCCCCTAGGCTCATTGAATTTCGGAGCCTGAAAATCTCTGCGAGTGCGATGGCTGATGGGAACACTTTCAGCCATCTTTCGTAGCGGGTTTCTACTCGGCCCTATTCATTCAAGCGACCGAATATGATCTTGATGCGGTTTCGGTGCTTGAACCTGTGTTTATCTTTTCGGACAGGCTTCTCGCGTGACTTTCTGCCGGGGAAGCATGGGCGTATCCCTTTGTCTTTCATAGCCTTTCGGAACCAGTCAGAATCGTAACCCCGATCAGCAATCATCCAATCGGCGGCTGGTAGGCTGCTTAGAAGTGCCCTGGCACCCGTGTAGTCACTGATCTGATCGACAGTTATGAAAGACCGGATTGGGTGGCCAGAAGCATCGCTGACGGCATGCAACTTGGCGCTCATTCCGCCGTTGGCACGCCCAATCAGGCACCAGCGCCCCTTTTTTCAACCGTAGGCTTGAAGCCATGCGATGTGCCTTCAGATACTTGCGCAGGCTCAATTGAACGCATGGCGTTCGCCTGCTCACTTTTATCATGATCGCCCTGTGATCGGAATGGTCCGAAGCCAGCCTTTCCATGATCCGTGCAAACACGCCGTTGTCGCTCTAACGTTTTTAGCAGTTGTAGAGCGTCTTGGGTGGGCCATACTCCTTCGGAGCATCGGACCAGCCCCGTATCGGACTAGCCGACCTTGAACTCGCTTTTCAATCGCTGCTACCGAAATTCACACTAAACGCTTGGCAATTCCGTTTGCGGTTGTTGCAAAAAATTGGCAATCACGCTGCCTTGTAATGGTTGAAAACTTCTGTGGTGCCATCCTTACCGATCAGGAAAACCGAATAGGCTTCCCGCTCACTCTCCGGCCCCATACCAGGTGAGCCATAGGGCATACCTGGCACTGTCAGCCCGACCGCATCAGGGCGTTCGGCCAACAAGCGCCGGATGTCCGCCGGGGGCACATGACCTTCTATGACATAGCCCTCGAGCAAGCCTGTGTGACAGGACGCCATCTCTTCTGGAATACCCTTGTTAGCTTTGTATTCAGACAAAGTCTCCCAGGAGGCATTCTGCACTTCCATCTCGAATCCTTCGCGTTGCATAATATCAATCCACGCGCCACAACACCCGCATGCGGGGTCCTTGAGAACCTGCACCAGCGGTTTGGTCGTTGCAAATGTAGGTGAAGCCAGGGCGATGCCGGAGGCGCTGAGGCCAGCCAGGAAAAGGCGTCGGTCAAGTTTCGTGGTGGTCATGTCATTTCCTTTCCGTGTTTACGCCTGCGCTATGATATTCGGTCTTGTGACCGAAATCGCAGGCAAGTGCTATGATTTGTGTCAAGCGGGCGATCATGACCAGCCCTGTTTCTGTTCGCTTTCGGTGCATAGCGCACGCATGTCGCAACCGCTTGGATAAGATGAGCGCCAAGGCAAATACTGATAGTTTAGCCTCTCTTCCACGCATAATAATCTCCTGTCGACCGCAGTGCATGCTCGAACAGAAACAATTTGAAAACCCGCACTTTCAGGACTTTGGATGTTAGGATATTTGTGGAGGAAGATTGGGCGTCAGAGGCGCTTGAGAATTCTGGTTATCCGTGTCCATGTTACGGTTTCTCTGGCCATAAGCTTCCACCAAAACCGCAAGTCCTAATTGGGTCGGGTTTTCACCAACGCAACAGGTTCCAGTGTGGCATGCCCCGCCACAACTCACGCAGTCGTCCGCGCAATCTTGATCGGTGGTGGAATGAAAACGGCAATTGTTGTGTTTGAATTCTGATGCTTTTGACGCGATCGAAACGCCATTTTGTTTGTGGCTGTCTGCGATCTCAAAGTCGTTATTTGCAAAAGCAACAGAGCCGATGATTGTCACCGTAAAACAGACGCACACTAAAAGCGTTTCTCTTAAAACAGGGATCAACTCATTCACCGTACTGCGGACGTAGTGTGATCGTGGCAACGTGCTGACCCGAAGCCAACAAAACTACAATTGATAGTGCGGCGCGCACTAGAGAAGAGCGGATTGCCACGTCTGAAGAAAAAGATTGCCAAACTTGGAGGCAGATCAAACAACAAGGTTAACTACGCTTGGCCCAAGTTTTTTAGAATTGGACAGTCTGGGCGGTGGTCGCCAGCGCATTCTTCGATCAGATGAGACAGTGTTTCATGCATCGCCTTCAGATCGGAAATCTTATCGTCGATCTCTTTTAGATTCTGTTTTGCAATTTCTTTCACGTCCGCGCTGGCACGTTCTTTGTCCTCGTACAACGCCAGTAGTGAACGACAATCCTCAATGGTAAAGCCCAATGAACGGGCCCGCCCGATGAAGGCCAGCTTGTGCAGTTCCTTTTCGTCGAAATGGCGATACCCATTGAGGCTCCGCTTGGGTTTGATGAACCCGATATCCTCGTAATAGCGGATGGTTTTGGCAGGCAGACCCGAACGTTCTGCTACATCTCCGATATTCACAGCGGTTCTCCTATACTATCCAGCAGGCGCTGAACGCAGCGTCTGCTCGGTGTTCTGCGAGATCTGTTCTCGCCCAACTTTGATCGGCTTTACCCAGCGCAACCGCAGCGCATTGGTTAGGACAAATACGCTGGACAGCGCCATGGCACCTGCGGCCAAAACCGGCGATAGCAGCGGACCGCCAAACGGATAAAGCACCCCTGCCGCTACCGGTATGAGCAGTGTGTTGTAGCTGAATGCCCAGAACAGGTTTTGGCGGATGTTACGCATGGTGCGCTGACTAATATCGAAGGCATTGACCACGCCCGTCAGGTCGCCTGACATCAGAACGACGTCAGCCGCTTCGATGGCAATGTCAGTGCCTGTCCCGATCGCAATTCCTACGTCAGCTGCCGCCAAAGCAGGCGCATCATTGATGCCATCACCCACAAAGGCCAGTTTTCCGCCATTTGTACGCAAATCCTGTAACGCGGATACTTTACCCTCGGGCAGAACTTCAGCCACGACATGATCGATGCCAAGCTGCGCCGCAATGGATTTGGCAGTAGAGGCATTGTCACCGGTGATCATCGCTACTTTCAGGCCCAGCCCGTGCAGAGCTTCGATTGCGTCCGGCGTGGTGGTTTTGATTGGGTCCGCCACAGCGATTACGGCCGCGATAGCCCCGTCTACGGCAGCATAAAGTGGAGTCTTTCCGTTGATTGCGAGTTCAGCGCCCCGATCAGAAAGCGCGCCCATTTCTACCCCTTCGCGACTCATCAGGCGGTCGGCCCCGATCAGGATTTTATGGCCTTCGACTGAGGCGCTTACCCCGTAACCGGTGATCGACGTGAAGTCTTCTGGCTTGGAAAGCTCCAGACCACGGGTTTCTGCCGCGCGCACGATGGCTGTGGCGATTGGATGTTCGGATGTGACCTCAACGGCAGCAACAAGGCGCAGAACCTCATCCTCGGCCAATCCTTCGGCCACAATCAGGTCGGTCAGCTCCGGACGCCCTTCGGTCAAGGTCCCCGTCTTGTCCACCGCAACAACGGTGGTTTCCTGCAGCATTTGCAAGGCGTCGCCCTTTCGAAACAGGACACCCATCTCGGCAGCGCGGCCAGTGCCGACCATGATGGAAGTAGGTGTGGCCAACCCCATGGCGCAGGGGCAAGCAATGATCAGTACCGCAACCCCGGCCACCAACGCCAGGCTAAGCGCGGGATCGGGTCCGAACAACATCCATACCAGCACTGTTACAACGGCCACTGCGATCACTACCGGCACAAACCACAGCGTGATGCGGTCGACCAGGCCTCGAATCGGAAGCTTGGCACCCTGTGCTTGTTCGACCATCTGAATGATCTGGGCCAACATAGAGTCTGCGCCGATCTTTTCAGCACGGTACGTCAATGCACCCGCGCCATTTACGGTCCCCCCGACCACAGTTGCGCCCTCGGTTTTTTCGACGGGAACCGGCTCTCCGGTGATCATGCTTTCATCGACATATGACGCGCCGGTCATTACGGCACCATCCACCGCGATTTTTTCGCCCGGTCGAACGTGCACAATATCCCCTACAACGATCTGCTCAATCGGTAGCTCGACAACCGATCCGTCGCGCTCAACTCGTGCTGTTTTTGCCTGCAGACCGACCAGTTTTCGGATCGCTTCACCAGTTCGGCCCTTGGCGCGCGCCTCGAGGAACCGCCCAAGCAATATAAGAACCACGATTACCGCTGCGGCCTCGTAGTAGACATTTGCGGTTCCGGCAGGAAGAATATGCGGCGCGAAGGTCGAGATCAGTGAGAACCCATATGCCGCCGAAGTGCCCAGGGCCACCAGAGAGTTCATGTCCGGCGCGCCTTTGAACAAGGAAGGGAATCCCTTGGTGTAGAACTGCAAGCCTGGCCCAAAAAGAACGATCGTGGTCAGAAGGAATTGCAGGTAATAGCTGTTCTGGATGCCTATGGTGCTCGCTATCAGGTGGTGCATGCCCGGAATAACATGCGAGCCCATTTCGAGAATGAATACCGGCAATGCGAGCAAGGCGGCGAAGCATGTTCGCCGCGCCAGATGGCTGATCTCTGCCGCTTTGCGGTCTTGTGGTTCGGTCTGCGTTGCGGATCGCAGGCTCGCCGGATAGCCGGCAGATGCCGCAAGCGCCGCGATTGCTTCGGGTGTTGTGACTCCCTCAGCAAAACGCACAGTTGCACTTTCAGTGGCCAGATTGACCGACGCGGACAAGACGCCGCCATCGGCTTCCAGGGCTCGTTCAACGCGCCCTACACAGGATGCGCAGGACATGTTCTGAATATCCAGCGTGACCTCTGCGGTCCGCGCCGGATATCCGGCGCGGTTTAACGCATCAGCAATGGCCGCTTTATCGGCTGGATCGCGGAAATCGACCTGAACGCTTTCACTGGCGAGATTAACCGAAGCGGCATCTACCCCTGGCACATCTTTCAATGCGCGCTCGACGCGCCCAACGCAGGAAGCACAGCTCATACCCTGAACCTGGAACCGCGCATGTGAATTTTCAGTCATATTGCCACCACGTATGTTCTGCTGACGGGCAACATAAGGGTTCCAGCAAGTGGAAGGTCAAGGGATGAGGCTGACTTTCTTTCTCATCATTCATGACGACGCTAAGTATCCCGGATATGAGCTGCGGGCACCGCAAGTCAGCTATAGACAAAGCCATTGACACAGTAAGTTCCTCCGCACAGTTGGACTTTGACATGAAAAACCGCAGGGTACGTGTCTTAAGCACCAATCAACTTGATCATATCCTTGCAGCTCAGAGTCCGAGGGATACGAAGCCACTTTCGCAACAGAAGTTTAGGAGCGCAAATGCTGTCGTCCCTTAGTTCTATCTTGCGTCTCTGACTGCCTCGATTAGCCGGGTCATTTCATCTTCGGCGATCAGACCCGGGGCAAGCGCATCTCCAATCACAAACGAAGGGGTGCCACTGAAGCCAAGCTGCCGGGCCAATTCCATGGACACCTGAATATGCGCGTCGACTTCCGGCGCCTCCATGTCTGCGCGCAATTGATCCTCGTCCAGGCCAAGTTCCCGAACAACTTTCAGGACACTGGCCTCAGTGGCACGACCGTTCAGAGCCATAAGCGCCCAATGAAATTCTTCATATTTTCCCTGATTACGTGAGGCAAGCGCGGCGCGTGCCGCGAAGTCGGAACCTTCTCCGAGTATGGGCCATTCTCGGTAAACAACTCGGACATCGGAATCGCCTGCGATTACGTTTTTCACGACCGGGGCCGCGCGTTTGCAATATGGGCAGTTATAGTCAAAAAACTCGACTACGGTTACATCACCTTCCGGGTTTCCGATGACAGGCGCATTCGGATCCTGTTCCAGCAATTCACGCTGATTTTCCAAGACGTTTCCAATGGCTTCGGCTTTTGCCTGATCTTCGCGCTGTTGAAGCAATTGAATCGCCTGCATGATGATTTCGGGGTTTTCCATTATGGCTTCCAGAGCCAGCCGTTTTACATCGGAGTCAGACAATTCGTCAGCACTCGCCATAGCAGCACCAATCGACATAGTGATGGCAATTAAGCCTGCAAAAAATCGTTTCACGTCAGTTTCCTTCCGTTTGTTCTGCCTCGGTGCGCTGCTCTTGCAGCTTGCGTTCCCGATCCGGCCAACTCTCCTTGATGAAGGCGAGGATGTCCCAGATTTCCTGATCCGACAGAGTGTACTCGAAACCTGGCATACCGCTTTTGACGTCAGTGACACCCATCTGCTTCAAAGTTTGGTACCCGCCAAACTTTGTATAGTCGAACAACAGCTTGTCGCCGTGATGCCAGGTATGCCCGGTTCGGTCATGCGGGGGCGCGCAAGACGCCATCCGGATCAGGTGTTTGCCAATCCTGCTGACCCTCCAAATTTGCCCCGTGGCATGACGCGCAGTTTTCGGCGTACAAAACTGCACCACGTGCCGAATCCGCTGATGCACTGTTTGCGCACGCCCACTCAGGCCCCAGCCAGCGACCGCGACAATGATCACCACAGCAGCTAGTGACACCCATTTCGCCGCGCTCTTGTTCATGACGCCACGCTCAGCCAGGTCTTCATTCCAGCGGCCTGATGCGAAAGCATGTGGCAATGAAACAGCCAGTCCCCCGGGTTATCCGCAACGAACGCAATCTCCCGCGTTTCCATCCGGTCAACCAGTATTGTGTCTCGCAACGGTCCCAGGCTCCCGTTCGACAGAACTTCCTGAAAGTGCGTCCCGTGCAAGTGCATGGCGTGCGCAAAGACAGTGTCGTTCTGCATCTGAATACGGACTATGTCGCCACGCGAAACAGAAGCGAGCGGGTCTTCGGGTAACCCTGCGACTCCGTTGAATGTCCAGATCTGTCCTTCCTGAACCAACTCATTAGGGCTCATGACTTGGCCGTTGTAAGTACCTTGACGCAGTCCGCCCATCGCCCCGCCTTCCATCACCAATGGAACCTTTAAGGCGTCAGAAACATCTTCAAGAAAAGAAACAGGGTTGGGTGGCAGAGCTTCGATCTCATCGCGGCTGGCAGATGTACCGCTTCCCGAAACCGGGATCTCAGCGATAACAAATGATTCATCGCGTTCGTGAAGAGTTATTTGAACGGCTTCGTTCGATTCCGCTGTGACGTCGACAATCAAATCTGCTCGCTGCGCAGGTCCGAAAACAAGTGTTTCGAAATCTTCTGGCTGCCTTACAGGCATGCCATCATAAGCGACCAGTTTCCCGTTTGCGCCACCTACTGACACATACATGATCCGATCAGTTGCCACGTTGACCATTCGAATTCGCAATCGCTGGTTCGTCAAAACTTCGGTCATTGGCGATATGCGCGCGTGAACGTAGTTTCCCATGCGACCTGCATGGGTCCAGTCATGCATCGCGCCGAAATCATCGACGATTTGGGCGTCCTGACCCAACCTCCAGTCATCCAGCAGGATCGTAATGTCATGATCCGTGTCCGGCGGGTCCATTTCGTCGACGATGAACGCGCCGTAAAGGCCCCTGGCCACTTGTTCCGTTGACTGGTTATGAGAGTGGTACCAGAAGGTTCCTGCATCCTTCAGAGGCAAGTCATACTGAAACTCGCCGCTTGTTGGTACAGCCTCCTGTGTAAGACCCGGCACCCCATCCATGTTGTTTGGAACCCGCAGTCCATGCCAATGGATTGCCGTAGGCTGAGGCAGTGAGTTCAGGAGTGTCCGGCGAACCGTTTCGCCCTGCCGGGCACGAATTTCGGGGCCCGGAACACCGCCATCATATCCCCATATCTCGGTTTCAGGATAGCTGTCGGGGGCAACACGTGCCAATCCTGAACGCGCCTCGATTATTCGGGGGGCGGTAGCCGCCCTCCCGATAGTCGGCACTGCGATTAGTGCCGACGTGCCTGCAACGAATTGCCTGCGATTGAGCTTCATTAGGACTTCCTTCCAAAGAATACTTGATCTCGCACTGGATTATCCCCCGTCGTGCACATCCAGCAGATAGGTCGCCATTGCCTTCAGGTCTTCGTCTGTCAGAAAGCTGGTGCCATAGTTTACGACCTCTCCCATGGCGCCGCCGAATACATCGCCATCAGGCATGACGCCGGTGCGCAAGGCATAGGCCAGATCATCAACCGTCCACCCACGCATTTGCAGGGTCTCAAAGTCGATGGCCGGAGCCTTGTTACCGCCCGGCAGATAGTCACTTCCCTTGAAGTGTTCCGTGTCCGAATTTCTTGCGCCAGCCAGGTTTCTCCCGGTGTGACAGGCGGCACAATGCGTGGCACCTTCAACGAGTAACCGGCCCCGGTTCCATACATCATCATTGCCCGGTACGGGATCGGTCCGCGGCGGTTCCAAAAATGCCGCCCGCCACAGCTTCAGGCCCCATCTCTGATTGAAGGGGAACACCATTTCCTGCTCTTTTGACGGTTCCGCTACCGGTGCAACCGTTTTCCAGGCGGCCCAGAGATCGGCGATGTCCTGATCCGTGAAATTGGCATAAAACGGATAAGGAAAGGCCGGGTAGTAGGGCTGCCCGTCTGGCGATACACCCTGACGCACAGCGCGGGCAAATTCCTCGATCGTCCAATCACCGATCCCGTGATCGGGATCTGTGGTCAAGTTCGGCGAAAAGAGCGTGCCGAACGGGGTATCCAACTCCACCCCACCGGCCAAGGGCGCGCCCCCTTTGGCAAAGTCTGTGTGGCAGGCGATACAGCCACTTGCCCTTGCCAGATACGCCCCGCGGTTAACGTCACCTTGAATGTCGAGAGCTTGTAAGGGCTGGCCAATCGGCCAAGCCATCACAGCAACAAACCCTGCTGACGCCGTAACGGCGGCAGCAAGACCCAACCGTATTATCGGCTTCATGATGCATTCCTATTCCGACCGAAATCGCGTGTGACACGCCGAGCATGTCTGGCTCAACATCATGAACACACCATCTGCCGGCATTTCAGACAGCTGTGCTAGGTTTGGACTGCCAGCCATCATCCCGCTGCCCATCATGGAACCACCTCCCATCATGGAACCACTTCCCATCATGGAACCACTTCCCATCATGGAACCACCTCCCATCATGGATTTGCCGCCCATCATGCCGGAACCATGACCCGATCCGGACGCCATCAGCCCGTTGTCTGCCGAAAGCGCAAGGCCTTCTGAGTAGATTTCCAACTGTCTGGCTATTTCTGTAAAGGAACCCCAATCCTGCCAGATTTGCGATTTGGCCTCCGAGGGTTTGCCATCAGATCCCTCTGGAAACAGCTTAGTCATGCTCTCACCGGCGTGGCTTCCGATTTTCTTGGCTTCGCTTCGTACCGTTTGCGCATTGTAGGGCGTTTTCCCCTGCATCATCGGTGTAAGGACCTTCATGCTGTCCTTCATCGCGGACATGCCGTCCATGCGTTCTTTGACGATACCGGTTGCGCCACCATGCGCCAGGGCGGCCGCCGCAAATAGTGAAACCAGGGCCACGCTTGTAGTCATTTTTAGAATGTTCATTTCTTTGTCCTTTTCGTCTGCTTCGACGCGCCCATCTTGGGCCCAATTCGACTCGTCAGATCAGGACACGCGGCGGTGGTGGGTCAAACGCGATAATACTAAGAACCCGGTATTGAGCTCGAGGGATCGAGTATCTTCGTTCCGTGCATTGGGGACCAGGCGGTGTTGGACCCATCAAAAATAGTCCAACAGCGTTGCAGATCGCTCCGCCATGACAATGCCCGGGATGACCCTGCTTGACATGTTCGACGTCCGCAGAGCCGGTTTGGTCAATCACATGCGGTGAATCACCGCCATGTGCATGAGCAGAATCGGCCGTCACAAGTAGCCCGCCAATGGCCAGCGCAATTGACAGGATGAAGTAACGAATTGCGGTGCCCACTCGACTCGTCACCTTCAGAAAATCCCGTTTTCCTGCTGCAACTCTCTTATATACGCTACGATGCCTTTCACATCCGCGCGGGTCAAGCCATCGACCGGCGGCATGTTACCGAACTTCCAATGATGGGCTCGAACACCATTCTGGACGGCCACGTAAAATGCCTCGTCCGAATGGTGGCTTGGTTCATAGATTTTATGCACCAATGGTGGTGCAAGGCCCACCAGACCAGTTGCATTCCCGCCATGGCACGCCGAGCATTTTGCGTCGAATGCCACTTTGCCGACGGCCGCAAATTCGCTTAGCTGGTCCGGTAGATTGACGTTTTGGATTGGGTCTCCCGACGCCAGCGTCGACGTATCAGGTGTCGTCATCGAATGGCCAGCTGGTTGCTGATTTAGATTGTAGACGATTGCGACGGCACCTGCGATCGCCACACCGCCTATCATGAGTGTAAGTTTATCCATTTTACTATTTCACGTCGTTGTCAGTTACCGAGCTTAAGCACCTGTCCAGAAAAGCCGACTTGACCATGGTCAGATCAGTTTTACCTGCGTGCCCACGGTGGCCAGTTCGAACAAGTCCGCGATCTGCTCATTGTACAAGCCGATGCAGCCATTGGAGGATCTTCTTCCGATCTTGCGTGTGTCGTTGGTGCCGTGGATCCGGTAGTATTGCCAGCTCAAATATAGTGCATGTGTCCCCAGAGGATTCTCCGGACCCGGGCCCACATAGTCGGGCCAAGCGGGGTTGCGCTTTTTCATTGCTGGTGTCGGTCGCCAAGATGGCCCCTCAACCTTGCGAGTTACTGTGGTGTAGCCCAGCCTTGTAAGGTCTTCCGTCAGCGGCACGCTGGTTGGATACATCCGATAGACGCTCTCGTCTTCTGACCAATATTGCAGGACCTTGGACTGTGTATCGGACAGGATCACACCATTCTTAAGCGTATCAAAGTGATCCTGCCATTTAGCAACGCGGAATGAAGAAACATTGCGGCGCGTCCCTTGGGTTGTCATCGATTGGGCCCAAACGGCCGGTGCTGGAAAGAGAGTTGTCGCAGCAAACGCGGCAATCACTCCGCGTCGCGTAACAGCCTTTCTATCCCTGTTCGGTTTCATGCCTGCCACCCCAAACGTGTATTCTTGCTTTACGACTCATTTGGGCTGTATGCCCGGTTCCCGCGCTGGAAGGTCAACAAACAACAGGTTTTGCGTAAGGGAAATTTCGTCTGGAATACTGCTGCCGTAGGCACATGAGGCGGTTTCAAAGGTGGCTTCAGATCGTCAAGCCATTGTGAAAACCCAACTTTTCTTAGACATAATGCCAGTTCGCTTTCAGAAAGAGCTTTGTTTTCCGTACCGATCAAATACAATAAAATCAACGTTAACAATCGCTTAGATTCTGGTGAATTGATTTGATCAGCTGCCGGTGCGAAGGTATCAGATACTAAGAATGACAATCATGCTGGTCGAAGCACGATTCTCGTAGGAACTTGGGGACAGCAACCGCTGGGTAAATTCGTATCGAAATTCGCGCCGCATGAACTACGCACAATCAGAGTCTCCACTTCATTGGCAAGTGGTTGATCGAAGTGCGCTAATAACGCTTCCATTGCTTCGTCAGTGGTCCTACCGGGCGCTACGCAAAGGATTTAGTAGATAGGCTCCAAGTGCTCATATTCGTCTGAAGTTAGTGTGAGTGGCTCTCGGGCAAACGCAAAACAGGGGAAAAAAGCTGCGTTGATTATATGTTTAGCAATTTTCATCATCCGCTCTTAGATATTCAATCTGACTTTCTAAACACTCTGAAAATGAGATTAGGAAATGTCCGAAGCATTAAACGGACACCAAAGCGGCCAAATCTCTCCGCTCGTCAGGGCATTTCGCGCTGATCTCCGCGCCTATCGCCGCCGACAAAGCCCAACGATACTCGCGGGCGAAGCTCGCCAAGAAGTTAAAGTGTCATCCGTTATTTATTGCCAGGATTGAGATCGGCCAAAGGCGCATAGATGTGCCAGAACTTGTTATACTATCGCGCGCACTTAGCATTCCCCCGGAGCAGTTCTTAAAATTTGTCGCAGACGCAATGCCACTCGACGAGCGAGTTTAGGGTGCTGCTCTATTAAACGTTCAAGGTTTGAACCTGCACCTGACGCTTGAAGAACTAAAAAGTACTCCAAAGCAAATGTTTGGAACAAATGCCATGCATCAAGTCGCACAGAGAAGCCGAAGCAACTCGCCAAAGGTGCTTCGGTCGACAAGGCCAGTAAATTTCCTTCAGACAAGAAACGTAAAAAAAACTAGCGCTTCTTAGGTTCCGTCAGCAGGTCGGCAGATCGCAGTTAGAGGTCATTTGGTGACAATAATGGCGGTGTCGCCTGAAGCACCACGACATCAAGTCCTCTTCCGCCAAATCAGCCACACTTAGAATGACCGCAGCTGCGGCAGGTCATGCAGCCTTCGATCATCACCATGTCGAACTGACCACAGGATGGGCAAGCCTTGCCACGCGGGGCGTCCATGTTGACCACCTGCGCCTGAGGATCGGACTTCAGGCCCATGCCTTCGCCCTCAAGGAAGCCGATATTGACCATGTGTTGCTCGATCACGCCGCCAATCGCGGCCAGGATGGACGGAATGTACTTGCCTTTAACCCAGGCCCCGCCTCGCGGGTCGAACACAGCTTTCAGTTCCTCGACCACAAAGGACACATCGCCACCGCGTCGGAACACGGCCGATATCATCCGGGTCAAAGCCAGCGTCCAAGCATAATGCTCCATATTCTTCGAGTTAATGAACACCTCGAAGGGACGGCGGCGTCCGCCAATGACGATATCGTTAATTGTCAGATAGATTGCGTGCTCGCTGTCCGGCCATTTCAGCTTGTAAGTCGACCCTTCCAGCGATTGTGGGCGATCAAGCGGTTCGGACATATAAACGACCTCGCCCCCGTCAACCTCATGCGGGGCATCCGCGCTTTCACCTGGCGCTTTGTCGTCGCTTTCCGATACGCTCAGAACCGAGCCGGTCACATCGTTTGGCCTATAGGTCGTGCAGCCTTTGCACCCCTGATCCCAGGCCTGCATATAGACGTCTTTGAAGGCGTCAAAGCTGATATCTTCGGGACAGTTGATCGTCTTCGATATCGAACTATCGATCCACTTTTGAGCCGCCGCCTGCATTTTTACGTGATGGGACGGGCTTAGTGTTTGCGCATTCACGAAATACTCGGGCAATTCGGCGTCGCCAAACTTGTCGCGCCACATCTGCACCGCATAGTCCACAACCTCTTCTTCGGTGCGCGAACCGTCCTTTTGCAGCACCTTGCGCGTATAGGCATAGGCAAAAACCGGCTCGATCCCCGAAGACACGTTGCCCGCATAAAGCGAAATCGTACCCGTCGGCGCGATCGAGGTCAGCAGCGCGTTGCGGATGCCGTGTTCGCGGATTGCGTCGCGCACATCGTCATCCATCTGTTGCATGGTGCCGCTGGCCAGATATTTCTCGGCGTCAAACAGTGGGAAAGCGCCCTTTTCCCTCGCCAAATCGACCGACGCCAGATACGCGGCGCGCGCGATTGCGTGCAACCAGCGCTCGGTCTGACGCGCCGCCTCGTCCGAGCCGTAGCGCAGACCCAACATCAACAGCGCATCGGCCAGACCAGTCACGCCCAGCCCGATGCGGCGCTTGTCTTGCGCCTCGGCTTCTTGTTCGGCCAGCGGGAATTTCGACGCGTCCACCACGTTGTCCATCATGCGAACGGCGGTGGCCACCAGCTCTTGCAAGGCCTCCTCGTCCAGATGCGCGGCATCCTCGAACGGCTCGGCAACCAACCGTGCCAGATTGATCGAGCCCAGCAAACAGGCACCATAAGGCGGTAGAGGTTGTTCTCCGCACGGGTTGGTCGCCGAGATCGTCTCGACGTAATTCAGATTGTTCGCCTGATTGATCCGGTCGATAAAGATCACGCCCGGCTCGGCATAATCATAGGTGGCCTGCATGATCTTATTCCAAAGATCGCGCGCCTGAACGGTGTGATAGACCTTTCCGTCAAATACCAGATCCCACGGTCCATCGGCCTTGACGGCCTCCATGAATGGATCGGTGACCAGAACCGACATGTTGAACATGCGCAAACGCGCCGGGTCGGATTTGGCGGTGATGAACTGTTCGATATCCGGATGGTCGCAGCGCATGGTCGCCATCATCGCACCACGACGCGAGCCTGCAGACATGATCGTCCGGCACATGGCGTCCCAGACATCCATAAAGCTCAGCGGGCCAGAGGCATCAGCGGCAACCCCTTTCACATCCGCGCCACGTGGACGGATGGTTGAGAAATCATAACCGATCCCGCCACCCTGCTGCATGGTCAGCGCGGCCTCTTTCAGCATGTCGAAGATACCGCCCATGCTGTCGGGGATCGTCCCCATCACAAAGCAGTTGAACAGGGTTACCTGTCGCGCGGTGCCCGCCCCGGCGGTGATGCGGCCAGCAGGAAGGTATTTGAAATCCTCTAGCGCCTCATAGAATTTTTCTTCCCAATGCGCCGGGTCTTCTTCCACACGCGCCAGATCACGAGCTATGCGCCGCCAGCTGTCCTCGACTGTCTGATCGATGGGCGTACCATCCGCCTGTTTAAAGCGGTATTTCATATCCCAGATCTGCTCGGCGATGGGGGCGGCAAAGCGGCTCATTGGTGATTCCCTGTGCTGAAAGAGGCATTCAGATTAGCCCAGATCACATCTAAACCACAACACCTTGATGACAAGCGCATGAGGGCTACAATATAGGGATCATCCTTGGGACGACTCTGTGGGAAAGCTGTGGATAAGTACGTAAACCTCATCAAACTTTCGGTTGGGTCAGAAAGCGTCGACACGCTGATGGCGTGGCAAGACAGCCGCAAACCACTCTATGAGGACGGATACCCGCGCCACGTCACCCGCATGTGGCCCAAGCGCGACGCTGAAATTCTGAATGGCGGGTCGATCTATTGGGTGATCAAAGGTGTGGTCCAGTGCCGCCAGCGCATCCTGCGGCTGGATGAAGTCCGAGGCGAGGATGGCATCCGCCGCTGCGCCATCGTCCTGGACCCCGAAGTACACAGAACGCAGAACGCTCTGAAGCGTCCATTCCAGGGCTGGCGGTATCTCAAGCCTGAGGACACCCCTGCCGACTTGCCTAAAAATCGCGAGCAGGACGATGCCCTGCCCGACGATCTGAACCGCGCATTAGCGGAAATTGGGGTGCTTTAGGCCAACCTGTCCAGCAGCTCATTCAAAGCCGTCTTTTCAGCCGCATCGTATTTGGCCACGCGGCTGCGCCACAGCGTGGCCTGCGATTGCAGGATCAACCCATCCGACAGGATTTTCAGGTGGTTCGCCCGCAGTGTTTCCCCGGTCGAGGTGATATCGGCAATCGCCTCGGCTGTCTCATTCACCACCGTCCCCTCGGTTGCGCCCTGGCTGTCGACCAGCGTGTAATCGGCCACTCCCGCTTCGGTCAGGAATTCGCGGACCAGACGGTGGTACTTGGTAGCGATCCGCAGCCGGTGGCCATGCGCCCTGCGAAAACCTGCCGCCGCTGCATCCAAATCATCCAGAGTGTCCACGTCGACCCAGCAGGCTGGGGTTGCGATGATAAGGTCCGCCTTGCCGAACCCCAAAGGTGCAACCTCTTCCACCTGCTGTTCCCAGCGCGGCAGCTTTTCATGCACAAGATCGATGCCGGTCACGCCCAAATGAATGCGTCCCGCCGCCAGCTCGCGCGGAATCTCTCCTGCAGACAATAGGATCAGCGAGACGCCACCAATCCCTTCAACCTTGCCCGCGTATTCCCGGTCTGATCCGCTGCGCGACAGTGTAATGCCGCGCTTTTCAAACCATGCGAAGGCCTTGTCCATCAACCGGCCCTTCGAAGGCACACCGAGTTTCAGGCTCATTGCGCAGCCTCCTCGATTTCGAGCATCAGGTCCGGGCGGATCACGCCGCCAATTGCCGGAATCTCGGCCCCACCACCCAATTGCCTGGTCAGCGCATCATAGCGCCCGCCGGTCGCAACCGGTGGCAGATCAGGGCGGCCTTCGGCGTAAAAGCCGAATACAAACCCGTCGTAATACTCCATCGAGGTCCTGCCATAAGACGCCTCAAAATCCAGTGTATCCACATCCACGCCCCGCGCCTGCAGGGCTGCGATACGAGCTTCCAAACGATCCAAAGCAGATGTGATCTGTGGCAGATCAACCGCAATGTCACGCAGTTGTTCCAGCGCGAAAGGCATGGTTTCGCGCACGTTAAGCAGCGTCTCCAAACCGGCCAGTTCATTGTCCGAGATCGGCGGCGCAGCGCGGTCTTCGCGCAGGGCTTCAATCCGGTCGAGGATTTCCGGCGCGCGGCGTTTACCGATCATGGGCACGTCAATCGCCAATGGGTCAGCTGCGTCTAGCAGAGCATCGCGACCCTCAAGGCCCGCTTTGCGCCCGGCGTATCGGTCCAGCAGAACGCGGAACCGGCGAGGCCGCCAGAGATGTCGCATCAGCGCGGCCTTACGACGGCTAGTGGTCTTGAGCCCCCCGACAGCGGCGATCAGAATACCGATATCACCTGTCGCTGCCCGCAAAGGCAGCCCGCGCAATTGCAGGGCAAATAACGAAAATACCTCGGCATCGGCTCCGGCGGGGTCTTCGCGATCAAATACTTCGTAGCCGACTTGGATATACTCATTAGCACGATCCGGATCGTGTTCCTGACGGCGGAACACTTCGCCGGAATAGGTGTATCTTGCTGGTTCAGCCCCATCGGACATGTGCATCTGTACCACCGGCAGGGTGAAATCCGGGCGCAGCATCTGCTCACCCCGCAGCGCGTCCGAGGTCACGTAAGCACGGGCGCGGATATCTTCTCCATAGAGGTCCAGCAGCGTCCCGGCTGGCTGCAGCAGAGGCGTATCAACCACCTGCGCGCCCGCCGCCTCGAACCGGACACGCATCATGGCGGCGCGGGCCTGTATTTGGGAACGGTTCGGCATGGGTCAGTCCTGATTGTCCAGAATCTCGCGCACCTTAGCGACCAGATCGCCGCGGGGCACTTCGAACTGGCTGGGCCGTTCTTTCCATTCCTCAAGCGTGGCGCTTTCGGCAATCTTGGCGCCAAGAATCAGGTCCTTGATCTGTACGATCCCATTTGCCTTTTCGTCACCGCCTTCGATCACCGCAATTGGAGAGTTCCGCTTGTCCGCATATTTCAGTTGGTTGCCAAAGTTCTTGGGGTTGCCCAAGTAGACCTCGGCTCGGATACCGGCATTGCGCAGTTCTGCCACCATCGCCTGATAGTCCACCATGCGATCGCGGTCCATCACGGTCACAACCACTGGGCCGGTGGCCTGCGCCGCGATCCGCCCCTTTTCACGCAAAGCGGCCAATAATCGGTCAACACCGATGGAGATGCCGGTCGCGGGTACTTCCTGTCCGGTAAACCGCTTGACCAGATCATCATAGCGACCACCACCCGAGACCGACCCGAATTGCCGCTTGCGGCCCTTCTCGTCGTATATTTCGAAGGTCAGTTCGGCCTCATAGACCGGCCCGGTGTAATAGCCGAGGCCACGCACGACCGAAGGATCAATCTCGATCCGGTCCGAACCATACCCGCCTGCATCCAGCAGCGCACCAATCTGCTCCAACTCAGCGATCCCGTCCGCACCGATCTTGCTGTCACCCACAGCGGCGCGCAGGTTGGCCAGCGTTCCGGCGGTATCTGCAGCTTTAGAAGTCAGGAAGGCAATCACCGGCTCGGCCTGATCACCGCTAAGACCAACACCATCGATAAAAGCGCCAGAGGCATCCAATCGGCCTTTGGTCAAAAGCTCACGCACACCAGCCTCGCCCACCTTGTCGAACTTGTCGATCGTGCGCAGAACATTATCTCGGGCGGCGGCGTCTTCACCCAAACCCATCGCTTCGAGCACACCATTCAGAACCTTACGGTTGTTGACCCGCACCAGATAGTCACCGCGCGGGATTCCAACGGTTTCCAGCGTGTCCGACAGCATGGCGCAAATCTCGGCATCCGCAGCCATTGAGGCCGTGCCCACCGTATCCGCATCGCACTGATAAAACTGACGATACCGTCCCGGCCCCGGCTTCTCGTTCCGCCAGACCGGACCCATCGCATAGCGGCGATAAGGCGTCGGCAGGTCGTTGCGGTGCTGCGCATAGACGCGGGCCAGAGGCGCAGTTAGGTCATAGCGCAGGGCCATCCAGTCGCCCCCGGAACCTTTTGAGCCGCCTTCGTCAAATTCCTGCCATGCAAATACGCCCTCGTTCGGGCGGTCCACGTCGGGCAGGAACTTGCCCAACGCCTCAACCGTTTCAACCGCGCTGCTTTCCAAGGCATCGAACCCGTAACGATGATAGACACCCGCAATCGTCCGCAGCATCTCGGTGCGCTGCGTGACTTCCTCGCCGAAATAGTCACGGAACCCTTTCGGCGTTACGGCCTTGGGGCGGGGCTGTTTCTTGGGCTTGGCCATGTGGGGCGTCCTTGGGATTTAGTGTTCCGCGCGCGGTCTATCCCATGGCCCGCATCGGAGCAAGGCGGGGTTTCTCTGGTCAGGGCGTCACAGGGTCGCTATGAGACGCCTATAAGGAGAGCCCCATGCAGCATCTGGAAGAGCAGATCGCCCATCTGACCCGCACGGTCGAAGAGCTGAACTCGGTCGTCACAAACCAACAGAACGAGATCGACCGCCTGACCCGCCGCGTCGAGATGTTGCTGCAGCGTGAAGCAGAACGCGCGCAAGAAGGTTCAGGCGGCGTTGTGTTCGGAGACGAACGCCCGCCGCATTATTGAGGGCAAGCTGATGGCGAGTGAGGACAGCAACGCGCAATGCGTGTGGATTGCTACGACGGTGAACAATATCAACGTCATAGAGGGTGTATCGCGCAGAGAATACACAGACAATTGGCGGAAAAAACAATCTGCCGAAGACGTCGAATGGTCGAAGAGCATCCTCCGTCAAGCCGCTCAAAGCTGGAAACGCGGTGATCTGCTGACCAAAGAACAGGTTGGTAGCGTTTATCATTACAATTCTAAAGCCGAGTATTATACGGCTCCATTCATCAATGGCGGTGGCAAGCCTATGGTTTCCCAATCCGCCAAATCCGTTCTGGAACAGTTCGATCTGGGGGACACGGTATTTCATCCGTTGACGCTGATGGATTCAACTGAAAACCATCTGACCACGTCCGAGCGGTATTACTTTCTGAACGTGTGCAACAAACGACCCATGGGCAACTACGATGTTTTGGGGCCAGAGGGGGATATCCGTTCGCCGTTAAATAACATCGGCAACGGAATCTGCTACCTTCCTAGAAGCAATCAGGAATCTAAACTGGTAGTCATACCTGTAGCGCTTGATGGACCGGACATCTGGCTGGACCCGAAAGTTCCGAACCTTCTCTTTTTGTCCGACCGTCTCGTCTCAGGCCTGAAAGACGCCCAAATGGACAGAGGCTGGGGCCTTGTGCGTTGTCCAGTGGGCAGGCTTTAGCGCTCGCAAGACCAAGCGCTCGCTTACAACCCCAGCGTCGACTTCACTGCATTGTCGACCACCCCGCCCAGAAGGGCGTTCTTATCTGCGGCACAACCTTCAGACAGCGCGGCGATGAAGGCTTCGCGCAGTTGGGCCTTTTCCTCGTCAGAGGCTGCATGATCCTCGATATTGATCTGGCGGTTGTAAAGTGACAGGGCCGTCATCTTTCCTACGACTTCGACAACAAAGGCTTCGTCCCCGTCGGCCTCTTCGGCGATCGAGGCGCATGTATAGTGCATCATAGGCAGGACGTCTTGCACCATCTGCTCAGCAGCCTCATCCGCGAAAGCAAACGTCGGAATAACAAACAGCATGGCGCAGAAGGAAGATTTGATGGGATTTTTCAACATCATGATCACTTCCAGTTATGTCCGATAATCGCACCGGCCACCCCACCGACCGCAGCCCCTTTACCATCGCCTACCAGCGCGCCAACGCCCGCGCCGACCAAGGCCCCGGTAAGAGTGTTTTTCTTCTTTTTGTCGTCTGCATGTACCGCAGTGGCCAATGCCAGTGAACATGCCGCGGCGAGTGTAAATATCCTGAAAACATTGCCTGAACTTGCCATTTCGGAACCCTCCTGTGAAATGACCTTTGAGGATGTTCACCCAGCCTAGCGGGGTCCATCGCGTGTGGCAACATTACGGTTCGGGATCAGATTTCTTCGATCTCCGATATCCCCTCGAGCGACTTCAGCGCGCCTTTGATTTCTGGGTTGATCGGAAATTCCCGGCCCAGATCCATCTCGACCTCGCCTGGCAGTCCGGGATCGAACAGACAAACATAAACAGGTCCCTTGGCCACCCTTTTAGCTGAAGCCTCTGCGCCTTCCAGTACCGTGGCCATGTTCGGCAAAACCTTCGAATCCTCGACAAACACACGCAAACCCGTTGCACCCGCATCGGCCACAACTGTATCAACCGGACCAACGGAACGGCCCAGCAGTTTCAGCTGATCGGCCTCCATGGTCGCTTCGGCCGTCAGTACCACCTGTGCGCCGGTTTCCAGAAACTCTCGGGATTTCTCCAGTGTTTCCGAGAATAACGTGACCTCGAATGCTCCGGTGGGGTCAGAGAGCTGGGCAAATGCGAACCGATTGCCGCGCGCTGATTTCCTTTCTTGCCGTCCGGCAACGACGCCTGCCATCTTGGCAATAAATGGGCCAGCGCGCGCCTTTTCAGTCACCTGATCCAGTGTCAGCACCTGTTTGCGCTTCAGGGCCGGCATATAGTCATCCAGCGGATGGCCAGACAGGTAGAATCCGATGGCCTTGAATTCCTCGCTCAGGCGTTCGGCAGGTAGCCAATCAGGCGAAGGGGACAGACGCGGTTCGGGCAGGTCATCGCCTGCCTCGCCAAACAGGGACACTTGGTTCGAATTCTTCTGCTCGTGAATCGCCGCCGAATACTGAACCAACGGATCAAGGCTTTCGAACACACGGCGACGATTTTTATCGAGCTCGTCAAAGGCACCGGCGCGAGCCAGCATCTCAAGCGGGCGTTTGCCGACCTTCTTCAGGTCAACACGGCGGGCGAAGTCGAACAGGTTTACGAAAGGCTTTTCGCCACGCCCCTCAACCACAAGATTCATTGCCTCGACGCCTACGTTCTTGAGCGCGCCCAGCGCATAGACCAAATGCCCATCGGCCACATCAAAGGTCGCTTGGGATCGATTTACGCACGGCGGAACATAGGGCAGCTGCAGCCCCTTGCGGACTTCCTCAAAATAGATCGCGAGCTTGTCGGTCAGATGGATATCGCAGTTCATGACACCTGCCATGAACTCGACCGGGTGGTTCGCCTTTAGCCAGCCGGTTTGATAGCTGACCACCGCATAGGCGGCGGCGTGGGATTTGTTGAAGCCATAGTTGGCGAACTTGTCCAGCAGGTTCCAGACTTCGGTCGCCTTGGCCTCATCCACATTGTTTTCGGCAGCACCTTTGAGGAACTTGGGCCGCTCTGCATCCATCGCCTCCTGAATTTTCTTACCCATCGCGCGGCGCAGCAGGTCCGCGCCCCCAAGGCTGTAACCCGCCATTTCCTGCGCGATCTGCATCACCTGTTCCTGATAGACGATGATGCCCTGCGTCTCATCCAAGATATGGTCGATGGACGGGTGCAGCGTGTCGCGTTCGCTAAGCTTGTTCTTGACTTCGCAGAACTTCGGGATGTTCTCCATCGGGCCGGGTCGATAAAGCGCGACGAGGGCGATGATATCCTCGATACAATCCGGCTTCATCCGCTTGAGCGCATCCATCATGCCCGAGGATTCAACCTGGAACACCGCCACCGTCTTGGCCGCCGAATAGAGTTTGTACGTCGCCTCGTCATCCAGCGGGATGGCGTTGATCTGATTTGTTGCCCCTTCGGCGGGTTCATAGAGTTCCGTGCCATCGGGAGCTATGTGAAGGTCACGCCCTGACTTAAAGATCAAATCCATCGCGTTCTGGATCACGGTCAGTGTTTTCAGACCCAGGAAATCGAACTTTACAAGCCCGGCCTGTTCAACCCATTTCATGTTGAATTGGGTCGCAGGCATGTCCGAACGCGGGTCCTGGTATATTGGAACCAGTGCATCCAGCGGCCGGTCTCCGATCACCACGCCGGCAGCGTGTGTCGAGGCGTTGCGCAGCAGCCCCTCGACTTGCTGGCCATATGTGAGCAGACGGTCCACGACCTCTTCATTGCGTGCCTCTTCCCTCAGGCGCGGCTCATCCTTCAGTGCCTTTTCGATGGAAACGGGTTTGACGCCTTCGACTGGGATCATCTTGGACAGGCGATCAACCTGCCCGTATGGCATCTGCAATACACGCCCAATATCGCGCACAGCCGCCTTCGACAGCAAGGCACCGAAGGTGATGATCTGCCCCACTTTGTCGCGCCCGTATTTCTGCTGCACGTAGCGGATAACCTCTTCACGGCGATCCATGCAGAAGTCGATATCGAAGTCGGGCATAGAAACCCGCTCGGGGTTCAGAAACCGTTCAAACAGAAGCGAATACCGCAGCGGATCAAGGTCGGTAATTGTCAGCGCATAAGCCACCAGTGATCCCGCACCCGAGCCTCGCCCCGGACCCACCGGAATGTCATGATCCTTGGCCCATTGGATAAAGTCGGCAACGATCAGGAAATAGCCTGGGAAGCCCATCCCTTCGATGATGCCAAGTTCGAAATCCAGCCGTTCCTGATATTCTTCAGGTGTCACGGCGTGCGGGATCACGGCCAGACGTTTTTGCAGACCCTCGTTGGCGATGCGACGCAGTTCGGCGACCTCATCATCTGCAAACTTCGGCAGGATCGGGTCGCGGCGATAAGCCATGAAGGCGCAGCGTTGCGCGATTTCAACCGTATTCTCGACGGCTTCGGGCAGATCGGCGAACAGCGTCACCATCTCCTGCTGCGACTTGAAATAGTGCTGCGCGGTCAGACGTCGGCGACCGTCCTGCTGGTCGACATAAGCCCCCTCGGCGATACAGATCAGCGCGTCGTGGGCCTCGTACATGTCCGAAGTCGGAAAATAGACGTCATTGGTGGCCACCAGCGGCAGGTTCTTGTCATACGCCATCTCGACATGACCGCGCTCGGTCAAGCGCTCGGCCTCAGGTTGGCCTCCTTCGCCAGGGTGACGCTGCAACTCAACATAAAGGCGATCCGGGAAAATCGCTGACAAACGATCCACCAAAGCCTCGGCAGCAGGGCGCTGACCTTGCTGTAACAGCAACCCTACAGGCCCGTCTGGACCGCCGGTTAAGCAGATCAAATCATCTGCTCGTTCCGCCAATTCGTCCAAAGTGACCTGCGGCAACTGCCCGCTTTTGTCTACATACAGGCAGGAACTGAGCTTCATCAGATTCTCATATCCCACCTCGGATTGTGCCAGCAGCACCAGCGGCGCGGGTGCTTTGGGCTTTTCTCCCGGCTGCGCCTGAACGTAACTGAGATCGACCTGACAGCCCATGATCGGTTGCACACCCGCCCCGCTGGCGGTGACCGAAAACTCTAAGGCCGAGAACATTGAATTGGTATCCGTCACCGCGACGGCGGGCATCTCCATCTTCTGGCACAGCTCCGGCAGCTTCTTCAGCCGCACGGCACCTTCCAGCAACGAATATTCAGTGTGAACGCGGAGGTGAATGAATCGGGGGTAACTGCTCATACAGGCTAAGCTATCTCAGCCAGCGACGTTGCAAAAGCGGGAACCGGCACCATCGAATGCCGAAAAAATCATCGGTGATTATTCGGCTTTTTCAGAAGGTGCTTCGGGCGCAGGAACGCACACCTTCCAAAAAAGTGTTTATTTTCAATTTATTAAGTTTCACACATACACGACAATCATGGGCCGCTCGGGTGCAATGGTGTATCATATAGGCAGTTTTTCTTGCCAGATAAGGTGCGCTGTTTCTAACATCTGACGGCAAGCTACCGCCCGCCACTCTTTCTACGTCGCATCGAAGGAGGGCCGAACGGGCGCAACCGGGTAACGCGACGGGTTTCTCGAATGAACATCACGTTTCTTCTGAACGGAGAGACAGTGGAGCTGCCGGATGTCGATCCGACGGCCACCCTACTGGACTGGCTGCGTGAAGATCGCGGTCTGACAGGCACCAAAGAAGGCTGCAACGAAGGCGATTGCGGCGCGTGCACGGTCATGGTGACGGACGAAGACGGTGCAAAAGCTCTGAACTCCTGCATCCTGTTCTTGCCCCAGCTGCATGGCAAAGCGGTTCGTACAGTCGAAGGGGCAAGCGGCCCGGATGGCGAAGCACATCCCGTTCAACAGGCAATGGTTGACCTGCACGGTTCGCAATGCGGTTTTTGCACTCCGGGTTTTGTCATGTCGATGGTCGCCAGTCATGCGACAGGCGCCACGGATCATGACACCCAGCTTGCCGGAAACCTGTGCCGCTGCACTGGCTATGCACCGATTATTCGCGCCGCGAAAGCGGTCGAGGACCGTCCCGTGCCAGTCTGGGTCAAAGACAAGCCACTCGCATCTTCTGCTGCGTCGCGCATGCTGCCTGAATCTTCCGATGAACTGGCAGCTGTATATGTTGAAAACCCGGATGCCACGCTGGTTGCCGGAGCAACAGATGTCGGCCTGTGGGTGACAAAGCAACTGCGCGACCTGGATCCAGTAATCTTCCTCAACCGTTGCGATGATCTCAAACAAATCACCATCACCGACGATGAAATTCGCTTTGGCGCAATGGTCGACATGAATCGGATGGGTGAGGCTCTGGCCGATCTTCACCCCTCTTACGCCGAAATGATCCGTCGCTATGCAAGTGTTCAGGTGCGCCATGCTGCAACGGTGGGCGGCAACATCGCCAATGGCTCGCCCATTGGTGACAACCCGCCTGCGCTGATTGCTCTGGACGCAACCCTTCATCTGCGCAAAGGCGACACCCGCCGGTCCGTTCCGCTGGAAGAGTTCTTTATCGACTATGGCAAACAGGACCGCGTTCCCGGTGAATTCGTCGAAGCTGTCAGTTTCCCCCGTCAGCTGGATCGCCTGAAGGCCTATAAACTCAGCAAGCGGTTCGATCAGGACATCTCGGCCGTCTGCGGGTGTTTCAACATCACCGTCTCGGTCGGCATCGTCACGCAGGCGCGCATCGCGTTCGGCGGCATGGCCGGCATCCCGAAACGGGCAACCCATGTCGAGGCCGCATTGGTCGGTAAACCTTGGGCGCGCGAGACGATTGACGCCGCGCTGCCTGCCTTTGCTGACGATTATTCACCACTCACGGACATGCGCGCCTCGGCCACCTATCGACTGGAATCCGCCAAAGCGATGCTCGAAAGATACTTCCTGGAAGATCAGGGTGAAGTGACCAATGTGCTGGAGGTATCGGCATGAGCGTGACCAAACCCCTCCCCCACGACGCAGCACCGCTGCACGTTTCAGGAACCGCGCGGTATGTGGACGATATCCCGACACCCAGGGACAGTTTGCATCTGGCTTTTGGCCTCAGCCCGATTGCCAAAGGCAAGATCACCGCAATGGACTTATCTGCGGTGAAGGCTGCCGAGGGCGTCGTGATGGTTATGGCTGCGGATGATCTGCCCTTCGCCAACGACGTATCGCCTTCGATCCATGATGAACCGCTACTGTCGGACGGCACGGTTCACTATATCGGCCAGCCGGTGTTTCTGGTCATCGCCAGCAGCCATCTGGCCGCCCGCAAGGCGGCCCGTTTGGGCAAGATCGACTATGCCGAGGAAACCCCGATCCTAACCGTCGAAGAGGCTCTGGCCGCCGACAGTCGGTTCGAAGACGGCCCGCGCATCTATGCCAAAGGTAATGCTGATGCGGCTATTGCAGGATCCGCCCATGTGATCGAAGGGTCATTCGAGCTTGGCGGGCAGGAGCATTTCTATCTGGAAGGTCAGGCCGCTTTGGCCGTGCCGAATGAAGGCGCGGATATGCTGGTTCACAGCTCGACCCAGCACCCGACTGAGATTCAACACAAGGTGGCCGATGCGTTGGGCGTTCCGATGCACGCCGTCAGGGTCGAGACGCGCCGTATGGGCGGCGGTTTTGGTGGCAAGGAAAGCCAGGGCAATGCGCTGGCCGTTGCTTGCGCGGTGGCCGCTCGCGCAACTGGCAAGGCGTGCAAGATGCGCTATGACCGCGACGATGATATGACCATCACCGGCAAACGCCACGCGTTCCGCATCGCCTATAAGGCCGGATTTGACGAGAACGGCCATATTCAGGGCGTCTCGTTCCACCACTACGCCATCTGCGGCTGGGCGCAGGACTTGTCCCTGCCCGTCGCCGACCGCGCGATGCTGCATTCAGACAATGCCTATCTGTTGCCAAATGCACGGATCGAAAGCCACCGGCTGAAGACCAACACCCAATCCGCCACCGCTTATCGCGGCTTCGGCGGCCCGCAGGGCATGGTTGGCATCGAACGCGTGATGGACCACGCCGCGTATGAGCTGGGTCTGGACCCGGTGGAACTGCGCCGCCGAAACTATTACGAACCGGCCCATGCGATTGCCGAGATCACGCCGTCCGAGAAGCCTTTGGGTCATCCCGACCCGCATGAGGACCTAACAAGCCGCGGCGCGGTCGAAACCGGGGACGCCCCCGTGCGCCCTCTGCCCGCTGGCGGCAATACCACGCCCTACGGAATGGAGGTCAGCGATTTCGAATTACACGGGATGACTCAGGCGCTACTGAAATCCAGCGATTACGAAACGCGCAAGGCCTCCATTGCGAAATGGAACGCCGAGAACAGCGTGATCAAGAAGGGCATTGCCTTTTCTCCGGTCAAGTTCGGGATTTCCTTCACGCTGACCCACCTGAATCAGGCAGGCGCTTTGGTGCATGTGTATCAGGATGGCTCGGTCCATCTGAACCACGGCGGTACCGAGATGGGTCAGGGCCTGTTCCAAAAGGTGGCGCAGGTGGCGGCTTCGCGCTTTGGCATCCCGCTGGAGATGGTCAAAATCACCGCCACAGACACGGCCAAGGTACCGAACACTTCGGCCACGGCAGCATCCTCGGGCAGTGACCTGAATGGTATGGCCGTGAAGGCGGCCTGCGATACGATCCGCGATCGAATGGCGGACTATCTGGCCGAGCGGCATCAGGCCGATCCGTCGACTGTCACCTTCTCTGATGGCCATATTTCGGTTGGCGCAGAACGCTACACCTTCGCTGAAGCTGCGGCGCTGGTCTATCAGGGTCGGATCAGCCTGTCGGCGACCGGTTTCTACAAGACACCCAAGATCGAATGGGACCGGATCGCCGGACGAGGCCGTCCGTTCTTCTACTTCGCCTACGGAGCGTCGGTCACCGAAGTGGCCGTCGACACTCTGACTGGTGAGAACCGCATTCTGCGCACCGATATCCTGCATGATGCCGGTGCTTCGTTGAACCCGGCGTTGGATATCGGGCAGGTCGAAGGCGGTTATGTGCAAGGCGCGGGCTGGCTAACGACCGAGGAACTGGTCTGGGACGGCACGGGCAACCTGCGCACACACGCACCCTCGACCTATAAGATCCCCGCCTGCTCAGATCGACCCGACGTATTCAACGTCGCACTCTGGAATGCCGAAAACCGTGAGGACACGATTTATCGTTCGAAAGCGGTGGGCGAACCGCCGTTCATGCTGGGTATTTCAGCATGGCTGGCCCTGTCGAATGCGGTCGCGGCCTGTGGAGAGGCCTACCCCGCTCTTGATGCACCAGCCACGGCTGAAGAGGTTTGGCGCGGCGTCCAAAAGATGAAGGGAGGCATCTGATGGGATTTGACTTGGAGGCTTTGAGGGAGGCGGTCAAAACCCACGGAACAGTGGTCCGGGTGGTCATCGCCGGCATCAAAGGGTCGTCTCCACGTGAAGTGGGGGCCGCGATGCTAGTCTGGAAGGACGGGCAAAGTGGCACCATCGGTGGAGGCACGTTGGAGTATCAGGCAACTGAAGCTGCGCGATCCCAAACCACCGCCACCCGACTAACGCATCACGCTCTTGGCCCCGACATGGGGCAATGCTGCGGCGGTGCAGTTTCATTGCTGAGTGAAGTATTTGATCATGAAGCGCTGAATGCACTGGACGATACCGTCATCGCGCGTTCGGCCTCGGGCGGAGAGATGCCGCTATCGGTCAAACGTCGGCTGGCGGCAGCGCGAGGACAGGGTGTCGCGCCCGAGCCCCAACTGATCGAAGGTTGGATGGTCGAACCCGTTCACAAACCGACGCGTAATCTGTGGATCTGGGGCGCAGGCCATGTAGGCCGGGCGCTGGTGGACGTTTTGTCCCCCCTACCCGATCTGGCAATCACCTGGGTCGATACCGGACCCGAGCGGTTTCCCGATGTGGTTCCAACCGGTGTAACCCCGGTTCCGACCGCAAAACCCGCCGAGCTGGTTCGCCACGCGCCAACCGATGCCGAGCATCTGGTGCTGACCTATTCGCACAATCTGGATCTGGAACTGTGCAACCGGCTGCTTTCGCACAATTTCCTCTTTGCGGGGCTTATCGGCTCGGCTACGAAATGGGCGCGATTCCGGTCGCGACTTGCAGCCCTTGGGCATCCGCCCGAGCGGATCAGCCGGATCACCTGTCCGATCGGCGATCCGGGCTTGGGCAAACACCCGCAGATGATCGCCGTTGGCGTGGCAGCGCAACTGTTACACCCCGCCCGACAGAACGAATTGAAGAAGGACCTGAGCGCGTGACCACTCCACTTCTGAGCTTGCAAGGGCTGACCAAAGCCTATCCCGGCGTCGTGGCCAATGATCAGGTGTCCTTTGACATCGGTGAAGGCGAAGTTCACGCGCTGCTGGGCGAGAACGGCGCAGGCAAATCCACGCTTGTCAAAATGATCTATGGGCTGGTGAAGCCCGACAGCGGCTCAATGCTGCTGCGGGGGCAGTCCTATGCACCGCCTGAACCGCGCGCCGCCCGTGCGGACGGGATCGCGATGGTGTTCCAGCATTTTTCGCTATTCGATGCGTTGAACGTCGCCGAGAATATCGCTCTGGGGATGGAGAACCCGCCCCCAATGGGTGATCTGGCCTCGCGTATCCGCGAAGTATCCGAAACCTACGGCCTGCCCTTGGACCCCTTCCGCACGGTTGGCGATCTGTCTGCAGGTGAGCGTCAGCGGGTCGAAATCATCCGCTGCTTACTGCAGGACCCAAAGTTGCTGATCATGGACGAGCCGACCTCGGTTCTGACGCCGCAAGAGGTTGAAATCCTTTTCGAAACGCTGAACAAATTGCGCTCGGAAGGGACATCGATCCTGTATATCTCGCACAAGCTGGAAGAGATTCGAACGCTATGCGACCACGCCACGATTCTGCGGCTGGGTAAGAATGTGGGCGAATGTGTACCAGCCGAAACCTCAGCGCGCGATATGGCTGAGATGATGGTGGGGTCAACCCTGCAGACACCTGAACGTTCCGGCCGGGAATTCGGTGACGTTGCGCTGGATGTCAGCGGATTGTCAGTGCCGTCGCCGTCGGAATTCGGAACCGCGCTTCGCAACGTCCACATGACCGTCCGCAAGGGCGAGGTTCTGGGGATCGGGGGTGTCGCGGGGAACGGTCAGGATGAATTGCTGGGTGTGCTTTCTGGCGAAATTCCGACCACCGCAGATGCGATCAAATTCAACGGTCAACCCATCGGCAAACTCGGCCCGACCGCGCGGCGTAAGCTGGGCGTTTTGACCGCGCCCGAAGAACGGCTGGGCCACGCGGCTGCCCCTGATATGAGCCTAACCGAAAACGCTCTGCTGACCGGGTCGGTCCGCGAGGGGCTGGAGAATAACGGCTTTCTGAAGTGGTCCGAGACCAAGAGCTTTGCCGAAAAGATCATCAGCGCCTTTGACGTGCGTACGCCGGGTCCTGAAAATGCCGCCCGGTCGCTGTCGGGCGGGAACCTGCAGAAGTTCGTGATTGGTCGCGAAGTGCTGCAAAACCCGGATGTTCTGGTCGTGAACCAGCCGACTTGGGGCGTGGATGCAGCGGCGGCGGCTTCGATCCGGCAGGCCATTCTGGATCTGGCGGCCAAGGGAACTGCGGTCATCTGTATCTCGCAAGACCTCGATGAACTGATGGAAATCTCAGATAGCTTTGCCGCCTTGAACGAAGGACGACTAAGCGCCCCGCGTGAAACTACGGGTCTGACGGTCGATGAGATCGGCCTGATGATGGGCGGCGCGCATGGCATGGAGGTGGCCCATGTCTAAACAGTTAAAAGAAAAGAGAAACGCGGGGGTATGAGCAAATGATTGTGTTGGAGAAACGGCCTCAGCCGTCCAAGGCGTGGTCTTATGCCACCCCTCTGGTCGCGGTCCTGGCGACGATGGTTTTTGGTGGCATCCTGTTCGCCATTCTGGGCAAAAACCCGGTCGAGGCTATTGGAACCATTTTCTGGGAACCCCTGTTTGGCGAGTTCGCCTTCTATTATCGACCGCAATTGCTGGTTAAGGGCGCGCCCCTGGTTTTGATCGCTATCGGCCTGTCTTTAGGCTTCCGCGCAGGTATCTGGAATATCGGGGCCGAGGGTCAGTACATTATGGGGGCCATTTTCGGTGCGGGTGCTGGTCTGGCATTCTATCCGCTGGATGCATTCTACATCTTTCCGATCATGGTGATTGCAGGCGCGTTTGGCGGCTGGCTATGGGCAATGATCCCAGCCTTCCTGAAAGTGCGCTTCGGTACCAATGAAATCCTTGTGTCGCTGATGTTGGTCTATGTGGCCGAACAGATGCTGGCCTCGGTCTCGCTAGGCCTGCTGAAGAATCCCGAAGGGTTCGGCTTTCCCGGTTCGCGCAATCTGCAATCCTACGACAGCGCGTATAATGCCGAGCTGATTGCGGGTTCAGGCATGCACTGGGGCGTAGTCACTGCCCTGATCGCTGTTATCTTTGCATATGTCTTGCTGAACCGGCACATGCTGGGCTTCCACATCCGCCTGACAGGTGAGGCCCCGCGTGCGGCGAAGTTCGCTGGTGTAAACCCTGCCCGCCTGATCTTGTTCTGTCTGGGTCTGGCCGGCGCGCTGGCCGGTCTTGCGGGGATGTTCGAAGTCTCGGGTCCTGCGGGTGTGGTCAGCATCGACTTCAACGTCGGCTATGGTTTTACCGCTATCATCGTGGCTTTCCTTGGCCGACTGCACCCGGTGGGCATCCTGCTGGCCGGAGGCCTGATGGCGTTGACTTATATTGGTGGTGAAATCGCCCAATCTCAGCTGGGTCTGCCCGCCGCAGCCATTCAGGTATTCCAGGGGATGCTTCTGTTCTTCCTGCTGGCATTCGATCTTCTGACAAACTACCGCATCCGTGCGGCCCGTAGCGAGGTAGCGTGATATGGACCTTGGTGAAATTAACCCCGTCCTTCTGGTCGCCTCGCTAATGGTGGCCGCAACCCCACTTTTGTTGGCCGCAATCGGAGAATTGGTGGTCGAAAAAGCAGGCGTCCTGAACCTCGGTGTCGAGGGCATGATGATCGTGGGCGCAATCAGCGGCTTCGCAATCTCAGTCGAGACCGGTTCGCCCTGGCTGGGCTTTATTGCGGCAGCAATCGGTGGCGCGGTGCTATCGCTGTTGTTTGTGCTGCTGACGCAGGTGGCGCTGGCCAATCAAGTTGCCAGTGGCCTGGCCCTAACATTGTTCGGCCTCGGGTTCAGCGCGCTGATGGGGCAGAGCTACGTAGGAATCAAGCCGCCCAGCATGGGTGAAATCCATATCCCGGTGATCAGCGATATCCCTGTTATTGGACCAATCCTGTTTCAGCACGACCCGATCCTCTACGTCGGAATTGCCCTGACGGCCGCCGTCTGGGCCACGCTGAAATACACACGCATCGGCCTGATATTGCGCGCCGTTGGCGAAAACCACGATGCGGCGCATGCGCTGGGCTACAAGGTCATCAAGATTCGCATCATGGCGATCCTGTTTGGTGGTGCTTGCGCTGGCTTGGGCGGCGCCTACATCAGCCTGATCCGCGTGCCGCAGTGGACCGAGGGCATGACTGCCGGTGTCGGCTGGATTGCCTTGGCGCTGGTGGTTTTTGCCAGCTGGAAACCATGGCGTGTCTTGCTGGGCGCCTATTTGTTCGGCGGCATCACTGTGTTGCAGCTTAATTTGCAGGCAGCGGGCGTTGCCATTCCTGTCGAGTATCTGGCAATGTCGCCCTACATCATCACGATCCTTGTGCTTGTGATCCTTTCGGCCGACAAGAGCAGCGCACCTGCCGCATTGGGCCGGACCTTCCATGCCTCGCACTAGGCGAGGCCAACTGAACCAACTTGGGGAGTAACACATGAAATTCACTACACTTTTGGCAAGCGCCGCAATGGCGCTGGGTCTGGCCTCGGGGGCCATGGCCCAAGACAAGACCAAAGTCGGCTTCGTCTATGTCGGCCCAGTGGGCGATGGCGGCTGGACCTATGAGCACAACAAGGGCCGTCTGGCCGTGGAAGAGCACTTTGGCGACAAGGTTGAAACCGTGTTCGTCGAGTCGGTGCCTGAGGGCCCAGATGCAGAACGCGTGATGACCCAGATGGCACTGGAAGGCGCGGACCTGATCTTCACCACCTCGTTCGGCTACATGGATCCGACCATCAATGTCGCGAAGAAATTCCCGGATGTGAAATTCGAGCACGCAACCGGCTACAAGACCGCCGACAACGTCTCGGTCTACTCGGCCCGTTTTTATGAAGGTCGCGCAGTCCAAGGCCACATCGCCGGTAAAATGACGGAATCGAATATCATCGGCTACATCGGGTCCTACCCGATCCCTGAAGTGATCCGTGGTATCAACTCAGCCTATATCCACGCCAAGAAGGTGAATCCGGATGTCGAGTTCAAGATCGTCTGGGCCTACACTTGGTTCGATCCTGCGAAAGAAGCTGACGCCGCCACAGTTCTGATCGAACAGGGCGCGGACGTGATCCTGCAGCACACTGACTCGACTGCACCGCAGGCAGCCGCGCAAGAGGCAGGAAACGTTGTCACCTTTGGCCAAGCCTCCGACATGAGCGAATACGCACCCTTCCCGCGTGTGTCTTCAATCATCGACGATTGGGCTCCCTACTACATCGCGCGGACCCAGGCCGTGATGGACGGAACATGGGAAAGTGCCAACACATGGGATGGCATCCGGGAAGGCATGGTAGCAATTGGTGAGATTTCGGACGCCGTTCCGGCTGATGTTAAAGAAGAAGCACTGGCGCTGAAAGCCGCGATGGCAGCCGGTGAATACCACCCCTTTACTGGCCCGCTGAAAAAGCAGGACGGCAGTGACTGGCTGGCCGAAGGCGAGACCGCCGATGACGGTACGCTGGCGGGCATGAATTTCTACGTTGAGGGGCTGGAAGGCGAAATCCCGCAGTAGAAACTGACCCGGAAACTAACAACAAGGCCCGCATGTTTTTTGCGGGCCTTTTTAGTCGCCCTGAGCCCAATCTGGACATTGACGAGTGGCTATGCGCATCGTGAAACATGTCGCTCACGGAAGACCTGAACCAAATTTTAGAAACTGCCCTGCCGACCGATCCCAGTTTTCGACAGATCGAAAAGGCCGTGATTGACGACTGTATTGGTGAAACCCGGCAATATGCCTCAGAGGGCTCTGTCGAAGCCTTCCTTTTGTCAGCGATGCGTTTATTGGCACTTCCCGGCAATGGGCACACACGGCTGATCCCGAATGATGCGATCGCGGTGCTACCGCTGAGATTCGTGAGCGTTGGACGTTCCGTTCAATTCATCGACGCGGCGCCAGAGATAGCCGCACCGCGAGGAGAGTTGATAGCGGTCAACGGCTCAGCTTTGAGCCAGATTGAAGCCACTGCAGAGAAATTTCTGGCGGGAACGTGCCAAAGGAAACGGGTCATCGGCCCGATTCTACTGGCTTGGCCGTACGCTTTGGCACGTTTGGGTTTTTCGTCAAACGGCGGCACGACCGAGTTCCGTGTGCAGGACGAAAATGGGCGGATAGCCAATCTGAAAGTGGCCAATGAACATACAGTTCCTGGATCGATGCTCTATCCGAGAAACGAGCACGGCAAGGCTGATCCAGCCTGGGAACCCGAGATATTTGTAGAGATAAAGGACTGGCAAGAGCTAGGGCTATCAATAGCGTTACCAAGCTTCTTTGATCCGAACGAAAATGCGCTGCCTAAAGCCATCTCAGCCGCGGTGGAATGCGTGCGCGCATCCTCGAACAAAACACTACTAATTGATGTTCGCGGAAACACTGGTGGCGACTTTCTTCTAACGATGCCCTTGATCGACGCGATCTCAGAAAGCGCAAACAAGCAGGTTGTTATGCTTGTCGATAAATTCACGTTTTCCGCAGCGATAGTGTTTGTAGCCATCCTCAAACATCGATTGGGAAACAGGCTCAAACTCATTGGTGAGGAAATGGGTGATGCGCTGACGTTCTTTGCCGAGGGCGGATTGCTCGAATTGTCGACCAGCGGAGCGGTTGTTCGATACTCATCAGCCTTTCACGACTGGAAGAATGGAACGACTGACGATACCACGCCGCCCGAAATCGCAAGAAAAATCGTACCTGCGGGATCACTGAACTTGGATTTGGAATGGATCGAAAGACCTGCAGTTGAAGATGCACCAACCGAACTCCATCAACGAGTTCTCAAAAGCATGAGCAAATCGCTAGACAGCCGCTAAGTCTGCATAGCTGCATTCCAAGAAAGCAAATGCTGCACGCGCGGCGAAGGTCTACTTGGTGGCCAGTCTTATTGGCGACCCAACACCATCGGCCCGTGGGCAATATTAACCACGAGCGTTTCGATACCCAGCTGTCGTCGGGTCAGGACTTCAAGCGATTGAATCGCCGCAATGGTTAGGTTTTAGGGCGTGAAATTAGTGTCCGCCCAGCACCAGAGTGTTCACTGGCATCAGGATCAGTCGCAGGCGCAGGCCTGCCGCATGAACGACGCCAATCGTGTCTACCACATGCAGGAACGATTTTTCCCAGAAGCCGAGGCTCTCATCCTCCAGCTTTGCATGATTGTCCGTATAGATATTCGCCAGACAGTTGCTGCCCGGAGGCACATCATCGGCCATGCTTTTGTAGAGCGGTTCAAGGTAGACAAGGATCGAACCCGGATTGGTGTTGCTCTGCACGTCCCGCAACTCATCAGATGGCCTGATCTGCCCCGATGGGATCACATCCTGCACCTCGACGACAACCACCGGGATAACGGTAAAGGGCTTGGTCATGCAGCCTAATTCGCCAATCATACCCGGTTTGACCACCTGGGCCGAAAGCTGACTGAACGCCGCCTGGAATCGGTCATGTCCGGAGGAGGATGGCACCAGAATACCCGCCGGGCGCAGCAAAGGGCTGACATAGTCGCCGACCTGAAGCCCGAATTGTTCAACCCTGCCCGTCACTCCAGCGTTGACCACAGTCTTGTCCAACTCGGTCAATGCCGCATCCAGCTGCGCATTGGCACTGGCAAGTTGGGCCGGGATCAGCTCTTCGATCTGTTGTACAACCGCTGCGCGCTTTGAGACGGCTGCTTTGACCTGCGCTTCACGCTCGGCAACCAGATTTTCCAACCGATCAATCTCGGCCAAGCGCACCGCGCTGGATCCCTCGTCACGTAGGGTGGTATTGCGTTCCAGATCCTCGAGCGACTGATCCAGAGCTGCGCGCGCGCCTGCAATCCCGGCCTCAGCCTCGGCCAGATCGGTTTCCGCCACCTTCAACGAGGCTTGAACCTGAGCAATCTGGGCATGCGCTGCTTCGACCTGCGCGGTTTGCGTGAAGTCTTCGATCCGGAAAATCGGCTGTCCAGCTGTCACCTGCTCATTGTTGCGCACGTAGACTTCGGAAACGCGCCCCCCTAGCTGCGGAAGGATCGTTACCGTCCGGAAGTAGGAAGCCGCTGTTTTGCTGGACGGGTGAAAATAGAACAGTGTTGTGATAACGGTTAGCGCCAAAATAGCGCAAGTCGTCAGCCCCCAGCGCAACTCGTACCACATGGTGAACAGCGTGATCTCGTGTCCGATCCGTTTGCCCTGCACAAAGCGGCGAAACAGATAGTCAGGAAGCACGGTAATCAGAGCGCACAGCATCGTCTCGATCATTGTTCAGTGCCCCTGTGCTGCCGGTTCGGAGGGTTTGGATTGTTCGGGCTCAATTTCCAGCTCAGGAGGGGGTGAAGCGTGTTCTTTGTCCTGCCCAGGCGCCAAAGATCGGATGGCATCGGCAATCGAGCGCAGCGGTGCCGCGAAATCAGGGAACTGGAACCCAGCCACAAGGATGGCGGCAACCCAGAAAAGGCCGTTATGCGTAAACAAAGCCAAAAGCGCCAGAATCCCAACCAATTGGAATTGCGGGTGATTGGTTTCATGCGCCATTTTTTCCGGGATCGAATGCAACGTGAAGTAGGCAACCCCGATCAGCACGACCATCCCGACGGTAAAAAACAACATGAAGGTGAAGAGGAAGTCGCTACCATCTGCCTGTGTCACATATGACGGAATGTGCCCCGTTGCCATCGGGTGAATATCTGCCGCGTTCACGTCCGCCTCCGAATCTTATGTTGTTTGCACTAAAAGCAGGCTGGCCGCCTACGATCAAGTTTCCATTGCGGTGGGCTTGTGTCTTTTCGTTTGGCAGTACGCGTGCCATGGTCCGCCAATGTCGCCAGTCAACTTACCACCGGCTCGATCACTCGGCGGCCGGAAACGGAACAAAACGCATGATTGATTTTCTGATAATCGGTGGCGGTGTCGCCGGGCTAAGCGTAGGTGCGCGCCTGTCAGAGCACGGCACAGTTACGGTGTTAGAGGCCGAGGATGGATTAGGATATCATACTTCGGGTCGTTCAGCCGCCCTGTTCGAAAAGGGTTACGGTCCAAACTCGGTCAAGGCATTGAACGAGGCAAGTGCTGCGTTCTTTGAAACAAATGCGTACCTCACACCACGCGGCCTGATGCTGATTGGCGGAAGGGATCAACAGGCGCTGTTTCAAAAAGACGCCCAAGATCTTGGTGTGCAAGAGATTTCGCCGGAAGATGCCATCGGACACATTCCTGTCCTGAATGCTGAAACTGTCGGTTATGCAGCCATAAGTAATAGCGCATATGATATCGATACAGATCGCGTCCTGCAGGACTTTGCGCGAACCGTCCGCAAGAATGGCGGTTCAGTCCTGACCCGTCAGAGGGTCAGCAGCATCCGCAAATCGGTTCATTGGACCGTCGAAACCTCAGAATCCTTAGAGGCACGCAATCTGGTAAATGCCGCCGGAGCCTGGGTCGATGAGGTGGCGCAGATGGCAGGAATCTCCCCCATCGGGATCACACCTTACCGTCGATCGATTGCGCGCATCCCCGCACCGGGCGGACATGACCTGCGAAACTGGCCAATGATGCTGGGCGCAGGCGAGAGCTGGTACGCCAAACCTGATGCGGGCAAGCTACTGGTCTCGCCTTGCGAGGCGGACCCAACCACACCCCATGACGCTTACGCCGATGACATGGTTCTCGCAGAAGGACTGGCACGATACGAAGCGATGGTTACTGAAACTGTAACTCGGGTAGAAACCAATTGGGCGGGGTTACGTAGTTTTGTTGCCGATGGCACGCTGGTGCTCGGACCTGATCCATCCGATCCATCGTTTATCTGGTCGGCAGCACAGGGAGGGTATGGGTTTCAGACCGCTCCTGCTGCCTCGCAACTTGTGGCGGATCTTGTGACTGGCGCGTCGCCGCGCCTTGATGCGGCGATTGTGAAAGCGCTGACACCCGGTAGGCTGTAACGATGTCAAAACGCAAACTGCCCCCAAATGCCAGCGTCGCCACCGAGGGCGACGGCAGCAAACTCGTCGCCCCAGCCGCCAGCCGAAACACGGTTGTGCTGTGCGATCTTCTGGCACGGGTCGCCCCGTCATCAGGACAGGCCCTGGAACTGGCCAGTGGAACCGGACAACACATTTCGGCCTTTGCCCAGCGGATGCCCGGGTTGCATTGGCAACCCAGCGAAGTCACCTCCGAACGGCGCGCCAGCATCGATGCGTACACCAAGGGTTTACCAAACACCGCCGCAGCCGCTCATCTGGATGCAACTGCGGAGGGTTGGCACAAAACAATGGCGCAGCAAGATTTGGTTTTATTGATCAACCTCTTGCACCTGATCAGTTTGCCCGAGGCTGAAACCCTCGTTGCCGAAGCAGCGTGCGCTCTGAAAACGGATGGGCGTTTGGTGCTTTATGGCCCTTTCAAACGTGACGGACACCTGACAAGCGATGGCGACCAGCGATTTCACGACGCACTGGTCCAACAAGACCCTGAGATCGGGTACAAAGACGACACACATATATTGTCTATGTTAAAGGACAACGCCCTCGAACTGGTCGAAATCGTAAAGATGCCTGCGAACAACTTGGCATTTGTCGCCCAAAAAACTGGAATCTGATCAGGATCAAAGTCTGCTTTGCTCTTCATCATTCATATGCAGATTATCATATGTATCAAGAAGGACGTGATAATGAGCTGGCAGGATTCACTGAACGAAACGCGCAAAAGCTTGCGTAACCTTAACGGAGCCATTCCTGATACGGCGCGTGCCTTCGGGGCGCTGGGAAAATCTGTCAAGGAAGGCGGAACGCTGGACTACAAAACCAAAGAGTTCATCGCGTTAGGCATGTCAATCGCAGTACGGTGTGAGCCTTGCATTACCCTGCATTCCGAGGCGTTGGCCAAGGCGGGAGCCACCCGCGATGAGGTTTCGGACGTTCTGGCAATGGCCATCCAGATGGGCGGTGGGCCGTCCATGATGTACGCCGCCAAGGCACTAGACTGTTTTGATGAATTGAGCGCATGAAAAAAGCCCACCGAGAGCGGGCTTTTAGTAGGCGGTGCTACGTGAGTACCGCCTTATTTCTAAAAAGCGTCAGCCGTCCTTGCGGATGACCTCGTTCTTCGGATCATACGGGCTGTCACAAGTGACGACCGCATCCCACAGCTTGTCCTGAATTTTGACCTGCAGCTTGGTGCCTTCGACCGCCAGCTCAGGCTTCACATACCCCATGCCGATGGATTTCTCGAACGCCACCGAGTACCCGCCCGAGGTCAAACGACCCACGCGCTCACCTTCCGGCGTGTACAGCGCCTCGCGGCCCCAGGGGTCGGCATCGTCCGGTCCGTCGATCAGCAGAGTGCAGCACTTCACGCGCACGCCGGTCTCTTCCAGCTTGGCTTTGCCGTAGAAGTCTTTCGACAGATCAACAAAGCGCGGCAGGTCAGCTTCCAGCGGGGTCGCGTCGCGGCCCAGTTCGGTGCCGAAGGCGCGATAGGATTTCTCCTGGCGCAGCCAGTTTTGGGCGCGGGCACCAACCAGTTTCATGCCGTGCTTTTCACCGGCCTTCTCCAGCAGGTCGAACAGATAGTTCTGCATCTCGATCGGGTGGTGCAGTTCCCAGCCCAGCTCACCCGTATAGGCCACGCGGATCGCGTTGACCGGGCACATGCCCAGTTCGATCTGACGGGCTGACAACCAAGGGAAGCGCTTGTTGGACAGCGCGGTTTCCGGATCGGCGTCCTTGATGACCTCTTTCAGAACGTCACGCGACTTGGGTCCGGCGATCGCGAAGACGCCCCACTGGGTGGTCACGTCCTGGATTTCGATGTAGCCGAACTCCTCCATCTTGTCCTCGGCCGCCTTGCGAAGGTAGTCGGCGTCGTACTCGGTCCAGGCACCGGCAGAGACGATGTAGTAATTGTTCTCGCCATTGCGGACGATGGTGTATTCGGTGCGGGTGGTGCCGTGCGCGGTCAGCGCGTAGGTCAGGTTGATGCGACCGACCTTGGGCAGCTTGTTGCAGGTGAACCAATCCAGGAACTGGGTCGCACCGGGGCCTTTGACGACATGCTTGGTGAAGGCCGACGCATCGATCAGGCCAACGCCTTCTCGGATCGCTTTGGCTTCTTCGACGGCATACTGCCACCAACCACCGCGGCGGAAGCTGCGGCTTTCTTTGTCGAAGTTATCAGGCGCATCCAGCGGGCCGAAATAGTTCGGACGCTCCCAGCCGTTGACCCAGCCAAACTGTGCGCCACGCGCTTTCTGACGGTCGTAGGCCGGAACGGTGCGCAGCGGACGGCAGGCTTCGCGCTCTTCGTCGGGGTGGTGCAGGATGTAGACGTGCTCATAGCACTCTTCGTTCTTGCGCGCCGCGAATTCGGTGGTCATCCAGTTCGACGAATACCGCTTGGGGTCCAGCGAAGCCATGTCGATCTCGGCTTCGCCATCGACCATCATCTGAGCCAGATAATAACCGGTGCCGCCCGCAGCGGTGATACCGAACGAGAAGCCCTCGGCCAGCCACATGTTGCGCAGGCCCGGAGCCGGACCAACCAGCGGGTTGCCATCAGGTGTGTAGCAGATCGGGCCGTTGAAATCGTCTTTCAGACCGGACTCAGCACAGGACGGCACGCGTTCGGCCATCGCCATGTACTGATCGGCGATCCGATCCAGATCCAGCGGGAATAGGTCAGCGCGGAAGCTGTCCGGCACGCCGTGTTCGAATTGTGCGGGCGCACCATGTTCGTAGATACCCAGAATCCAGCCGCCGCGTTCCTCGCGCGCATAAGATTCGTTGTCAGCATCACGGACAACAGGGTGTTCAGGATTGCCCGCTTCACGCCATTTGACCAGCTCTGGGTCTTTGTCCATGACGATGAAGGTATGCTCGACCGGGATCGCGGGCATCTTGATACCCAACATTTTCGCGGTCCGCTGTGCGTGGTTGCCTGACGCGGTCACAACATGTTCGGCGGTGATCACAACCTGCTCATCTGACGGAATGAGGTTGCCGCCCTTTTCGACCATCTTAGTGCAGGTGACTTCCCAGTGAGTACCGTTCCAGCGGAACGCATCGGCCTGCATCTTGCGAACGATGTCGACACCGCGCTGACGCGCACCTTTGGCCATCGCCTGGGTCACGTCCGCAGGGTTAATGTAGCCGTCTTCAGTGTGATAGATCGCGCCTTTCAAGTCGGAAGTTTCGATCAGAGGCCAACGTTCCTTGATTTGCTCGGGCGTCAGCCACTCATATGCAACATCACAAGTTTCCGCTGTGGATGCATAGAGCATGTATTCATCCATACGCTCTTGCGTCTGTGCCATACGCAGGTTTCCGACTACGGCGAAGCCTGCATTCAAGCCGGTTTCTTCCTCTAGTGTCTTGTAGAAATCGACTGAGTACTTGTGGATGTGGGTCGTGGCATACGACATGTTAAACAACGGCAACAGGCCCGCTGCGTGCCAGGTGGAACCGGATGTCAGTTCGTCCCGCTCGATCAGCATCACATCATCCCAGCCCGCTTTGGCAAGGTGATAGGCAATCGAGGTCCCGACGGCGCCGCCGCCAACGACCAGTGCTTTGACTTGGGTTTTCATAGCCGGGTGTCTCCCCTTGAATTCAGTTGACACCATATGGCGCATTTGAGGGGCTCGACGCGACATTCATCCGACCAGTGATATAAGAAAAGCGACCTGAGCGTTGCACCAGGTCGCTTTCCAACAGTCGATCTGACGTGTTATCCGCCCCCCAATTTGCACCTTTTGAACGTTCCGGTGGTTGCGCAATCAATGCCCGTTCCGGAACCGCCTCGGTTTACCCGCACGGCAGTTTCTGCTTCGGAATCAGAGCTACCAAAGGCTGACAACAGTCCGGACAGGAAGCCTTCATTTTCGTTTACAGATGCGACTTCTTCAGAGGTTTCCTGATCTTTGAATTTGGCGAACAAGTTTCCAAAGAAACCCTCGTCATCTCTGTCTGCCTGCTGCATCTCGTCTTCAAGCAAATCTGTCAGTCCTTTGCGGTATCCGACCTGGACCAAATCATCTGCAGATTCGATTCTGTTCGCGGTCAAGTCGAAGGTGTCTGCCGGCAAACCGTATTGCGCGGCCAAAGTATTTGCGACAAGAGACAATCCATCAATGTTTTCTAGCTTCAAACGCACCAGCTCGCTGCGAAGCTTGACAAACTCGCCGCGCAAGGCGGCCATGTTTGTCGCCAGTTCACTTTCTCGTTCAGCATCAAAAACGGTATCGTTGCCGACGCCAGGCACTTGCTTTTGAAGCAGTGCGTTCAATCCGTCATAATCCAGTCGATCCAGAAACGCTCGCAGCATAGGCGCTGGTGCATCGGAATAGACTTGTAAACGAATTTCTTCGCCCAGTCCGATTGTAGCCTTGTAGATTTCAAACCGAGGTTCGACCTCAAGGTCCGTCAGGCTCGCCGTGATCATTGACCAAAACTTTCGATCTTTCACTGTGACGGGTTTGTATCGGCTGTTTTCAAACCTGAAATACGCAGCACCACCAATTATGCCGAATGGAGTGTAGCCACTCGATCCTGCGCCCAACCCTTCGACAGACCTGACGATGTTGCCAGTCAGTGTATTGGATTTAGCGTCTTTCCTGAGTTTCGCCTGTAGCCAGACCGTATGCTCGCCGCTTTCGTAGACCCAACTAGAATTATCGAGTTTTCTGGCCAGTTGTTCGGTCTCTTGCACAGCAACTCTTTTTGCAATTGGACGAGCAGCTTCACTTATTCCGTCCTGCAAAACACCTTCTCGGGCATCGCGTGTAAAATCTGCATCCACGATCGAACGACGCACCCATCCTTCGCCCGAATCCGGCAGGTACGGCTTGGCCCCCTCACGCCAACGCTTCTGCCTTTCGCGTTCAACTTCTTCCGCGGCTAGCTCCGCCTGATACAAGTTGAACCGCTGATTAATCGTGTCGACATATCCGTTGAAGGACAACCTACCTTCGACTTTCTTATCCTGCTGATAATAATCCAGACCTACGACAACCACGACGGCAATCAGCAAAAACCCAATGAAACGCAACGCGCCCATGAATAACCTCGGAATCAAATACTGCTCTTTCCCAGATCATTCACCTAAAATTGAGGCGCTGTTATGGCCGAGCCCAACAATCGCGGTCAGAGTACCTTGCCCGGATTCATGATGTTATCGGGATCCAGCGCTGCTTTGATCGCCGCCATATAATTTGTCGCCGCACCAAGTTCTTTCACCAGATAGGGGCGTTTACCCTGCCCGATTCCGTGTTCTCCGGTACAGGTGCCCTCCATCGCAATTGCAAGATCATTTAGCCAACCGACGAATTCCTCTGCACTTGCGACCTCTTTTGCGTCATCCATGTCGATTAACAGAAGTGTATGGAAGTTACCGTCACCAACATGACCCACGATCGGGGCCAGCAAACCCAATTCAGCGGCCTTATCCTGTGCGGCGGTCACACATTCGGCCAAACGCGAGATCGGAACACATACATCAGTAGAAATGCCCCGCGCGCCTGGGCGCAGTTGTAGGCTGGCCCAATACATATCGTGCCGGGCCTGCCACAGCTTGTTGCGCTCTTCGGTTGTCGTGGTGGTGGTGATATCGCTGCCACCAAATTCTTCCGCGATTTGGCCAAAGGTCTCTGCCTGTTCCGCTGCACCGCTTTCCGAACCGTGAAATTCCAGCAGCAGCAGTGGCGTTTCTGGCAAATCCAGTCCCGAATAAGCGTTTGCAGCTTTGACCGACATCTGGTCCAGCAATTCGATCCGCGCAACCGGGATACCATACTGAATAGTCATCATCACAGCCTGACAGGCTGCATCCACCGATGGAAACGAACAGCGAGCTGAACTGATGGCCTCGGGGATACCCTGCAATCGCAATGTGATTTCGGTGATTATTCCCAGCGTGCCCTCGGCACCGATTAGCAAGCGGGTCAGATCAAAACCCGCCGAAGATTTGCGCGCACGATGCCCCGTGCGGATCACTTGCCCGTCCGGCATCACGGCCTCAAGACTAAGCACATTGTCTTTCATTGTCCCATAACGCACAGCATTGGTGCCAGACGCGCGT
The DNA here is from genome assembly GCF_019904295.1 of Ruegeria sp. SCSIO 43209. Lineage (NCBI taxonomy): Bacteria > Pseudomonadati > Pseudomonadota > Alphaproteobacteria > Rhodobacterales > Roseobacteraceae > Ruegeria > Ruegeria sp. SCSIO 43209. The sequence continues at coordinate 2,285,041 of NZ_CP065359.1, forward strand.
GTCGCGGCCATGCCACCTAGCGACGCATTCGCGCCCGGATCAATCGGGAAGAACAACCCCTGATCCCGCAGATGGGTGTTCAATTCAGCTCGGGTGACACCCGGTTGGACAACGCAATCTAGATCACCGACATTGACCGCCAATATCTTGTTCATCTGACTCAGATCGACGGATAGGCCACCAGCAGGAGCGTTTACATGACCTTCGAGCGAGGTGCCTGTTCCGAATGGGATGACTGGCACCTTGTGCTCGGCACAGGTCCTGACGATATCGGCCACTTCTTCGGTTGAATGCGGGAAAACCACCGCATCCGGACTCTGGTTCTCAATCCACGTTGTCGTGTGCCCGTGCTGCTCGCAAATCGCAGCACCAGATTGCAGCCGGTCTGCGAACCTCTGCTTCAGAATTCCCAGCGCCGTGTCGATCCCGGCCTCGTTTCGCGGCAAAGCGGTTGCCTGCACCATTGCGTTCCCCTTTTCTCAGGCCACAGCCTAAAGCATTGCAGGCACAACCTGATCTGGCGGGCGATGACCGTCTTCGAAGGTCTTGATGTTGATAATGACTTTCTCACCCATCTCGATCCGACCCTCAAGCGTAGCCGAGCCCATATGAGGCAGCAGCACCACATTCGGCAATTGCCGGAGGCGTGGGTTCACATCCGTGCCCTGTTCATAAACATCCAGACCAGCGCCCGCGATCTCACCGGCGCGGATCATGCGTGTCAGGGCGTTCTCATCGACGACTTCACCGCGTGATGTATTCACGATCACGGCCGTGGGTTTCATCAATTTCAAACGCCGCGCATTCATCAAATGAAAGGTCGAAGGGGTCGACGGGCAGTTGATCGAGATGACGTCCATCCGCGCCACCATCTGATCAAGACTATCCCAGTAGGTCGCCTCCAGTTCCTGTTCAATCTCGGGGCGCAACCGGCGGCGGTTGTGATAGTGAACCTGCATTCCAAACGCGCTTGCACGTCGCGCAACGGCCTGCCCTATCCGGCCCATCCCAAGAACACCCAAGCGGCGACCACCGACCCGGCCACCCAGCAAGGCCGTCGGGGCCCAACCGGCCCAATCGCCCTTTTGCATCACACCTAACCCCTCGGGGATACGTCGTGTAACCGCCAGGATCAGAGCCATAGTCATATCTGCAGTATCGTCAGTCAGTACTCCTGGTGTGTTCGAGACAAGGATCCCGCGCTGCCTCGCCGTCGCCACATCAATATTGTCGACACCGGCACCATAATTGGCGATCAATCGCAATTTCTCACCAGCCTGCCCCAGGATACCGCCATCAATTGTATCGGTTATCGTCGGAACCAGCACATCTGCTGTGTTCACTGCCGCCACCAGCTCTTCGCGAGTCATGGGATCGTCGGTGTCACGCAGTTTTACATCGAAAAGTTCGCTTAGCCGTGTTTCCACCGCTTCGGGCAACCGTCGCGTAACGACAACACTCAGACGTTCTCTTGGCACCTTGACCCTCCTACCGCTTTGCAAACTGCCGCGCGCCATGGCATCGTGGCGCAGGATTACACGGGGCACAAGAACCCCTTGGGCATCGTCTCAACCTTTTTTGCATACGATCCACAGGCATAAGAGCAGACAGGCAGTGAGTGCTAGTTTTTCAGTGAACCGCCATTTTGTGGTGTTGATATCGGTTTTCCTGCTCATGCTCGGCGCAGTGGCCGTGTCCGCGCAGGAAAAACGCGGTCCAGTGACGAATCTACCGCTTCCGCGATATGTCTCGATGAAAGCCGCCGAGGGTAATGTCCGTCGCGGCCCTTCGCTGACTCACCGAATCGATTGGGTGTTCAAACGCCGTGGCATGCCGCTGCAGATCACGGCCGAATATGGAAACTGGCGCAAGGTTCAGGATCGAGACGGTGCCGGGGGTTGGGTGCATTACGCGCTGCTTTCAGGTGTGCGGACAGTCCTTATCGAAGCCGACTTGCTGCCGGTTTACGCGATGCCTGATCCCAAATCGCAGGTGAATGCGCATTTTGAAACCGGCGTCGTCGCCCGGCTTGAAAAGTGCTCACCCGATTGGTGCCGCATTTCTGCAGGCGGCTATCGCGGCTGGACCCTGAAAAGCAATCTTTGGGGGGTCGACCCCACCGAGATTCGGGAATGACGTGCATGCGCGACAGCGCCGACTGAGCTACTCCGCGCCTGCAGCGCTGCCGCGTTTGGCCAGTTCCTGATCCAACAACAGCAGGTTCCATCGGTCCCCGCTGGCCGCCTTGGCCTTATCCAGGATCGATGTGAACAGGTCTTCTTCCTCTATCTGTTCGGCCAGGAACCAGTTCAGCATATTCTGTGTGCTGTATTCTTTGACCTCATGCGCCAGCTCAAACAACGCGTTGATCTGGCCCGTCACGGTTTGCTCCTGCGCCAGCGCCTGCTCCAGTACATCAACGGGTGATTCATAGTCCGTTTGCGGTTTTGCGATGCCGTCGAGATTTACCCTCCCACCCCGCTTGGCGATAAAGTCGAAGATACGCATTGCATGGGTTTCCTCTTCGGCAGAATGCCCCCGAAACCAACTGGCGAATCCAGGCAGATCCTGCGCCTCAAAATAAGCCGACATCGCCAAGTAGGTGTACGAAGCGTGGAGCTCATTGTTGATCTGCTTATTCAATGCTTCTGCAACTTGCGGGTTCAGTTTCATTGCTCGCTCCTTTTTCGTGCTGGTTAGCGGACTTTATCTAGCTAGGTCCGAAGCCAAAGACATTCAACTGATAAAGGTAATTTTTATCGCTATTAATCAATAATTTAATCCAATTCTTGTGCTATTGAAACGCAGTCGCAGGAACGAGCGTTGTGGCGCATTGCGGATTGTATCTCGCGACCGCAAAACCAAGGATTGCCAGTTGGATTTTCGTTTTAGAGATCTAGCTTCGCCTCAAACAATCGCCTGACCAATACTCGACCATCCCGACGATCCAACCGCCATCAGACTAAATTGCATATCCACATCAAAATTGTCCAAAAAAGCCCTTGAACCCTGAAAGCAACAGTCGTAGATAGCCGCTCACCGTTGGGGTGTAGCCAAGTGGTAAGGCAGCGGTTTTTGGTACCGTGTATCGTAGGTTCGAATCCTACCACCCCAGCCATGATTTCCCGGAAATCACACACCGAGAAGTTGCACGCCGATTATAGCGTGTTTTCAGCGACTTAAGATCCAGCAATTTCAACTGAGACCCGAGCGTGTGCGCAACAGTGGTCGATTTCCGACCACAGTCCCAAGTCGCGATTCCGACGGTACGAGTTTGGTGTGTTTCGGAGAGGCGGCAGATCAGAGGGCAGAGAAGCGCTTGTGTTGATCTGACCAGATCGCCGGGAAACCCGACCTGATCTGGTAGTCCATTGTCAGGCCATCAATTTGTTCGCCTGAATCGATGGCATCCAGAGCATCAGGAACCAGCATGGCCAGATCGACCACATACTGCACCCGGCGTTTGGAGCTACCTTCTTCTTGAACGATTTCTGAGAAAGCTCTGCCATCATTGATCATCGCCAACCACCGGCGCGCCTTCACAATCCGATAGACTGTGCTTTTGTCAGATCCTGATCGCTCAACAGTATGTCCTGACTTGCGCATCATCGAAATCGCTGCGCGTGCTGAATGCGGTTGTTAGCCAAAGGCGTTCCGCATCTGCGCAATCGTGGCACCTGCCTTGCGGCACAGCTGTTTCTGTAATTGTTGCTTACGCGTCAGTTTGTTTCGCGCGGATTTGGCAGGCGATTTATTGATTTCTGTATCGGATGAAGTTGTCATTTATGTCTCCACTCTAAGGACACAGGCTGATCCTGCGCCCTGTACTGAGCGGAACCCGGCTGTTCCGGGCAAATATTGGCGATTTCTGTACCGCTTTCTTACGGACCAAAGTCCAGACAATTTCGGCAGATAGAGCCACTACCGCCATTAGTCACTTTATGAGTTCTAGCTAATGCAGCAAATTGGCCACCAAACTGCCGTTCGCTGCATCAGCAACACTGCGCCTCATGAGCGGCGGCTATGCGCGGCAGGCAGACTCTGCAAGTCTGCAATGTCCACCCTCAATCCACAAACGACGTAGTCCGGTACTATCGCCGATTTTATCGACATCTTACGCTTTCAAAGCGGAACTATTTGAATAGATTTTGACGCTCGTTTCGAGGCAATAGTCGCGAAACGTTCGTCAGTATCTACTTAACGTCTCCAGTATTATATTCCGCGTATTGATGTCGTTGTGGAAAATTCTATCGGCGAGAAACTCGGATGGAAACTCAGGCCATGTCCTGCGCATTTCAGCAACGAGCCGTCTTGCTTCTTCTGAATTTCCCAACTGATCGTGCGCAACGGCTTGGAACAAGAGCGAAGGAGCACTTACTGGCGCTCCAGCAGCTGGCGCTCCCTGAAAAGCTTCAACAACATTTTCGTAGTTCCCGAGCATAAGTTGCGAGACGCCCCAGATGTTTCTCGCACCAAACCTCCCGGATCCTGATTTGGGTCTATCCGGGTTGCTAACCTCGGCAGAAAATTCCGGGGCGTTAGCCAAGATGGCGGTGATACCTGCAAGGTCGAGAATATGGCCATCATTCGGCGCCAGCTCGACCGACATCCTTGCGTATTTCAATGCCTCGTTTGGCTGGTTTTTGACAGCCAGCACCCAACCATTTGCGCTGTTTGCCCAGGCGTCGGCCGGGGACAATTGAAGCGCTTTTTCAGACATTTCTGAAGCTTGATTGGAGAAATCATCCCTTTGTGATTCATCCGGCGACAACACCGCCAAGATCGCCAGGACCTGCGCTGATCCGGCATAGCCGTCGGACAGAGCCGGGTCGAGTTCCATCGCGTGCTGGAACATTCCTAGTGCTATCTGCTGACGTTTGACATCAAAAACGGGAAAAAACATGCCTCGGGCTTGGTCTGCAATGTTGGCCGCCTGGAGTCTCGTCAATGATTGTTCACCAAGCGCCACGCGTTCTGCTTTCTCGATGGATCGAGTTGTCGGCACAACCTCCCTGTTATCCTGGCTCATCCAGATGCCAAGCACAGCGACTAATGCAACAACACCTAGTCCAGCAGGCAGCAGTTGCCGCGAACGCCAACGGCCAACTGGATTGTCGCTCTTCAGTTCACTTGATGTACGGTCTTCGATTGTAGATTCGTATGAAAACCGCGGCTTGTATCCGCCGGGATCAACAAAAATGCGAACCCCGTTGCCGTCCCAGTGATCTTCGTAGAACTGATGTAAAAGGCGACGCAGTCGCCTAGCCTCAACGCGAACCAGGTTTTGACCACCAGTACCATCTATGCGCCGCCCATAGACCTCAACAGCGATAGCTTTGCCTCTAATCTGAGCGCTTCGACCAGATAGAGTTTCCTCGACTATATAGGTGAGAAACTGCGTGAGTCGGGGTGAAGCTTGAAACCCGTCGCTTGATACAATTCGACTCAGAGCTTCCCGGATGAGTTCCGGAGAAGGTTGGCCAACTTGTTGATTTATTGGCAAATCGTTTGACTTGTTCAATGTCAACTTACCCCCAACTCACGGTGACTCACTTGGCCTTTGCGGTCAACCGCACTCATCTTGATTTGAGAATAGATAGTGGGTGTCGGGATTTTTCCAGTGACGGTGGACCTGATTGAAGAGATTCCGGAACTTTCTGATGTGCTCTCGAGGCGCATCGAAACGGATGCACTACTCGGCGAGGTCATCGAGGACCTGAATAAAGCATCTGCGTTTTCGAAAGACGCATCGATCACGGCCTCAGAGCGCGCCGAATGGGCCCACATCAAATCTGAACTCATCAACGAGCTTCGCCGGATGTTGAAGCGCAACCTGTGAGATACTCTAACTGAGGACCAATCCATGACCAAGGAAGACAATAGAAAAGACCAGGACGACAAACAGGTTCAGGCGTCAGATCAAATTGAAGACCCGTCGCGGCGGAGTGTTCTAAAGGGCTTGGCCACTGGAGCGGCTGCCACAGGGGCGGCTGGGTTTGCGGCAGGAACTGCCGAGGCCCACGAAGGAGGCGGCCCACTAGGAGAAACACTCAAGAACCCATATGGTGGTCGACCCGCAGGTGGCATATCATTGCCGGATTACTTCCGTCCTACGAAGTACATGACCGGTTCAAATGCGAACTATTTTCCGCTTAGTGAGGAGTTGGGGCCAGATGAGATGCGCATCTCATTCTGCGGCTCAACACCATATCCGCCGCGCGAAGATCAGGCGGGTACTTGTATCATGGTGGAGTTGGGGAATGGAAAACGGTTCTTCTTCGACTTTGGGTCCGGTTGTGTCCGCAACATCATTGCGATGCAAGTGCCTGGGCAGTTGATCAACGACATCTTCATCTCTCACCTGCATGTCGACCATTATGCTGACATTCCGTATATTTACCCCTTCCGTGCCTGGTCGGGTGGCTACACGCCACTACGCATCCATGGGCCGTCAGGTCGAACGCCCGAGCTTGGCACAGCCGGAATGGTCAAAGGCATGCAACAGATGCTCAAATGGCATCTGGAGGCCTTTGATGTTTTCCCGATTGGGGACGGCTACGAGATCGAAGTCAATGAATTCGATTTCCGCCAAGAAGGTGGTATTGTTTATGACGAAGACGGGGTGACTGTTCGGTCTTGGCCGCGAAGTCATGCCAAGGACGGTGCGGTTGGTTATCGGCTCGATTGGAATGGTCTGAGCTTTGTTTGGACCGGCGATGGTCGCCCAGATGAGCTTTCACGAAAATACGGCGAAGGCGTTGATGTCTTTGTAACCGAAATGTCGGGGCAGGATATTGGTCAGTTGATGACCTACAAATACGGTATCCCACAAGATCTCTTTAACTACACTATCGATACGCATCACACCTCCCACTATGCCGTGGGTAAGCTCTTTGCTGACACAAGGCCGCGTTTGGGAATGGTGACACACTATACCCAGGATGAAGACATCGACGCTGAAATGCTGGCTGGTATTCGCGCCCACTATGACGGTCTGTTCCAATGGGGTCTCGATGTAGCCGTTGTGAACGTGACCAAGGATGCAATCTGGTACAGGAAAGCTGCACTGCCCGGAAAATCCGGTACAGTGCCACCATTTCGTGAACTGGCTGCGGCGGCCGAGGCCGGGCGTATTGAGCTTCCGGATGAAATCACATTACCGAACCCAAGACTCACTCGCGCAGACCAGCAAGATCAGAAGTATCGAGATATGGAGATCGATCCACGCGAATACTACCCAACTGACGTTTTCCGAGCACCCGGCGGAGACTGGCCGCAGGACTTTACCATCAAAGTTTCGGATGTAATCGGCTCGCGTGATGAAGACTGAGAGGAGATCGAACAATGATTGAATTTGGTTCGACTTCTGCGATCCCTGTTACGATCCTTACCGGCTTTCTTGGAGCCGGTAAGACGACACTTTTGAACCGGATCCTTACCGGCAATCACGGATTGCGAGTGGCAGTTCTGGTGAATGACTTTGGATCAATAAACGTAGACGCCGACTTGGTGGTTGGCCTCGAAGATGATGTGATGAGCTTGGCTAATGGGTGCGTTTGCTGCTCGATACGAGATGATTTGATCGAAACGGTAGAAGCTGTTCTCGCTCGGCCTGAGAAACCGGAATACATCGTCCTTGAAGCAAGCGGAGTGTCGGATCCATCGTCAATCGCGATGACGTTTACGGATCAACGGTTCCGGGACATGATCCGCTTGGACAGCCTTATGTGTCTTGTCGATGCGGAACAGCTATTTGCTGCGCCAGAACAAATGGAACTGAAGCTTCGTCAAATTGCGTTCTCGGACATGATTATTTTGAACAAGGTTGATCTTGTCGACAGGGCCACAGTTCAGAAGGTGCACGACTGGCTTGGCTCTCGCTTCCGTCGCTATCGTCTTGTCGAAGCTGTAAACGCAGACGTCCCTCTGGACATACTTCTTTCAGTCGGTCGCTTTGCCGCCGAACAGCTCGAAACAGAAATACCCGATCATCACGAACATGGGCCAGATTGTGGTTGCCACCACTCTGATCACTCAGACAGCTTCTCAACAACTATGATGAAAGCTGAACGCCCAATAAGCCTGTCTTCCCTCCGGAGTGCAATTCGGAAGCTTCCGGGCGACGTTTATCGCCTCAAGGGTTTTGTTTTCAGCGAGGAGGATCCAGATCATCGCATTCTTGTTCAGGTGGTTGGAAAACGAATGGACATCGCACGGGATGGTGCTTGGGGTGACCGCAAACCCGAAACAAGGCTTGTCGCAATAGGCGCACCGGGGGCGCTCTCCGAGGATGTGCTTTCGGACACGCTTATGGAGACAGTCTGAAAGCCAGTTTCGACCAAGTATTTTGGCTAAAAGTCAACCAGGTTGGATAAATTCATCCAGTTCGGCGGCGGCGGACTGTGAGTGCGCCATTGACGTCATTGCCAATCTGGCGATTTCAAGTGCAAGCCACCCATGAGAAAACGGCCAACTGAAAGGAGACCGCCTATGAACCTAAGTTTGCTACGCTGCTCCATACTTGCCGGGATTGGTGCCCTTTCTGGTACTGCGTGGGCAGAGTCCCAGGAAGAAGAACTAGCAAAGCAACTTGCTAACCCAGTGGCTGCTCTCATTAGTGTGCCATTCCAGCTGAATTATGATCAGAATTTGGGTGCCGACGGAAATGGTTCGCGTTGGATATTGAACGTACAACCGGTTATTCCGTTTGAGCTTACGGACGATTGGAACCTCATATCCCGAACAATTCTCCCAATTGCCTCTATAGATGGTAGCTTTCCGGGTTCTGGATCCGAGAATGGGCTAGGAGATACTGTTCAAAGCTTATTTCTTTCGCCCAAAAAACCAAGTGCGGGCGGTTGGATCTGGGGGGCTGGACCTGTTTTTCTGCTGCCAACGTCGACAGATAACAGCTTAGGTCTCGGAGCGTGGGGTGCAGGAGTTACCGGCGTGGCACTCAAACAGCAGGGTCCGTGGACATATGGTGGCCTGACAAATCACATCTGGGACATTGATGGTGATACCGACATCAGTCAGACGTTCTTACAGCCATTTATTTCCTACACAAATTCGAACGCGTGGACGTTCACGATTAACACTGAGTCCACCTACGATTGGGAAAACAAACAATGGTCTGTGCCAATCAACGGTGTTGTCACCAAAGTTACCCAACTCGGGGATCAACTTATCAGCGTAGGCGGGGGGATACGCTATTCGGCCGACGGCCCCGATAATGGGCCCGAAGGTTGGGGCGTGAGACTTGTAGCTACCTTGCTGTTTCCCAAATAGTTGAACCTTTCCTCAAAGAATATCGCTTACCGGATGCAGGCATTGGGCGGATGAAAGCGAACGGCAGATTGTCCGCATCTTGGAAGTCACCATGCCTGGATTTGAATGTCCGCTTTGGGCTGCAGACCTGTCTAATGCGTCAACAGCGCTGAACCGTTGTAGCAATGGCCGGTAAGGGCCTCTCCCGCCGTTCTCTGCGGTGGGCATCGATTTGAAGTAAGAGCCCTCACCTGCCTTTGATTCCACCTCTGCCATTCGTTCATGCAGCATGCCACAACCGCTCATTCCTGACGTTCATAATCCAGTGTTAGGTGGCAGGTGAGCGGACCAAAGCTGCCGTTCACCTCGAATCAGCGGACCCACGAATTTGGCTCCGAGCCGACATTCATAAATGACCTCAAATGCTGCGAACGTAGCCCACTTTGCTGTTATGCATTGCGATGGTGGGAATGCTTCTTCTACGAGCGACTGCAAAGCGAACGAACTGCCGTGAATTTCGCGCAGGAACTCATTTCACCCGTAGGATTAGGTGAAACGGCTCTATCTGCTTTTGATTGGTTTAAGCCGTTGAATTCGAAGACCCATACGGTGCGCATGGTCTTGATGGTGTGACGTTTATCCACATCGCATCAAATGAAGTCTGGACGCTGACTCTTTTCCCGACGATGAAGTACGAGTTGTCTACGCACGGTTCCAAAAACCTAGAAGATCACGGAAGTTGTATTCGGGACGGAGAGTAACTTACGTCACGTTTCAAAACAGATCGATGGTGCGCCCAATCCGATAGCATAGATTTATGCCGTAGCCTCCATTTCGGCTGCGGCCAATATAGTTCTTAAGCCATGCACCAAGTGATAATGCGCCTGCCGTACAGCTTTAGGCGGCCGACTTAACTCTTGTGGTTGGTTAATAAGTCGGCCGCCACAAACCAACCGCGGAAAACCGACGCCACTCCAACGTCCGTTTCTGTACCTCGCTTGAGGATCGTGAAATCCATGGCTGTTTGTTTCTAGGGGGTAAGAAACAAAGCGAGAAGAACGCTACCGCTACTTTTTTTCATACCATTTTCAAAAAGAACAAAATTTTTGACATTTTCCCAACGCAATCGGGAGGTCAATTACCAGGATGGTGTGGATGCCAGAATGTGGTTCTGCAATTACCTTTTCATCACCAATGCAAGCTTCAACAAAAACTGCCGATTCTGGTAGATTTTCACAGACACCCGTCATCAAGTTGTCAAGGATCACGACAGAATCGCCTTGGTCCAGAAACTCCCAGGCGATATGGCTGTCGACGTAGCCAGCGTCTCCGGTGATGAGAACAGTCACGAAGCAACCACGGATTGTCCAATGCGGTCAGGCCGACATACTGCTCGGACAAACCGTGGCAACTCAATTTCCGGCCTATCCATAGTCACATAATCGACGGCGTAATCTGCAGCGGCTTTAGAGCGTATTTCGTATTGATCGGATGCTTGAAGAATATATGCAGCTGCTTCGGCCGCAGTATTTACTCGTTCAAGATCCGGGAAGACTGACTCGGGAGCCCCAAAAGGTGCCATCATGGGCCAATTCCGTAGAACCGGTATAGCACCAGTAAGCATGCCTTCGACGAGACTCTCATGACTACCTTCTCTTTGGCTCGTAGATAAAACAAAGCCGATCGACCGGTACCAACTAGCAATGTCGTTTGTATACCCTTCAACTGAAACGCTATCTCCAAACTCAGAAAGTCTTTTCTTGAAATTGAGTTGATATTGCGCTTCAGAGTCCGATACATCGCTACCCCAAGGCTTTCCAACGAAACGAAGCCTCCAGGATGGATCATGCACCTGAAGTTCTTTGAGTATGTCGAGAGCGAATATTGGGTCCTTGTTGGCGGAAGCGTATTGCGTCATACCCAGGGTCTTTTTTGTTAACGTCTCGCGCGTTATAAAGTTGAAATTCGACACATCTCTAATATTGGGAATGACATTTGTAACGGTGTCCAAAAGAGCCTTCTCACCCACCAGCGCAGTCAACACCTTACGAATTTGTGGCGCAATGAATACTAACCCATTGATCCTGCGAAAGTTCGCGATCAGAGGGTATGCCGTAAATGCTTCGTAGCTGTGTAAACGAACTATCAGCGGTTTTTCTTCCTGCAAATAGTGACTCATCCAGACAGCGCCCTCCGTCAGCCACTCACAAAAAACGACATCAGCCCAACCAACAAGGTCACTCGCTAACGGACTGCGGTCTGCCAGCGCTTCGCGGATAGCGGTCGCAGTGGGTCGCCCGGCGATGCTCCTTGTTTGGTACGAAATACCCAGTTTGCGATCCGTATTGGGAAACGCCTGCCTGATAATTCCAAAATCGAGGTAACGCACTTCAAATCCATCGTCCTCGAGTGCCTTCGCAGCCAGCGGAAAAAAGTTCCAGTTGTCAGAGACGACCAACACCTTTTTGCACTCGACGGGGGAACCACCATGCGCGCCGCCAACCTGCCCTGCCCTTATAAGGTCCTGCAATTCGATAGGGAAAGAAGCAACGGCGGGATCACCTTCCTGCACGGTTTGTATAAACCTCTGAAAAACTTCGGGAACCAGAAGAGGATGTCCACCCTTGTAAGGCACCCCGAACTTCAGTTCGTGCACCAACCACATATTGAATACACTTCGGCGAGAATTTGCCTCTTCGGCCACACCAAATTGGTCCAACAACTGAATGAACTTTTGGAAATGGCTACGATCCTCGAACGCATTACTCAACACGCCGATCACTGCAAAAGACAGTACCTTGCGGCGGCGGCGCGATTTCAAACGCGAAAGAGCGTCCAGCGACTGTTCGGCATCAAGTTGCAATGCCTTGACTACGGCCAGTGCTTCGAACGTTGCATCAGAACACAATCTGCGGGTCTCAAGTTTCCGTTCGACTTCGTGAACAAGGTCTATTTCCGCTTCTGCAACTAAGTCTGCCTTTCCTGCTCGAACGTCCGCGGCCTTTGCTTTAGCAAGAAGCTGCGCGCCATTCCTCAGCGCTGGATTACAATTCAACGCCTTCAAAATCGTCCCCGACGCTGAACGAAAGTTCTTCTTCTCGAGAGCGTGTTTTGCCGCAGAACGAAGTTTACGTGCTTCGACGTACTTTCTTGGGTGTGTCAGTCGAAAGATTATAGCATGCAATGATGAACTAAGGTGAAGACTGAAGGGCAATTCGAACCACCGATCTGGATTGTATCAATAGATACGCAGAACTATTCTAGGAAAGCGCATCAGTGCAACCGGCGATCCCCTTTATTCAACTGCTATGCCGCATAGTTGCCATACCATTCTAACGCAGCGTTGTTGAACTCAGAACTTCAATCGTATCAGAGGCACACGTTCAAGACGCAATCGTTTCCAACCAGTACAATCCCCGGCACATGACGTTGCTATACAACGACTTGGACACACAATTTAAACCACCGGCTTTTAACTTGAGACAAATCTGGCAGCCCTAAAGTGGTTCCAGCATTCTTCTGGTGAGAAGAGAGCGTAGATCTCTGAGAAGGCGCCGAACATTTCAGTGAATGTCCTTGCTCCAACGCGATCTGGCTTGGCCGAGACAGCTGGCGGGTGGCGGGTAGACCAGTCGTAGCGTTGTCCCCTTGTCCGTGTGTAGCGTCGCTAGGTGGCCACCAGCGTCTTCTATTGTACTTAAAGCCAAACTTGCTCGGAAACCTGTCATCGCATTAGGGTGTGATTGTACACCGGTCGTATATGCCAGTACATTGGCTAGTTCAGGCATGGTTGTGTCTTCGTCTTGCTCAATCCGTTCGATAAGAAATGAGCGATGGGGATCAAGAATGCTTTCACTGCAAGGTCGAACCTGCGGCGCGGCCTTCAATCGTCCAGTTCGTCGGACCGTAAACCTTGTGCGTGCGCCGGTTGCAGGCGAAAGTTACAACCATAACGCCGTCGCGCTCCCGCATAACCATTCTTCAATCAACTTTCGAAGCCGCGACCGAAACGCATCTGGCAATGGTGCTGTTATGATCCATCCTCTCATAAACGATGAATTACAATTCAGTTCTCATGGGAATCCCGGCGCTTCAGTTTTTCGATAGGACGCTCTAGCGATGTTATTCCACGCAACAAAACCTTAAGTGCATCGATCTTGTTCACGTTGTCGCAACAACGGGAACAAATTGAACGGCGTCTATCCAACAAAAAGAAAGCTAAGTGCATGGCTCTGCTGATCGCGACTACATAAAAGTCTTCACCGTCAAATCTAATCCCTACGCAAAAATCCATCAGGTGCAACGGTCACCTGCAGTTTAGTCGCCATATCGCGATCAATGGTGAAATCGGGATTGTCCTTTAACCAGCTGTGCAGAGCCGTTTTGGGGTTGTTCCCAACATCCCATGGGCGGTCTTCGAAGAATCCCTGCGGCATGTTTTCTACAAAGCTATCAAGAACCAGACAATAGCAACCTGAGGCAACCAAAGGCCCTTATGCCTCTAGTTCGGCGACAACATGGTCGTGGGTATGCATCGAATCGAGACAAACCATGACTCTCTTTGCGTCGCCCACAGCATCCTTGGCACGCGCGATAGTGTCTGGCGCAGTCGAGGATCCCTCGATCATAGTGATCCGGGAGGCCATCGGATGGCGTTCCATCGCGACTTTGTTGTGTGCACGAATATCGATGTCAATGCCGACGACGCGTCGCCTCGGATTAGCCGGATCAAGCAAATCTCCGGTTTCCACAGCGTCAGCATAGTCGAGCATGGCCAGCAATGACGCGGACAAAATCAAAGAGCCACCATGGGCGATGCCCGTCTCAAGAATAACATCGGATTTTGTCTCCCATACTATCTCTTGCAAGGCGACTATATCCTGCGGATATTGGATAATTGGCCGCCCCATCCAATCGAAATTGTAAACGTAACGCCGCTGCATGCTTTCGCGCCGCCAATCCTGGGACAAATGCTGAAAACTTGCATCATTTCGAAAGTCCAGAAGAGATGTGAGCCTCCCCAACTGAACTGGTCCACCGATATGTTTAGGAAACGGATGAATGAGAATGGCAAACTAGCGACCGAAGCCAGAAGAGATTGTCTCGTGGTTGCGGCAGGTTGAAGTTCTTATGGGGCGAGGCATGTCCCGTCTTGATGCGATCAGACTGATCGGGGTTTTTGAACAAACCTATTACTGCTGGAGAAAGAAGAACGGTGGAATGGGCGTAGACCAGTTGAAGGAACTGAAACGGCGTTAGAAAGAGACCGAGCGGCTGAAACACGCGGTTTCAGATTTGACTTTGGACAAATTGTTCCTGACGGAAGCCTCAAAGGGAAACTCTTGAGCCCCGCTCGTCGTCGCCCCCATCCGCGATCACGCTTTCTTTGAGCAGGCGCAATTCCAAGGCCTATTCAGCAAAAAACTTTCTTTAGATCACGGGCTTCCCGTCTCAGATCCTTTACTTGGGTGGAAGTCGCCGCGCGGGCCGTATCACCTGCCACGCGTTTCTTGCCGGATTCCAGGAATTCCTTGGACCAGCTGTAGTAGAGGCTCTGTGCAATGCTTTCACAGCGGCAAAACTCGGCATGCTATCCTCACCCTTCCGGTCATCCGGAACGGCCTGATATTTTCCTCTGCGGAATACTGTTTGCGGGTCGCACGGGGAATGTCCTTTACGACCTTCTCACCGTGGCTCTGCTTGGTTCCGGGTTGCTTTCTCATCTCCACTCCTTGGCGGTTACGATGAGCCAGAAACCCTCTCTTATCAAATCGACTTAAACTGTCCCATTGGCGATGACGTAAGGCAGTTGCGCAGGCGGTACAAGTTGCCTTTCTGGTCGTTAGCGGGTGGAGCAAGCTCAAAGAACTGCTTCATCTCCACCCAATAAGATCAAATCATCGCGCGTTCATTCACTACATCAGCGAAGGACTTGAAGAATTTTCCTGCGAGCTTCTTGGCTGTGCTCTGGATCAAACGACTGCCGAGCTGAGCCAGTTTTCCGCCAATCTCGGCCTTGGCTTCATAGCGCAGGATCGTTTTGTCGCCGTCTGCACTCAGCGTCACATCTGCGCCACCCTTTGCATGACCAGCGGTACCACCATTGCCCTGACCAGACAGAGAGAATGCATCAGGGGCGCCGGTCTGGTCCAGGGTGACATTGCCTCCGAACCGCGCCTTTACGGGCCCTACTTTAAGCAAGACCTTGGCCTCCAGTTCAGTATCAGAATGCTTGATTAGTTCTTCACAACCCGGGATGCATTGTTTCAACACCTCGGGATCATTCAGTGCCGCATAGACGCGATCTTTCGGGGCGTTGATGATGATTTCGTCGTTCAGTTCCATAGTCTAGTCCTTCTTAGCAACAGGGAAATCTTATGTTGTCTGCTTGTTCAGTGGTCATTTCGAGCGATTTAAGACGCCCGCGCATCCAGATCAGAAGTCGGCTCATGAGATCGGCTCGTTCGCGGTTTCCAAATGGGTCGCATAGTCATCCGGGGTATCGACATCGGTGTAGAACCCTGGCGATGGCAGCTTAGCGGCTTGTACATGTTCGGGATGATCGCGCGTGAAGCCCAAGCAGCCGGGGCGTGCGGGGTTTTCCAGCAATCGCCGGCGCAATAGCTGCGGGATAGTAATTGGATTGCCTCGTGCGCCGTTATGGACAGGTATCGTCACTTTAGTCGCATCACCTGCAACGTGAGCGGCAATCAGATATTGCAGATCCTGAGTGGTCAATAGCGGCTGATCACCCAAGCCGATCAGAAGCAGATAGGCGTCAGGTGCACAATGCAATCCCGTGGCAACCGAGCTCTGCTGGCCGCTGGTGAAGTTTGCATTGTGAACCAAAGAAACAGCTAGCCCTGATAATGCCCGGCGCACGGCGCTCGCCTCATGTCCTGTTACCACCGTCAGGTCAGTATCAATGGCACCTAAGTAAGCCATGGCTACCCGGCGGATCATCGGCACGCCGTCTATTGGTAACAGCAGCTTGTTTTGCGCCCCCATGCGACGGGAAAGACCGGCGGCCAGAAGGATCGCGGCAACATCAGCCATCGGCAAGCCCCACAGTCTGCCGTCTGACACGGACTAACTGCGCAAGGATCGACAGCGCTATTTCCTCGGGCGTGACCGCCCCCAGGTCCAGACCCGCCGGGGCGTGGACGGTGTTGATGGCCTCGGGCGTTATGCCGGCGGTCTTTAGTTTTTCAGCCAGTGTCGCGAATTTCCGAGCGCTTCCGACGAAGGCAACATAGTCGGGCAAATCTGTCAGTACGGATTTGAGCGCGTCCAGATCTCCTTGGCCTTGCGTCGCAATGACAACGAAGCGGCGTCGATTGCACGTCGTATCAGCCGACGTGGTGCCAGAAACAGACCAGTGGAATTGCGGTGCCAGGGAACTAAGCGCTTGGGCCACAGGGGATGCGCCAAGCACGACAAGTTCGGGCATTGGCAAACAGGGCTCGATAAAAATGTCGACGGTGCCTTTTGACGGGCAACCATTGCGCGCAAAGCGCGTCCCGTCGATCTCATCCCCCGCTATCACGCCCATTTCTTCCAGGAGTTCCTCGGGCGCGACAGAAACCAGTTGCGGCTGACCGGAGCGCAAAGCCTCTACCGCAGCGCGTTTGACCGCGCCACGCGTGCATCCGCCACCAAGCCATCCATGCAGGATTGTCCCGTCCGCGCTGAGCAGCGCTTTAGCACCCGGCTTGGCCGCCGTCGCCCCCGCAGTGCGCACGATTGTCGCGAAGGCGAAAGGTTCTTGCCGGTCACGCAGGTCTTGTGCCGCATCGGCAAGGTCCGTGTCTAGGATCTCTGCCGGACTCATAGCGTCACCAATTTTGGTTCCAGGGCGGCAAGATCGGCAAGGGTGTTGGCCGGTTGAAAAAGGTCGAGATAAGGCAAGGCCGCAGCCATTCCGCCAGCTACGGGCGCGTAGTCGCTCCAGCCCTTCAATGGATTGAGCCAGATGATCTTACAGCCGCGTTTTCTCAGCTTCTCAAGCGCTGCTGCCAGGATTGCGGGTGGCTCAGTATCATAGCCGTCCGACAAGATCACTACGACAGACCGGCCATCTACAAAGCGCCGCGCATAGGTATCGGCAAAGCGTTGCAACGATGGCCCGATCTTTGATCCACCGCCGAAGCCATCTGCCATCAGCGACATCCGACCAATTGCACGCAGTGCGTCTTTGTCGCGCAATGCTTCAGTGATGCGTACCAGCCGTGTGTGAAAAAGATAAGCGTCGGCATCTTTGTCAGCGCGCATCAGCCCAGCGAGAAAAGCAAGAAAAACTTGCGCATAGACGCTCATCGATCCCGATACATCGCAAAGCGCTACGATTTTGCGGCTGCGATCAGGGCGAGACTTGCGCAAGAGCTGCAGAGGTTCCCCTCCTGTCGCAAGGCTCAGGCGAATGGTCTTGCGAAAATGCAGGCGGTCGCCTTTGCGGGCGGCGATCCGACGGCGCGAACGTCGATCGCGCAAAGCGGCACCGATGCGACGCGCAACTGCTTCGGCCTCTGCGATATCATCCGCGCGGACCAGATCACGCAGATCGCGGCGGCTGAGATTGCGTTGCTGAGTTGCGATAAGTTTACCGGTGCCATCGCTGTCGGCTTCGCCGTCACCGGAATCAGGAGCGATGGCGCTGCCCGATGCGCCCATATCCTGACCCTTGGCTTGACGAGAGGAATGCACGTTATCGCTGAGCGCAGACTGCGCCTTGGGCACGGCCCTTTGCTTCACCCGACCGGAATCCATCCAAAAACTATCGAAGAGGCTGTCGAACCGTTCGGCCTCATCCTTGCATCCTGTGCAGATGGCCCGTAACGCGCGACGGCTTTCATTCGGGACAGCGGCATTGACCTCGCCGAGGGCACGCAAGGCAAGCTCTGCCTCTGCCACACCTAGGCGCAGGCCGTTCTGGCGCAAATGCGCAATGAACCCGGCAACACGGGCCGCTGGCCCCGGATCACGCGCCGCAAATTTGGAAACCCGGCTCATGCGGCCTTCCCCGCGATGCGGGCCGCGACTTCAGCGGTGATCTGTGCCTGATCGCTTTGAGTTTTCAGCAGCGTGGTTAAGGTGGAGTGCAACACGGTTGGATCGTCGGTCAGATCCGCAATCCCGAGTCCCATCAAGGCGGCAGCAAAATCGAGCATCTCAGCGATGCCGGGCGTCTTTTCCAGTTCCTCCTCGCGAAGCTTTTGTACAAAGCCTACGACTTGCGCGCCAAGACGCGCCTCAATCGCGGGGCAGCGGGCTTTGAGGATTGCAAGTTCTGTCTGTCGGTCCGGATAATCGACATAGGTGTATAGGCAGCGACGACGCAGTGCATCGGATAGATCGCGTGTGCCGTTTGAGGTCAGGATCACGATCGGCTTGCTAGAGGCCGTGATGGTGCCGAGTTCTGGGACAGTCACTTGATAGTCGGCCAGAACTTCCAGCAAGTAGGCTTCGAATTCCACATCAGCGCGGTCAATTTCGTCAATCAACAAAACAGGCGGCGTGTCCTGGGTAATGGCGGCCAATAGAGGGCGTTCCAACAGGAAATCACGGGAAAAAATACGCTCCTCAACGCTTTTGCCCGTCTCACCATCTTCGGCGGCGGCGCGGATCGTCAGCAATTGCCGCTGGTAGTTCCATTCGTAGATGGCCTGAGCGGCGTCAAGCCCCTCATAGCATTGCAGTCGGAGCAACTTGGTGTCGCGCGCATCGCTCAGGGTGCGCGCAACCTCTGTCTTACCTACGCCTGCGGCGCCCTCCAGAAGAAGGGGCCGCTCCAACGTCAGCGCCAAATGGAGAGCAACTGCTAGGTCGTCGGATGCGACATAGCCCTGCCCTTCAAGAGCGGATTGTAAATCGGTCCAGGTCATGTGTGTCTCCGGGCAGAGCGGAACGTCTCCGCCCTGCCTTTCGCCTTTAGCCGTGCAGGCCAAGCTCATTGGCGGTCTTCCAGATCCGCCAGTGATCATGGGGCATGTTGGTATGCCGCAGACCAAAGGCCCGGAACGCATCCTGCACCGCGTTGGAGAAGCATGGCACCCCGCCCACATGCGGACTTTCGCCCACGCCCTTCGCACCGATGGGATGATGTGGCGACGGCGTGACGGTGTAGTCGGTCTCGTAGTTCGGAACCTCCCATGCCGTCGGCAGGAAGAAATCCATCAGCGTGCCCGTCTTCACGTTGCCCTGATCGTCATAGGCGATTTCCTGGCCCAAAGCGACGGCGAGTGCTTCGGTCAGGCCGCCATGCACCTGTCCTTCGATGATCATCGGGTTGATCCGGGTACCGCAATCGTCCAGCGCGTAGAAGCGGCGGATGTCTGGCACGCCTGTATCCACATCAATATCCATCACGCAGACATAGGCACCGAACGGATAAGTCATGTTCGGCGGGTCATAGTAGCTAACCGCTTCAAGCCCTGGCTCAATCCCTGGAATGGCCTGATTGTAGGCGGCGAACGCGATTTCTTTCATGGTCTTGAACCGCTCGGGCGCTCCTTTGACCACGAAACGGTCGACGTCGAACTCGACGTCATCGTCATGCACTTCCAACAGATAGGCCGCGATCATTTGCGCCTTGGCGCGGATCTTGCGGCCAGCCATGGCCGTAGCCGCCCCGGCAACCGGGGTCGAGCGCGAGCCGTAGGTGCCCAGACCATAGGGCGCGGTATCGGTGTCACCCTCTTCGATGGTGATGCTATCGGCAGGTAATCCGATCTCGGAGGCCAGTATCTGTGCGAATGTCGTCGCGTGGCCTTGCCCCTGCGAAATCGTTCCAAGCCGTGCAATTGCAGAGCCCGTTGGATGGATGCGAATTTCGCAGCTATCGAACATGCCGAGACCCAGGATATCGCAATTCTTCACTGGGCCGGCACCCACGATCTCAGTGAAGAAACTGAGACCGATTCCCATAAGCTTGCGCGTTTCGCCCCGTTTGAACGCCTCTACACGCTCGGCCTGTTCCTTGCGCAATCCCTCGTAGTCGACGGTGCTGAGCGCTTTGTCCCATGCAGTGTGATAATCGCCAGAGTCATATTCCCATCCAAGCGCAGCCTGATAAGGGAATTGCTCTTTCTTGATGAAGTTGAGCCGGCGCAAATCTGCCGCGTCCATGTTCAACTCGATCGCCAGCACCTCGATCATCCGTTCGATGAAATAAACCGCCTCTGTCACGCGGAAGGAACAACGGTAGCTGACCCCGCCCGGCGCTTTGTTGGTGTAGACGCCATCAACCTCAAGGAATGCAGTCGGGATGTCGTAAGATCCGGTGCAGATATTCATGAAACCCGCCGGGAATTTGGTTGGGTCGGCGCAGGCGTCAAATCCACCATGGTCCGCTGTCACATGGCAATGCAACCCGGTGATCTTGCCGTCCTTGGTGGCAGAAATGCGGCCCTTCATCCAATAGTCGCGGGCAAAGGCGGTGGTCATCAGATTGTCCATCCGGTCTTCGATCCACTTTACCGGTTTGCCGGTGACGATGGAGGCGACGACCGAACACACATAGCCCGGATAGGCCCCAACCTTATTTCCAAACCCGCCGCCAATATCGGGAGAGATCACACGGATATTGTGTTCCTCGATCCCGGAAATCAGGCTGACCACAGTGCGGATAGCATGAGGCGCCTGGAACGTGCCCCAAAGAGTCAGCTTGCCATTGACCTTGTCCATTGAGGCGACACAGCCGCAGGTTTCCAGTGGGCATGGGTGCGTACGGTGGTAATACATGGTCTCTTCGGCAACGACCTCGGCATTGTCGATTGTCTCGAATGTTGGATCCTTGTCGCCCGCTTCCCACGTGAAGATATGGTTGTGGTGCTTTCGAGGACCATGTGCTCCATCGATTGGTTTGCCATCCTCGCCCACGGTGTCTTCACGCAGAACTATCTGTGATTCCATCGCCTTGAACGGATCGACCAGAACCTCAAGCTCTTCGTATTCGACTTCGACGGCCTCGATTCCATCTGCCGCCGCATAGCGGTCTTCGGCGACCACAAACGCCACTTCCTGGCCTTGAAACAGAACCTTGCCATCGGCCAGAACCATCTGCTTGTCGCCGGCCAGCGTCGGCATCCAATGGAGGCCGAGCGGTTCAAGGTCCTTGGCGGTCAGCACAGCGAGAACGCCGGGCACTTCAAGCGCTGCCGCCGTATCGATGTTGGTGATCCGTGCGTGAGCGTAGGGAGAGCGGACGAAATCTCCAAAGAGCATCCCGTCAAGCTTCACGTCATCGACGTAGTTGCCCTTGCCTTGAGTAAAGCGGGCATCTTCCACCCTTTTGCGCGAACAGCCCATGCCCTTGAGGTTCGCGGTGCGTTCCTCACGATCTGGTGTCATGTCATTCATTGGGCCGCCTCCTTGGCTGCATTCATCTCGGCCGCTGCGGCTTTGATAGACTTCACGATGTTCTGATACCCGGTACAGCGGCAGATATTACCTGCCATGCCAAAACGGATCTCTTCCTCGGACGGGTTCGGGTTCTCTTCGAGCAACTTTGCCGCGCGTGTGATCATGCCCGGTGTGCAGTAGCCGCATTGCAGCCCGTGATGTTCCTTAAACGCCTCTTGCAGCGGGTGCAGCGCGTCAGGCCCACCGATGCCTTCGATGGTTGTGATATCCTTGCCATCGGCCTGCGCCACGAACATGGTGCAGGACTTGACTGATTTGCCATCAATGGTGACGGTGCAAGCGCCACAATGGGAAGTCTCGCAGCCAATATGCGGGCCGGTGATGTTGAGCCGCTCGCGCAGCGTGTAGATGAGAAGTTCGCGTGGCTCGGCAAGGAATTCCTCTTCCTTGCCGTTCACCGTGATCTTGTAGTGTTGTTTCTTTGACATCGGACGATCTCCTCACGCACGCGACCAGGCGCGCTCAATGGCGCGGGTTAGAATGATACCTGCCACGTGTTTTTTGAAAGCGACGGGACCGCGGTTGTCCTCGGTGGGGTCAATATCACCGAGCATGGCGGCCACAGCGGTCTTAATGGCATTTGCATCGACGCCGGTGCCAACCAGAGCGGCCCCAGCCGCCTCGGAAAAGACCGGTGTGTCGCTCAGATTGGTCATTGCAATCGAGGCGGAGGCACAGGTGCCACCTTCTTTCACGATCTGGACTGCAGCAGCAGCGGTAGCATAATCGCCAATCTTGCGCTTTTGTTTTTCATAGGCGTAACCGCCATGCGGCGTTGGGATGGTGACTGCAGTCAACACTTCTTCGTCTTCCCGAGCGGTCATGTAGGCGGCTTCGTAAAACTCGCGGGCAGCGATTTCGCGTTCCCCGTCAGGACCCTCGACAGTGAAACGCGCATCCAGGCACTGCATCAGGCCGGGCATGTCATTGCCGGGGTCGCCATTGGCCACGTTGCCACCAACTGTACCCATGTATCGGACTTGCGGGTCTGCGATCTGAAGGGCAGCTTCGCGCAGAATCGGAGCGGCGTCAGCCAGTGCGTCGTGATCAATAATCGCGTGCTGGGTGACCATCGCACCGATGCGAATACTGTCACCTCCGATCTCGATATCAGACATGCCGCCAACATCCTGAAGATCGATCAGATGCGGCACATCCGCCATCCGCAGCTTCATCATCGGAATCAGGCTGTGCCCACCGGCCATGACGCGGGCATCATCGCCATGCTCTTCCAGGATCGACAGCACACCGGCCATGTCCTTGGGTCTGTAGTATTCGAATGCCGCTGGAATCATCGGCTCTCCTCCCTTCAAGCAAATGTTCTGGCTGAAAGGATCACTGCATGCGCTTGGATGGCGACGCTTCAGTAAATCAACAAAAAACAGGTATTTTGCACGAAATGCGCCCTAGGTCTCACGAATTGCGCCCACCTGCGATGCAAGCGCATCCTGAACCGTCTTGAGTTTGGATCGACTGACCGGTGCGGGTGGTAAACCATCCCCGTCGAACAGGCATCGGCCCTTATCCTTGGTACGCTCAAACCGCGCCACGCGCTGAGGATTGACAAGGTAGCTGCGGTGGGTCTGGAGAAATCCGGTGGGCACCAATCGCTTGGCGGCCTCGGTCACTGGCCAGACACAAAACAACCGATCCGTTTCGGTGTAAACTTGGGTGTAGTGCCCATCCGCGCGCAAAAACAGAACATCTTCGGCAGAGATGAAGACCTTTCCACCATCCCGTTCGCAAGGAATTTGCAGCAATGGTTTTACATCCACGGTCGCTTCTGTTGGCTCCGGGTCTTTCCTCGAAGGTCCTGGCAGGTAGGTCACGCTGACCCACAAGCAAGCACCAAATATGATGAAACTGAACAGGATTACGCCAATGGCCAGCGTCTCATTGCTCATCAACGGGCCAAACTCAACCCCACTTGGCACCGCGACGAAACGGGTGCTCGCCAGAGCAAGAAAATGAACGGTGCAAACCGCCGCTGCAAAACACAAAGTGCCCAGCAAAATGTTTCTGTTTGTTCGCTGCCCGTAGGCAATCGCGAAAGCCAGCATACAAAGCGCTATTGCAGCAATCGAGGACAAGATGACGCCACTGGGCGTATACACTGCCCGGCAAAGCTCCAAGCCAGCCATGCCAATATAGTGCATCGCCAAGATGCCCAACCCAACAACGCCTCCTGCCATCGCAATCGTGGCGCGGTTGCGTTCGGTGAAATGCAACAGAATAAGCGCAGCTCCGACGAGCAGGATCGCGACAAGCGCAGACACAAGTGTGATTGCAGCGTCGTAATAGAACAGGATCGGCATCTGAAGCCCGAGCATGGCCACGAAGTGCATGGCCCAGATTCCACCGCCAAGCGAAACAGCCGCAAGAGCCACCGAGGCCTTCTTTTCAAAGACCGGCTTCGTCGAAAGATCTCGCGTCATCGACAATCCTGTAAACCCTGCCACGAAGGCAACAATGCAGGACATGGCGACGAGGAAACTGTTGTGGCTGACGTCGAGAAACTCCATTGTCGCAAATTGGCTAAAAAGTATGCGTTTGGCAAATGGATCAACGATGTCGGACGTTCAAAGAGCGGTTACACATTAGGCGATGCCCAGCTCCGAAGCATTCGTGCCGAGGTGGCTAGCACGCTGCTATTCGGCGGCTTTGAGGCCAAATCCGCCGTTCACATTGATTGGGTGAAAACCACAATTTAAGGCTAATGAAGGTCTGCTCGGCCCCTCCCGCCGTCATCATTTGATGTTTAATTTGTGACTTCCAAAAGCTGTTGGGTGGAATGGCTAGAGATGCCTTTAGACCGCTTTATAAACTTGCCAGTCTTCGGATAAGCCCTTCAGTTCTTTTGTTCCAAGACTTTCGAAGTCCAGACCGGACCCAGCCACCAGATTTTTTACTGTTCTGGAAACGACGATGTCGCCGCCTCTGCCCAATTCTGAGATACGCGCTGCAATGTTAACGGCAATTCCGCGCACATAATGCAAAGAAACTTCGACTTCGCCTGTGTGAACCCCTATGCGAACTTCCAGATTCAGCTTGGAAATGGCATCGCCAATCGCCTTGCCACGATGGATCGCCTGGCCGGGTCCGTCAAACGTAGCGAGAAAGCCATCGCCATATACTTGGTAGGCAATGTGCACCTCATCACTGTGCCTCCTTAGGACAACCCTATTGGCAAAGAAAGGCTATGAGGCACGCTTGGTTCAATCAATATCTTTTCAATCAGCAGTGAAGGCCAGAAGGCCAGCCCGTTAACCGATGGTTCGATCCTTATAGCAATCGATTATCCACAATAGTGCTTATGGTTTCGCTTTTTGTGCTAGCGTTGGGCAGTTGCGAGCACGCACGTTTGAGTATGCTGACGAAAGTGGGAGTATGGAGATGCTGGTTGACCGATATGGACTGACGCTGACGACCAGCCTGCCAGAGGCGCGGGACGCCTATGTCGCGGGGCTTGATCACATCCTTGCAGCAACGTTTGGTGCAAGCGAAGCTTTTTCCGCCGCCATCACGGCCGATCCCGGCTTCGCCCTCGGTCACGTTGGGCTTGCTCGAGCTCGAATGTATGAAAACGATATGTCTGGCGCTCAAGAGGCAATGGCGTCGGCCCGCGCCTGCGCATCTGGGTTGACTGAGCGCGAGGAGGGTCATCTCGCGGTATTCGATCTCTTGCTTCAGGGACGTGTTTCACAGGCACGAAGCGCAGTTCTGAAGCACGCTGCTCATCACCCCCGCGATGTCCTTGTCGCGCAAATCTGTACCAACATTTTCGGCTTGATTGGGACATCGGGTGAGCCTGGTCGGGAAAGCACGCAACTTGCCTACACGACCAAATTATTTGATGCCTTGGGCGAAGACTGGTGGGTAATGAGCGTACACGGTCAGGCGCTGTGCGAAGTTGGGCGTCTTGATGAGGCCATGTCCATGATGGACGGCTCGCTCGCTTTGAACAACGCCAATGCAAACGCGTCACACTTCAAAGCGCACACGCTCTACGAGCAAGGTTATGGAGAGGCCGGTCGCGCATACCTTGCCGACTGGATCGCGGATTATGATGTGCGCTCGGTATTGCACGGCCACTTAAGTTGGCATCGCGCTCTGTGGGCCTTGGAGCAAGGGGATGAGGCTGAGCTATGGACGATTTACGAAGGAGCTATCGCACCCGCAGCGTCCTATTCGTTGCCGATAAATGTTCTAACCGATGCTGCTGCACTTTTGCACCGCACTGAAATTGCAGGTCTTACAGTTGCGCCCAAACTTTGGCGCGACCTGAGTGAATACGCATCACGGTTTTTTCCAAACCCAGGCATGAGTTTTGCAGACATACATGGCGCACTGGCTCATGCAATGGCAGGGGAAGGAGAACGCCTTGCGGTTCTGACCGAAACAAGCTTGGGTTTTGCGTCAGATCTTGTTCGCCCGGTGGCCCGTGCGTGGGGCGCGATTGCGCGACAAGATTGGACGGATGCGCTGCAACAGCTGACACCGGTCATGGCAGATCACGCTCGTCTGGGTGGCAGCCGCGCACAGCGTGACCTTTTGGAGCTGACTTACCTGAATCTGCTATTGAAATCCGGCCATATTCAAGAAGCTCATCGAACGATTACAGCGCGACGCCCGATCTTCAGTCATACTGCGCCCGTTG
The DNA here is from genome assembly GCF_019904295.1 of Ruegeria sp. SCSIO 43209. NCBI lineage: Bacteria > Pseudomonadati > Pseudomonadota > Alphaproteobacteria > Rhodobacterales > Roseobacteraceae > Ruegeria > Ruegeria sp. SCSIO 43209. Next base: position 2,311,385 of record NZ_CP065359.1, read on the forward strand.
CAGGCTTTGTCTGAATTCACAAAGCTCTAGTTTATCAGCTCTTCTTACCCCTCCTTTAGCTAGGCTGCGCACGACCGGAATGGACTGGTTACTTCCTGATTACAAATCCCGTATCACGCCATTTATGGTATGCAAGCCTGATCAATCGCTCTGCAACCTGGTCGTAATTTCTGACAGGCGAGACCAGGATTGTAAGGTGACGGGCAAAGCAAGTGCGGCTTCCGCAAACTCCCACGAATAGCTGATAATCGAAAATATCATGCCCGGTGTCGCATCCAGGTTTTGGGTCGCGAACCACAGGTTGAATAGGAGCAGACCTATTAACAGAATGAAGATTACGCCATACAGAACGGCTTCGGTATCCGAGAGCTTTACTTCGAACCGGCGCAGTTTACTCAGGTGGACGAAAACCGGACGGTCACGTCGTTGTTCCAGAACACTGACCTGATGCTCCATTTGCTCATTCAGCGCACGGTTCCATTGCCAAAACGTCGAATGAAACAGAGCGTATACAGATATCATTCCGACAAGAACCCCACAGGCAGACAGGGCCAGAACTGGCGAGAAGTAAAACAGCAAAATTGCTGATACGACGAACTGCACCACCCCCGCGATTGCCGAGGGCAGGATCTCCTCAAGAAAGTCGGCCAGTTCGCGCCCCATGCCGATCCGGGCGTTCAGCGACGAAATTGGAAGATTTGAAAACCGTACGGCAAGCGCCTTGCCCAACTCGACACGGATCATACCGTAGACACGTGTATCGTAAATCCGCCGGATCACGCTGATCATAGTGAGGGCAACCATGAGCGCACCTAACTGCACAAAGGGCTCAAAATCTTCGCTCAGCAATCCATCTATGGCGAAGCCGACGAACAGCGGAATCAGAACCGTCAGGGCAGTTTCAGCCAGGATCAGGAACCACGTAATCCCTACGCGCCAGCGGAACACACTCAGAAGCGTGCCGATTGTCAGTTTTCGATCTGTCAGCATGGCGAATTACTGATCATAGTGAATGCGAACACGCACATCGCCCGGCCAGACCGAGGCAGCCTTGAAATCCGGCTCGTCCTGAGGGTCTGAGGCACCTGTTGAACCCAGCCCCTCCAACAGTTTCGTCTCAGTCATGTTCAGGTCATCGTCCTTGTTTTCGTCATGAAACAGCAGCACAGCGTATGGGCCCGCGTTCAGGTCAGAAAACTCATGGCTGACGCTGCCTTTACGTGACGGAATCTGGGCGTAGTCAATGGCGCTCCAGACATCCAAACTGTCAAAGGCGCGCGCGTTATCGAATACAAGGATCACGATGTTGCCCTTGGCGTTGCGGATGCCGTCCACAGTCACATTCAGACCCTCGGCGGAGGCCGGAGTCGCAAGCGTTACCACGGCGAATGCAGGGGCTAGAAGGTTCCGTATCATGGCTTTGTTCTTTCTTCAGAAGGCTGCGGAAGGGGTGACTTGAAAATGGCAATGACATCCTCGGTGATGGCGATCAGTGCCGGCACCAACAGCAGCATGAGGGCTGTGCCGAAGAGTTCTCCAAAAGCTAAAGAGATTGCCGCAGGGATCAGATACTGCGCTTGCTCAGAGGTTTCGGTCAGCAAAGGCAGCAGACCAATCACTGTAGTTGCGGTGGTCAGAAAGATCGCCTTGAAACGTCCAATGCCTGCGCTTCTCAGCGCCAGATTCACGGGCTGACCTTCCTCTCGCGCCTGATTGTAGCGGGTGATCATGACCAGACTGTCGTTCACAATCACACCGGTCAGAGCAAGCATGCCGAAGAACGAAAACAGCGACAGTGAGACACCCATGATCAGGTGCCCGACGGCGGCTGCGATAAAGCCGAATGGCACGATGGCCAGAATGACGAAAGGCTGCCAATAGCTTTTCAACGGCACGGCCATCAGCACATAGATCAGAACGGCTGCCAGCAACAGCGCGCGCTTCAGGCCATCGCTTATATCGGCCATTTCTTCCAGTTCACCGGCCGGCAGGACGGTTACGCTGGGATATTTGGCACGGAGTTTCGGGACCAGCTGCTCGAACACCGCCTGCCCCACCTCTTCGGGAGCAACAAGGTCGCGGTCGATGGACGCTGCTACGATGTTCATGCGCTTGCCGTCACGGCGATCGATAGTGCCAGAGGCATAGGTGCCCTCGATTTCGGCGACGGTCTCAAGCGGCACCCAAGCGCCGGATGCGCTGCGCAACCGGGTCTGCACCAGATCCGCCAACGTATCGCGGTTTTCACGCGCGTTCTGTACGACTACGCGGACTTCGGACCCATCGCGTCTGACCTTGGTCACCTCGGCCCCGCCGAACCCATAGCCAATCTGTCTGGCCAGAGCCTCGGCGTTAAAACCAAGGTGCCGCGCGTCCGGGCGCAGGCGGAGTTTCAGTTCAGGTTGGCCGCCCACCAACCCATCCCTTACATTTGCCACGCCCTCGATGTTCGACAGGAAACCTTTCATTTCGGCGCTGGCTTGCTGCAGAAGGTCTTCGTCTTTTGACGCCAACCGGATTCGGAACCCTCCGGCAAGCGTTTCCGATCCGGTGAACTCCAACTCGGTGGCACCCTCGACCGCACCGACCCGGTCGCGCCATTCGCGGACCACGGAAAGGATCGGGACATTCGGACGCTTAGCTACCGGGATCATTTCAGCGAAAATTTGGGCATTTCCAGCGCTGTTGATGATGGTGAATACTGTCTGAACGGGTGGAGCAGACATACTCGCCTCTTCTGCAAGCTCGACGTTCAGCTCGTTCAACACGGCTTCGATCCGATTCACGTTCGTGCGGGTCAGTGCAAAGGGGGCGCGGGCATCCATTTCCAGGTTCATCGTGATGACCTGACCGGGCACCTCGGGAAAGAACACCGTCCTGACCTTGCCCTTGTACATCAGGCCAAGCCCCAGCGTTGCGGCGGCAATGAACAAGATCAGCACAGCGTAGCGCTGACGCACCGCCGCGACGAGCAAAGGCTGGTAGATGCAATCCCGCACCCAGTACAACCCGCCCTGCGCAGAATCCTGTACCCGCCCCCACAAGCGGGTCGGCAAGTATCGACGCTCTTGCCGCATCGAAACCTGCGCCAGATGGGCGGGCAGGATGAATTTGCTTTCGATAAGCGAAAAGATCAGCGTCAGGATCACGATGCCCGCGAACCCGGCAAGTACCTTGCCCAGCGGATTGTCGATCAACAGCATCGGGAAAAAGGCTGCGATTGTGGTCAGCACGCCAAAAACGGTCGCAACAGCCACGCGATGTACGCCGCGTTCCGTGTCCCTAATCGGGTCCTTCCCCTTGCGGCGTTCTTCAAAAACGCTTTCGCCGACTACAACGGCATCATCGACCAGAATTCCCAAGGCAATGATCAGACCAAAAGTCGTGACATCGTTCAGCGAATAGTCCACCCATTTCGAGCCCGAGACAGCAAGCGCCCCCATGACCGAAACGGGAATGCCCATGGCAACCCAGAAGGCCAAACGCACGTTCAGGAAAATCGACAGCATCAGGGTCACAAGGATCAAACCCTGCACCCCGTTTGAGCGCAACAGCGCCAGACGGTCCGAGATGTAGCCAGCGCTATCACCCCAAACCTCGACCTGAACCTGCGACGGCAGCTGTCGGCTGAACTCGTCAATCGTGCTGCGCACGACATCACTGATCTCCAGCAGGTTTTCCTTCTGCCCGACCAGAACCTCCATCCCTACGGTTGGTTTGCCGTTCAGGCGAAACAAATACTCGCCGTCCTGAAACCCGTCTTCGATTTTGGCAATATCGCCCAAAGGCACATAGGACCCGTCGTCACGTTCGATGATCGGCAGAGCTGCGTATTCCGGCACGTATTTCGCCCTGTCATCGGCCCGCAGATAAATCGTACCGCCATCAGTCCTCAGACGACCTGCCTGAAAGGCCAGCGAATTCCCTTCGATGGCGCGGGTCACATCCGAAACCGTCAACCCATAGTGGCGCAGCAACGCCGGGTCGATTTCGATGCGTAATTCACGCGGTATCAGGCCCCAGATTTGCAACCGCGACAATTCCGGTTGCGCCAGCAACTCTTCTTTCAGGCGTTGCGCCAAGCTCTGCAATGTGGCGGGGTCTGTTTCTCCGAACAAGTTCAGATACAGCGCCGGGAAATCGAAACCCGAGGCTTCGATCACGGGTCGGCGCGCAGTATCAGGCAGATCAGTCAAGCCGTCGATCCGAATACGGACACGATCCAGGACGGCTTGTAGTTTCTGGCCACCTGCGCGGCGGACAGTCACGACACTTAGGTCATTTTGGGATCGTGATGTCACACTACGCACGCCCTCCAAACCTTCGAGGGCCTGCTCAACTTTCTGGGTCACCAATTCATCAACCTGTTCGGCTGTAGCGTCCGGAAACTCGATCGCGATTGTAACACTTTCCGGCGGAATGCGGGGGAAGCCTTCGATCCGAATGTTCAGCAGCGTTTGCACCCCAAGAAATAGGATCAGTGCCATCATCAGATTGGCAGCGACCGGATTTCGGATAAACCAGGATGTCAGAGCATGCATGGCTCAGCCCCCATCTGATTGCGGCGTCACCCGCTGACCCGGTAGAAACGAGGCCAAAGGTGTTTTGGCCACGCGCCACGGGCCGGTCCCTTCGGGAGCCGATACCGTCACTGTACTTTCGCTGCGGAACAGGATGTTCGGGCTAAGCCTCTGCAATTGGTCCTTATCGTCTACAAGCCAAATGTATCCCGCACGGGTCAGGACGCTTTCGGGTAGGGTTAATGTGTCCGAGATCCGGCGTCCGGGAATGTGAACCTGCAGGAAGTCTCCGGCGAGTATGCGTTCATCGGGCTTTGTGACATCCAGAAAGACCCGCACCTGCCGTGTGTCTTGATCCAGAAACCCTCCTCCGCGCCGGACTTGAGCCCGCCCCAACGCTCCGCCCGAGCGCTGTGTCAGATCAGCAGTGGCGCCAGAGATCGGATGATCCAACAACGCCCAGTCCGCCTGACTAAACTCGGCGACCAGTTCGAATTGCTGGTCGTCCGAAAGGTGTATCAGGGCATCGCCTGGGTTGACCGTCTGGCCCAGGCTGGCAAAGCGATGGGTTACAAATCCCGAAAAAGGGGCGACAACCTCCGCGTCCTTCAATTCATTTCGCGCCGCATTCAGCCGTGCCTGCGCAGCTGCAACGGATTTCTCGGCAATGCGCAATTGCGGTAGATTCACAGCCAGTTCGTTTGGCGGTTCTGTTTCATCCCGGTCAAACTGTCGTTGCGCGACTGTCACTTTGTTCTGCGCGCGCAATAACACCAGTTCCGCTTGCTCAAGCTCCATCTCAGCGGCTGCAACGGCGCTTTGATAAGGTGCATTTTCGATTGAAAACAAAGGGGCACCCCGTTCCACCTTAGTCCCTGCCAAAGCGGCGTAGTGTACTGCAATGATGCGCCCGGACACAGCAGATCGCAGCTTGGCATCCCACCGAGGCCGAACTTCGGCAAACGCCGAAACCTGCGCTTGTACGGTTGCTGAAGCAACCGTGACGACCGAGACGGTCGGTGGCGGAGGTGAGGTCGTTGTTGCCTGAACATCAATTGTATCTTCTGTATCAAACAGGAGGACGACGATCGCTACAAACAGTGCCAACGATAGTCCAATCCAAAGCCATCGCCGGGTCGGTCTTTGCCGAGTTTCCAAAGTTTTTTCTGTCATAGACCAGTCTTTCCTGTGCCGCCGAATCCATTGCACCTTGTGGCATTCGATAGAGTGTCATATACTATGAACGATCGTTCGTTCAATATTAAGTTGAAAAAATGTCCGATGACACCAAGAAGCCGGAATCAATCCGGGAAAAGGCTACAGCCAAGCGTCGCAACCAGATTTTAGAGGCCGCAGTTATGTGTTTCCTTGAGCGCGGCTATCATCAGACAGGCGTCCGCGATATCGCAGCGCGGGCGGGCGTCAGCCTTGGAAATCTCTATAATCATTTTCGCGGCAAACATGATGTGCTTGTAGAAATCGCAATACTTGAACGCCGCGAGATGGAGCCGTTTCTGAAAATCCTGAACTCAAATGCGCCCGCGCCCAAAGTCATAAGAAAGTTCATCAAGGCCTACGCAAAATACCTTGCTGCGCCGGAAAACGTTATATTAACATTGGAAATTTCGAGCGAAGCAGTTCGTCAACCGGACATCGCGCAGCTGTTCGTCGAGAACCGGTCGAGTTTGACTGAGGCCCTGGAAGCCGTAGTGAAGCGAGGAATTACCGGCGGTGAATTGCGCACCGTTCCGGATCCCCTTCAGGCGTCACAACTGGTGATCGAAGTTCTGGAAGGCAGTGCATATCGTAGTGTGCTGTCAGAAATGCCCATGACCGGGATCATTGTGTGCGCTGAAGACTTTATTATGAGTTCCCTGCTGGCACGTCATTAGTACGTAGGTGGCGTGTCGTTTTGGAATTCGTGAATGTCAGCCAAAGGGAGCTGCCTGAGACATTAATGTAGGCAGCAAAGATCGACTTTGAGCCGGCCGAAACGCGGGGGAGGTCAAAGGAAAGTTGGAGTTGCGGTTAGGACTATTGGCTAACGCAATATAATCCGAGGTTCTGTTACCAGACTTCGTTTAGTCACAAGACGAAGAGGTCGCAAAGCGCATGCAGATTCCAACCACTGGCACAGCGCCAGATCGTTTTTGATGCGATTGACGCACTGATCTATTGATACTGTAGGGATCAGGCGATCAGATACGATGGCAGATTTCTCAAGCATCCGCCTTAATCAGGTCGCTTGCCTTTTCGCCAATCATGATCGCTGGTGCGTTGGTGTTGCCGCTGACGATTTCCGGCATGATCGAACAATCAGCCACCCGCAGGTTCGAAATACCGTGTACCTTTAGTCTTGCGTCGACAACAGACGTCTCGGCGTTCCCCATCGCGCAGGTGCCGGTTGGGTGGTAGATCGACACGCTGTTCGATCTGGCCCAATCCAGAGTGCCTTCATAATCTTCGCAGCTCAGCTCTGCCGTTGGTCGAAACTCTTCTGATATCTTCGAGGCCAGAGGGTTTTGTTTGGCAATCCCGCGCGCGATGTTCACGCCGTCGACAATGGTTCGGCAATCCGTTTCAGTGGACAGATAGTTCGGGATGATCTTGACATGTTCGGATGGGTCCGGTCCGTTCAGGCGCAGCTCTCCCCGACTTTCCGGACGCAGTTGGCAGACCGACATCGTGAAGGCCGAAAACGGATGCACACCTTCGCCTGGGCTGTCGGCGGACCAGGGTTGCACGTGGAACTGAATGTCGGGCGTCTCAACATCGGGCCGGGTTTTCATGAAACCAGTCGCAAGGCTGGCGGCCATTGTCATCGGACCCGCACGAAATAGTGCATATTTCAGCGCGATTCGCGCCTGATTGAACAGGCTGCGAACTTCGTCATTCAGTGTGGGCTCATTGCATTTGAACACCAGCCGCGCCTGCAAGTGATCCTGAAGACCTTTGCCAACACCCGGCAGGGCGTGCAGCGGTTTGATACCATTTTCCTTTAGATGATCCGGCTCTCCGATCCCTGACAACATCAGGATTTGGGGAGAGTTGATCGCCCCGCCGGACAGGATGACCTCGCGCCGAACAGTCAGTGTCTGCTCGTTACCAGAACGATCCCGGTAGACCAGCCCGGTTACTTTTTTCCCATCCAGAACCACATGCGACACAAGCGCTTTGGTGATGATGTTGAGGTTCTGACGACCGCGAATGGGCTTGAGATAGGCGACGGCGGCGCTACAGCGGCGCCCATTGCGCGTGGTCAGTTGGAAGTAACCCACGCCTTCTTGCTCGGCCCCGTTATAATCTGGGTTGAACGGGTAACCGGCGGCCTGTGCTGCTGCGACCCAGGCATCGCAGATCGGGCGCTGAATGCGCATGTTGGACACTGACAAGGGGCCATCGACGCCATGATATTCATCCTCGCCGCGTTCTTGATCCTCACAGCGTTTGAACAGGGGTAGCACATCGTCCCAGCCCCAACCCTCGTTGCCCATTTGCCGCCAGCGGTCGTAATCTTCCTTCTGGCCACGCACATAGAGCAACCCGTTCAGCGAAGATGAGCCACCCAGTACCTTGCCCCGTGGCCAGTCGATGGATCGACCGTTAAGGCCGGGGTCGGGCTCAGTGCGATAGCACCAGTCAACCGAGGGGTTATGCATCGTTTTGAAATAGCCGACGGGGATGTGAATCCACGGGTTGGTATCGCGGCCACCTGCTTCGAGCAGCGCAACAGTTGTGTTGGGGTCTGCGCTCAACCGATTGGCAATGACACAGCCCGACGATCCTGCGCCAACAACTGCATAATCCACCTCCATGACCGCCTCCTTCCAAACTCGCTGAAAAAAACTCTATGCAAGATGCAAGAATTATACTAGCCTTTTTTGATACAAAACGTCTCAATAATTGCGATCAGGGAGGTAAGCAATGGAGATCGGACGGAAACTAAGTGGTATTTCACGGCGAGATTTCTTCCGCGTGGCCGGGCGTTACGGCATGAGTTCGACACTGCTGGCGGCAGGCGGGTTCGGCGGCGCGATGAGTCTGGCGAATCTGGCGCAGGCCGCCGAATCCACCTATGAGAAGCGCTTTTCGAAAGAGCCGAAGCACACGCTGAAATTCGGCGCGTCGGGTTTCAACACCCGCAACCTGTTGATTGAGCGCGCCGGCGCAATCGAGTTCGCGCGCGACCTGGAAGAACGCACGGACGGCGAGATTCGCATCGAATTCATCGGCGACAACCAGATCTGCGGCCAGCTGAGCTGTGTCGAAAAGACCCAACAGGGGATCGTCGATATTTATGCTGCCTCAACTCAGAACTCGGCCGGAGGCGCACCTTATCTGAACGTGCTGGACTATGCCTATATGTTCCCCAGCCGCGCGGCGCAGTATCACTTCTTCTATAGCCCGGCGAGCCAGCGCATCCTGCGTGATCCGCTGGAAAAACGGCACGGGTTGAAGTTCCTGTTTACCCATTGTGAGCTACGCGGCCTGCAAATGGGTTCGACCTTTGCCGACAAGCCGACCGTCACCAAACTGGAAGAGTTGTTTGGTACCAAGAACCGCGTGACGGGTACGCAGTTGGGCCGGATTGCAATGCAATTGCTGAATCTGAACCCAGTCCCGGTGGCTTGGGAAGAGACGCTGGATGCGCTTAAGACAGGGCTGATCGATGGGGCGGAAACCTGGGCCTCGGCCGTGGCTTACGCCAACATGGCGCCGGTGGTTTCGCAGTCGGTCAATCTGAAATTTTTCTGCGGCACTGAACATACGTCCATGTCGGCCGAGGTCTTTGACGGCCTGAGTGGAGAATTGCAAGACGCAGTTATGGAATCTTCCTACTTCACTCAAGCGTTGATCCAGGGTGCGAATGAAGCCGCATTGCTGAATACGGTAGGCTTCTCGGAGCCGCAATTGCCGGACACTATCTTCGCCGAAAATGGCGTGCGCCCGGCATTCCTGGCTGACGATCAGATCAAGCTGGCCGAAGAGATGTGCGCTCCGAACTACAACCCAGAGCCTTGGGCCCAGTGGCGCGAACGTCTGAATAAATGGGCAGGCGGCATTGATACCTATCAGGAAATCTACGACATCGCGCGCGAGATTCCGGCCGACACCCTGCCGGAAAATGTCGAACCGCGCCGTTGGTGGAAAGGCGAAGCCTGATAGACTGTTACGAGCCGGCCCTGAGCGGGCCGGTTCAACTTTATACCGACTGGGAGGACGGGGTTCATGTCGTTTTGGGCAGACATCGGCGCGATTTTCAGCGCCTTTCTCAGCCAGGATTCGTTCGAGATTCAATCCGCGCTGGAATCCGACGCCGCCTGGGTGTTGGGCGCGATTGTCTCGGCGATTGGCGGAATCGTGATCATGTTGATCTATCGGGCGGTGCCCTTTGTTGAACGTCATCTGGAACGGTCGGTGATGGTGTATTCCTACCTTGCGATCGCATTAATCATCTTCTGGGGCGTGATCGACCGGTTTGTGTTCAACGATCAGGAACCCTGGTCGACCACCATTCCCCCGCTGCTGTTCATGGTCATGGCGTGGTTTGGGGCGTCGTACAATGTCCGCCTGCGCACACATTTGAGCTTCAGCGAATTCCGCACTGCAATGCCGAGGGCTGGGCAATTGGCTTGCCTGATACTCGACGCGATATTGTGGTTCATCTTTGCGGTGATCGTCATCGTGACCACAACACGGCTGGTGGCATTGTCGGCATCAAACTTTCAGATCGTTCTGGGAACAGACAATATCATGCAGTGGTGGTTCCTTCTGGCCGCACCGCTGTCGTTCTTTCTGATGGTCGGGCGCGTGTTTCAGAACCTTGCCGATGATCTGAACAACTGGAAAACAGGCGAGCCGCTGATCAAGCAGGCCGTGATCGGAGCAGACTGATGACAGACGGAACTATGGTCACACTGATCTCTCTTGCGGTCACCTTTCTGTTCATGCTGGGCGTGCCGGTTTTGCTGGTAATCGGCTATTGGGTCATCGGCTGTTCGTTTGTTCTTGGCCTAACGCTGGACAACATGGGTGCTGAACTTCTGAACGTGTTCAACAAGGGTTTCGCCTTGCTGGCGATGCCGCTTTTCATCCTGACCGGCGACCTGATCAATAAATCGGGCATCGCGCGGCGGCTCAGCGATTTCGCCTATGCCTGTCTGGGCTGGATACGCGGTGGATTAGCGATGGCGTCACTCGGCGCTTGTGGGCTGTTTGCTGCGATCTCGGGGTCGAACTCGGCAACGACAGCCACCATTGGCTCGATGCTGCACCCCGAGATGGTCAAAGGGGGGTATGACGAACGGTTCAGCGCGGCCACGGCGGCGGCAGGCGGTACGGTGGGGATCATCATTCCTCCCTCGATTATCTTCATCGTCTACGGCTTCCTGATGAACCTGCCGATTTCCGAGCTATTCGTGGCGGGTATCCTTCCGGGCGCGCTGATGGTTTTTGGCATGCAATTCGCGTGCTGGATCATTTGCCGCATGAACGGGTGGGGTCATCTGATCCCGCTGCAACTGAACCGGGTGCTGAAGACCGCATTCGGGGCATGGCTTGGATTTTTCGCCATCGGCCTGGTGCTGTGGGGTATCTATACGGGCAAATTCTCACCAACTGAGGCAGCCGGAGTGACGGTCGGCTTCTGCGTTATTGCAGGGTTGGTCAGCTATCCGATCAATCGGATCATGGGCGCGCGGAACGACATCTCACCCACCGAAAAAAGCTATGCCGAGATGTTTGTCGTCGAAGGCTTCACGATCCCCGAGATCCCCTCAATCGTGATCCGCTCGGCCCAGATCACAGGTATCCTCGCACCGCTGATCGCGATTTCTGTGGTGATGCAGCAGATCCTTTCATTGCTTGGCGCTCAGCAAACCATTGGGGATTTCGTAACCTCGATGGGAGGCTACCATGCGGTTCTGTTTACTTCGATGGTGATCGTTTTCTTCTCGGGCATGGTACTCGAAAGCCTGCCTGTCACGATCATCCTGGCCCCGATTCTGGCACCGATTGCGGCCTCGGTCGGGATTGATCCGATCCATTTCTCGGTAATCTTCCTTGTGGGGGCTTCGATTGGCTTCATCACACCACCCTACGGTCTCAATCTCTACGTGGCATCAGGGGTGACTGGCGTTCCCTACTTCCGTCTGCTTCGGTACACTGTGCCCTATCTAGCAGCGCTGATATCAGTGTGGATTTTGATCTCGCTTGTACCTGATCTGGCCTTGATCCTGCTGCCAAATAACTAGACTGTTGCGGGATGGCCGAAACGGAAACACAAGACAAAGAAACCCAGATCCCAACTAACTTGCGCCTTCTCCTCATCCTTGAGGAGGTGGCGCGACGCGGGGTTGCCGTCAAACCATCGGACCTGATCGAGGCACTCGGTCTGGCGAAACCAACAATCCACCGTTTGTTGCAAACAGCAGAGGCCGAAGGTTTCCTGCAGCGTGATCTGGATGGCCGCTCATACGGTCCCGGGCACCGTCTAAGGTTGCTTTCAGTCAACACCATGTCGTCCGAGCATCTGCGCACAGCGCGTTTGGCGATCTTACGCAGTGTCGCCGAGCAGGTTGGTGAGACCTGCAATCTCGCCATCCCTGACCGAGAGGGCATGATCTATCTTGACCGGGTTGAGACGAAGTGGCCTTTGCGCATTCAATTACCGGTCGGGACACAGGTTCCCTTTCATTGCACCGCCAGCGGCAAGATGTACTTGTCCACGCTCCGGCAGAAAACGCTGGATGGATTTCTTTCAGCAGGAAATCTACAGCCACAGACTGAAAGTTCCCTGACCGATCCGCAGTCATTGCGCATGGAAATCCAACATATCGCTCAGAACGGTTATTCCACTGATGATGAAGAGTTCATGAGTGGAATGGCAGCCCTAGCAGTACCCGTTCAAGATGGGCAAGGCCGATTGGTGGGCACACTTTCGGTTCATGCACCGACACAACGTCACAACGTCAACAGCCTGATGTCGTTTCTGGGTATCCTGAAAAAGGGGGCAAATGAACTTTCGGCTCTGTTAACCACGTGACCAGAACCTGAAAGACAGCCGCGACATAATAATTTTTGCCCGATTGCCACGGCAGGCATCGTCCGGTTCAGGGCATTCTGCATCGCAACGGATGAGCCGCGCACAAAGGCCTTCCTCTCAGCAATCACTCTCACAGCTCTCTTGGTCTGCTAGCCATAAACTCTGAGTCTAAGAATTATTCACACCAGTAATTCAAGTTGGATTGGCCGCGCATGCCGAATCCGGACCGTACATCGTTGGTTGATTCGAGCGAGTAGATTTCCAGAGATAGCCTTAAAGGACAGGATCACTCGACAGTGCGGGCAGGACCGAGTGATTGACGTAGTCTTATTTCTGTCGGCAACTCAACACTTTGACCGCTGTGCGCATCACGGAGTATCTGGATCAGCATCCCTGCAGCGCGACGACCCATCTCGCGATGTGGGACATGGACCGTCGTAAGAGCGGGTTCGGCGAGCATTGCAATTTCGATATCGTCAAAACCGGTAATTGAGAGGTCCCTAGGCACCTCAAGCCCCATTTCCCGAGCCGCGCGTAAGGCTCCGACCGCCAAAACGTCATTGACGCACATCACGGCAGTCGTTTCTGGTGCGGCTGTCATGACCTCGCGCAAAGCAACTTCACCAGTTTCAACGCCGTAAGCGGTTTCGACAAGAAACATTGTATTCGGGTCTTGACCGGCCTCTTGTTTGGCATCCCGAATGCCTCGAACGCGTTCCCTTGCCCGATCATTCGAAGCGGTTGGTGCAGAGATACACGCGATATGCCGATGCCCATATCCAATGACCTGCCGGGCAAGGGCAAACATCGCAGCCCGATTGTCAAAGCCGATGGCCGGCGGGGATTGGGCAGGATCAAATGACCAGGCGATCAAAGTTGGTACACGCTGCTTTTCCAGAAACGCATAGATTTCCGGTTCGCGATCGTACCCAATCAGCAGCAACCCATCTGCACCCCGCGCTACCAACGCACGCACCTGTTGTTCTTCCAGCTCTGAATCATAGGCGGACGAAGCAACCAAAAGCGTTTTACCATGCCGCACCAGTTCTTCCTGAAACGCCTGTAGTCCGCGTGCAAAAACAGCGTTCTCCATAGTCGGTATCACGGCGGCAATCGTATTTGTCTGCCTTGCTGCAAGGGCTTGGGCTCCGAAATTTGGCGCGTACCCAAGTTCTCGTACAGCTGCCAGAACTCGTTCCCTTGTGCTTTGCCCTACCCGCTCTGGCGAGTTCAGGCACCGCGAGACAGTTGCGGTGGACACGTTCGCATGTCGGGCAACATCTGCAAGGGTTGGGACTGTGTTTTCGTGACCGCTTTGAGGCATGGTTTTTCTTGTCATTCTGGATGGGCAACTAGCTCAAGACAAATTCTATCAAAAGCACGATTTGTCGGGAACCTACAGCACATATGCAATGTAAGCGCTTGCATAACAAAATGTAAGCGCTTACATTGCGGACGACTCAGTGCGAGACATTGGATGGGTTGGGGAGGACGCATGCCATACTTGATAGCTGGAATATTGCTGCTCGCGTTTGTAGCGAACGTAGTGATCGGAGCAGTCTCGAATGCGCCCTTGGTCAACAATATCTGGGAAATGTTGATCTTGTTTGCTGCGGCCATCGCCTTTTCGATCGGCATTCTGCGGAGCGAAGCAAAAGAAATTTCGGAGAAAAAATCAAAGGAATAAATCCGAAAAAAGTCCAACGGGAGGAGAACACATGGACAAGACTAAACAGGAGCTGGCTTCGGCCGAGCGTCGGAATTTTTTGAAACTCGCGGGCACCGGCTCGTTCACGGCAGCTATGGTCGCCGGCGCGGCTGGGACATTGTGGTCCAGCGAAGCGGCAGCACAGACCGCCGCCGAGGAACGCGATCGCGAAAACGCGGCTGAATTCAAGATGACGTTGGCAACGGCCTATGTTCTGGGCGCGTCTCGCAGCTATCCGATCATGCAGCTGGACCTGAAAGAAAACATCCAGAACATGACGAATGGCAAGGTCTATGTGAAACTGGCGCCCGGTGGTCAGCTTGGTGCAGGTGGTGCTTTGGCGCAGGCGGTTCAGGGGGGGACCATTCAAGCCGCGCAACACTCGTTGTCAAATTTCGCGCCCTTCGCAAGCGTCGTCGACCTGATCAACCTTCCATATTTCTGCGGGTCCAACCAGCGGTTCACGAACCTAACTTCCTCTGAAGCTTGGAAGGCGGAAGTAGACCCCAAGATCGCGGCATCCGGCTTTAAAGCGCTGATGTATATCGTGATCGATCCGCGCGTCGTCGCTGTTCGCCAGGGAGGCAACGCAATTATCACCCCCGGCGATATGTCCGGTGTCAAATTCCGCGTACCCGGATCAAAAATGCTGCAGCAGTATTATGGCATGGTGGGTGCGAACCCGACGCCTGTTGCGTGGGGTGAGACTCCGTCAGCGATCCGGCAAGGCGTCGCAGATGCGCTTGATCCCTCGGTGGGCGCGCTGCATGTCTTTGGCTTTGGTGAGATCCTCAGCCATGTGACCTTCACTCAGGCGGTGCCGGACAGTCAGGTCTATTCGATCAACCTTGAATGGTTCGACAGCCTGCCGATGGACGTCAAGGAAGGTATCGAATTTGCGGGCGAAGTCACCCAGCAGCAGAACCTGTCCAAAGTGCCTTCGGCACGGGCCTACGCCATGTCTCAATTGATCGCGAACGGCGTCGAGTTCCACTCGCTCAGCGAAGATCAGTTGGGCGAATGGAAAGAGGTCGGTGGCTATCAGCGTAGCGAATGGGACAGCTTCAAGACCGAGCTGGCCGGATCGATGGATGCGTTCGCCAAGCTGGAAGAAGCCGCAGACACGCGTGCGAAATACTACGTGCACGACGCCTGATCGCGTCTTCGGGCCGGCGCGTCCAGCGTCGGCTCATCCGATGTTTGCCCATTAAAAACCCACTAGAACACGTCACCGCCGCGTGACGGTAGTGAGGATGCTATGTCTCAGCTCTTTCGAGCGATTGATAAAAATGCCGAACGTTGGCTGCTTTTAGTCTTCTACGTCATGCTCGTCGGCACGATGTTTATCGAAGTGGTCCGGCGCGAGGTCTTTGCCTACTCGTCCATCTGGGGCGAAGAAATCGTCCGGTATGCGTTCATCTATCTCGCATGGATCGGTGCCGCCGCTGCAGTCAAGGAACGCGGGCATATCCGCATTGATGTTCTGATGCACTACGTCCCGCGCACGGTCAAAACGCTGCTGTACATCTTCGGCGACATCGTGATGTTCATCGTGGCACTCGTCGCGATCTATTGGTCGTGGGAGACAGTCCACGTGTCCTGGAAATTCGGGTCTGTCACACACGGCCTGCGGATCAGCCAGGTCTTTTTCCTCATGGCGGTGCCGTTTGGCTTCGCGCTGGTCATCTTTCGGCTGGTGCAGTCCTTCCTCCGCGACATTGCCGACCTTCGAACGGGCCGTCCCGTCTACGAAGGCGACAAGCTGTTTGATTAAGGGAGGGCCTGAGCCATGATGTGGCAACAACTCGGCGGTCAAACGCTTGAACTTGGGTGGGATTTCTACGCCTCCGTCATTCTCTTCGTCGCTCTTGTCGCGCTCGCCGTTCCGGTCTGGGCCGCGATCGGCGCAGCATCGATCACAATGCTGATCATGTCCGGCGCATTGCCGCTGAGCCTTGTCGGCGAAAAGCTGTTCTCGGGCATCGATGCCTTCGCGCTGACAGCTGTGCCGTTGTTTATCCTGACCGGCGACGTGCTTGTCCGAACCGGGCTCAGTCGAAAGTTTCTGGACGTCGCCGAAGCCCTGACCTGCTGGGCCAAGGGTGGCTTCGGTTCGGCCACCGTTTTGGTCTGTGGCATGTTCGCAGCGATTTCCGGGTCGGACGCAGCAGGTGCGGCAGCGGTAGGGCGCATGACTATCGACCGGCTGGTCGAGAGCGGTTATCCCCGCCCCTACGCCTGCGCTTTGGTCGCGGCAGGAGCCTGCACCGGCATCCTCATCCCGCCCTCTATCGCCTATATCATCATCGGCCTCGTGCTGGGCATAGCGGTCTCGACCTTGTTCCTTGCTGCGCTGATCCCCGGCCTTTTGATCCTGACGGCCATCCTGATCACCAACGTCGTGATGAACCGGCTGAACCTTTGGGAAGGTGGCGGCATGATGACCGCAGCTGAATGGCGCGCGAACCTGTGGAAGACGGTCAAGTCCGGCTGGTACGCTTTCCTTGTCCCCGGCATCATTTTCTACGGCATCTTCTCGGGGAAACTGACCCCGACCGAGGCAGGTGCCGTGGCGGTCGTCGTGACCATCGTCATCGGGTTTATCCTGGGCACCCTGAAGCTTTCGGATTTCCCGGCCATGCTGGTCAGTTCGGCCAAGGTCAACGGCGTGATCCTTCCGATCATCGCCTTCTCGATCCCTCTGGCCGAAGCTCTGGCGATCATTGGAGTGCCGCAAGGATTTGTAGGGGCTTTGACCTCGGTCAGCAGTAACGAATTCGTACTGATCGCCATGATGGTCCTTATCCTGATCATTGCGGGCTGCGTTATGGAAACGACGCCCAACATCGTGATCCTGGCACCGATTCTCTACCCGTTGGCGCAAGAGATTGAGATGAACCAGATTCAGTTCTGCATCATGATGATCACCGCGCTGGGGGTCGGGTTTATTACTCCACCCTTGGGGCTGAACTTGTTCGTGGTGTCGGGGATTACGGGCGAGTCGATCCTCAAGATCGCCTACCGCGCCATCCCGTTTGTTTTCTTCATGCTGATCGTGACGTTGATGATCGCCTATATCCCGGCGTTCTCTACCTCACTGTTGCCTGATGTCTATCGATAAGCCGCCGAAAGACGCGGTAAGAAAAGGACTCGATACATGACCCGTGAATACCTGAAGAAAGCCACGCTGACCGCGCGCAGCGGAGCGTCAGACGTCAGTGAAATTGTGCAGGGAATCCTGACTGATATTGAAGCAGGCGGCGATGCCAAGGCGTTGGAATACGCCGCCAAATTCGACAACTACGAAGGCAACGTCATTCTCAGCGATGCCGAAATACAGGCCGCGATGGATGCCGTGCCAGAAAAGCTGAAGCGCGACATCGAGTTCAGCCACAGCAACGTCAAACGCTTTGCCGAGGCACAGAAAGCGTCCATGACCGACATCGCAGTCGAGGTTGTGCCGGGCCTGACCGCTGGCCAGAAGATGATCCCGGTGGATGCAGCCGGTTGCTACGTCCCAGGCGGGCGCTACAGCCATATCGCCAGCGCGATCATGACCGTTACGACGGCGAAGGTGGCGGGATGTAAACATATCGTCGCCTGCTCACCGCCGCGCCCCGATGTCGGCATTGCGCCTGCGATCGTCTACGCCGCGCATATCTGTGGCGCCGACAAGATCATGGCCATGGGCGGCGTGCAGGGGGTTGCGGCGATGACCTTCGGGTTGTTCGGGCTTCCCAAGGCTAACATCCTTGTGGGCCCCGGCAATCAGTTTGTGGCCGAAGCAAAGCGTATCCTGTTCGGGCGTGTCGGCATCGACATGATCGCGGGCCCGACGGACAGTCTGGTCCTTGCGGATGTCACTGCTGATCCGATGGTTGTTGCAACTGACCTCGTTGGGCAGGCCGAGCACGGATACAACTCACCGGTTTGGCTGGTGACAGACAATCGCGACCTCGCCGAAGAGGTTATGCGCTTGGTGCCAGTGCTGATCGAGGACCTGCCCGAAGTGAACCGCGAAAACGCTACGGCTGCGTGGCGCGATTATGCCGAGGTCATCCTGTGCGCGGATCGCGAAGAAATGGCGGCGACATCGGATCAATACGCCCCGGAACACCTGACAGTCATGGCCGATGATCTTGATTGGTGGCTGGATCGGCTGACGTGCTATGGGTCGCTTTTCTTGGGCGAAGAGACCACGGTTGCCTTTGGCGACAAAGCCTCGGGCACCAATCACGTGCTGCCCACGAGCCGGGCGGCCACTTACACCGGTGGCCTCAGCGTCCATAAATACATGAAGATCGTGACCTGGCAGTGCTCGACCGCTGATGCGATGAAGCCGATTGCGCAGGCGACGGCCCGTATCTCACGCCTTGAAGGTATGGAGGGGCACGCGCGTACTGCGGATATTCGACTGGCCAAGTTCTTCCCCGATGAAAACTTTGACCTGACAGCCGAAGACTGACCCAACCCGTGACCTATCATCCTGATCTCACTGGACATACCGCTCTTGTGACCGGGGCCAGCTCCGGCCTTGGTCGCAGAGCGGCAGAGGTACTGTCGCATGCCGGCGCTAAGGTCGTGGGCGTGGCGCGACGTGCAGAAGCGTTGGCCGAGCTGGATCAGGTCCATCCCCTGCCCTGGAATCTTTCGGATCGTGATCGGTTGGCAGAGCTGGCCGTCGCCGCGTCGCAGCCGTTTGGGGCACCGGATATTCTGGTGCATGCCGCCGGGATCAACACGCGCGAGGCTGCGGATGATGTATCGCCTGAGGGGTGGGACATCACACTGGGATTGAACCTTGCCGTTCCCTTCTTTCTGTCGCAGCACCTAGTGCCCGATATGAAGGCCAAAGGCTGGGGACGGATCGTAAATTTCGCATCGCTCCAGTCCAGCCGGGCTTTTCCAGGTGGGCTTAGCTATGGGGCGTCAAAGGGCGGCGTGGCACAGCTGACCCGAGCAATGGCCGAGGCCTGGTCATCAAGCGGAATCTGCGTAAACGCGATTGGCCCTGGGTTCTTTCGAACCGAGCTGACGGCTGCGGTGTTCAATGATCCTGAACGCGCGAACCGTAATGCTGCGCAGACCTGTATCGGTCGCAACGGTGAGCCCAAAGACCTCGACGGCCCGTTGCTGTTCTTTTGCTCTGATGCCTGTGCCTTCGTGACCGGGCAAGTTTTGATGGTCGATGGAGGGTTTACAGCGAAATGAAAGCTTTGGTTTACACCGATGTCGAAACACTGGAATACCGCAAATTCGCGAACCCAGAGCCAGGCCCCGATGAGGTTCTCGTCCGTATCGATAGCGTCGGCATTTGCGGGTCCGACATGCACGCCTATCTGGGCCATGATGACCGCCGCCCGGCACCGCTGATCCTCGGCCATGAAGGGGCCGGAGTGACTGCTGATGGTCGCCGCGTAACCATCAATCCGCTGGTAAACGACCCCAACAGCGCGGCCAGCCGGTCCGGACGTGAGAACCTTTGCCCCTCGCGACAGATCATCTCAATGCCGCCGCGCGAAGGCGCTTTTGCGGAATACGTCGCTATCCCAGAGCGCAATTTGATTGAAGTGCCCTCGCATATCACGCTGGAGCAGGCCGCACTCGCCGAACCGATTGCAGTCAGCTGGCATGCGGTGCGGCTGGGGCTTGCGTCCCTGCACCCGGCAGACGAACGGCGTGCCCATGTGATTGGCGGCGGGGCAATCGGGCTAGCGGCAGCTCTCGCGCTCACTGCGATGGGGGTCGAGCAGGTGACCTTATCCGAACCCAACGCAGCCCGTGCGACCTATCTTCGCGACACCTGTGGAATCGCCGTTGTGGACACACCGGAACAGGACATTCCATTGGTGATCGACGCAGTGGGGTTTTCGTCTACCCGTGCGGTTGCCTCGGCGCTCGTCAGCCCGGGCGGGGTGATTTTGCACATCGGCCTAGGCAGTTCCGAAGGTGGATTGGATATCCGACGCATCACGCTGCAGGAAATCACGCTGATCGGCACCTACACCTATACCGCACAGGACTTCCGCGACACATGCAATGCCATGTTCAACGGCCGCCTCGGGACGCTTGACTGGGTTGAAACCCGCGACCTGTCCGACGGGGCCGCGGCCTTTACAGACATTCGCGCTGGCAAGACGCTTGCGCCGAAAACCATCCTTAAACCATAGCAAAAACCGGAGACCTTCATGTCAAATCCAGCCCCAAATGAAATACCGCACCTTTTGGTGCATGAAGAGGAAGACAATGTCGGTGTCGTGGTCGTTGAAGGCCTGACTGCAGGCACCGACATGCTGTGCTGTATTACACATGACAACTCGACCTTTCGCCTGACCGCAGGCGCGGATGTTCCGATTGGCCACAAGATTGCGCTCACGGACCTCAAGAACGGCGATACGGCGATCAAATATGGCGAAGACATTGGTAAGATCATCGCTGACATCCCACGCGGCGGGCATGTCCACACGCAAAACTGCAAGACCAAGCGCTGGTAAGGGGTTAATACCATGAGCAAATATTCAAACATGACTGTCATGGGCTACCGGCGCGAAAACGGCCGGGTTGGTGTGCGCAACCACGTGCTGATCCTGCCCGTCGATGACATTTCCAACGCCGCCTGCGAGGCAGTCGCCAACAACGTCAAGGGCACGCTGGCAATCCCACATGCTTATGGCCGCCTTCAGTTCGGCGAGGACCTCGAGCTGCATTTCCGCACTATGATCGGCACAGGGGCCAACCCGAATGTCCACTCGGTGGTCGTCATCGGCATCGAGCCGGGTTGGACCAAACGCATTGCCGACGGCATCCGCGAGACCGGCAAGGACGTGGCAGAGTTCTCAATCGAACAGAACGGTGACTTCGAGACCATCCGGCGCGCTTCATGGGCCGCCAAGGATTTTGTCCACAAGGCCACCGAGGTCCAGCGCGAGGAATGCTCGATCAACGAGCTTTGGATTTCGACCAAATGCGGTGAAAGCGACACGACAACGGGTCTGGGGTCCTGCCCAACCGTTGGCAACATGTATGACAAGTTGCTGCCCGAAGGGATCACCGGGTTCTTTGGTGAAACCTCGGAAATCACCGGGGCGGAACATATCTGCCAGAAACGCGCCATCAACGAAGAGGTCGGCGAGCGCTGGTACAAGATGTGGAAGGCCTATCAGGACGATGTGATCTTTGCGCATCAAACCGATGATCTCAGCGACAGTCAGCCAACCAAGGGCAACATCGAAGGTGGCCTGACCACCATTGAGGAAAAGGCGCTTGGCAACCTCGAAAAGATCGGCCGGACTTCGCAGTATATCGACATTCTGGAACCTGCCGAGCAACCTAACTCGGGCAAAGGCCTGTACTTCATGGACAGTTCATCAGCTGCGGCGGAATGTGTGACGCTGATGGCGGCGGGCGGTGCTGTGATCCATACCTTCCCGACAGGTCAGGGCAACGTGGTGGGCAACCCGATCGTTCCGGTCATCAAGATCACCGCGAACCCGCGTACAGTGCGCACCATGGGCGAGCATGTGGACGTTGATGTTTCAGGCATCTTGCGGCGCGAACAAACCATTGATCAGGCTGGTGATGCTCTGATCGATATGATCCGCAGGACAGCAAACGGCCGTAACACCGCGGCAGAGGCGCTGGGACATCGGGAATTCTCGATGACAAAACTGTATCGCAGCGCATAGTAACCTCAAGGCGGCCATTGCATATGCGGTGGCCGTCTTTCTCTTGAACCGAGGTCCAGAATGGGCGCGGCTCGAGGTGTTTGGCCACTAAGGCAGGGCGGGGTCCTGGGCAACAGATCAGAACCGTTAATTCTGAAAGTACTTATCAAGTTATGATGCACCAAGCCCTGCTCGTTGACATCGCCGAAACTCACTGGGAGTGCTTTACATGTATAAATCCATATTGATCCCCGTTGCCATTGATCATGAAGAGTTGGTTGCCGAGAAAATCACCACTGCCCGCAAGCTTTTGGCAGCTGACGGAAAGATCACACTACTTACAGTTCTGGAACAAATCCCGGGTTTTACGGCGGAATTCGTGACAGTGAAATCCGAGAACCATCTGACCAACAAAATCATGGGAACCCTAAAGTCGATCGCCGGAGAAGCGACCGATATAAACTGCCAGGTAGAAACGGGAAAGCCAGGGCTGCGTATTACCGAGTTCGCGCGAGAAATCGGCGCTGATTTGATTGTTGTCGGAGCGCATCACCCATCGGCAATGGACTATTTTCTAGGATCAACGGCAGCGCGTGTTTCTCGTCGGGCATCGTGTTCCGTCTTGATTCAGCGACCGCAATCTTGAAAATTCTCTAAGCGTCGACCCGAACGCTACGGCTGCGTTGCGAGAAGCAGGTGGCCACGGAACCACTCCATGGGTTCGCACCCCTGTTGGATGTTTTCAACCGTGTGCGATCGACGCCAGCGAGAATTGCCCAGGTACACT
This sequence comes from Ruegeria sp. SCSIO 43209, assembly GCF_019904295.1. NCBI lineage: Bacteria > Pseudomonadati > Pseudomonadota > Alphaproteobacteria > Rhodobacterales > Roseobacteraceae > Ruegeria > Ruegeria sp. SCSIO 43209. The sequence continues at coordinate 2,334,108 of NZ_CP065359.1, forward strand.
ATGGGAGCCGACGATTGCCTTCGAGATATGCGGACATTTACCCCTCGGAACCTTTACTAAACAGCGATGCGATCGAGCGGCCTTCGGCTGCAGGGTTGATGTCCGTTCGGTATTTCCGGGCTGAGCCGGATCAGATGCCCGAGGATGTTTTCAAAGAGCATCACGTGCTTCTCAATCTCCAGACCATTCCGCACAGAGTTCGGAACTGGAGGGATGATGAGTTGCGGGATTTCATGTTTCACAAGGATGAAATCATCGTCACTCCGGCTGGTATGCGATCGGGTTGGCAGTGGTACGCGACGTCTGATGTCATCGTTATCACGCTGGACCCGGCTAAGGTTGAACGCTTTGCTCAGTCCGAGCTGGGCATGCTGCTTGACCCGCAGCAATTTCGGGATTTGCCGCAGTTCTCGGACCCTGATCTGTGCACGGCTGGCGTTATACTGCGCGACGCATTGGAATCGACCGACATGTCTTCAGTCGTGATGTTCGAAGCCATGAGCCGCGTATTCCTAGTGAAACTGCTCCAGAAATATGGAAAACGCCGGATCGAAGATGTTCAGTTGTCATCCCGCTTCACATCCCGGCATTACCAGCGCGTTTTGGCCTTTGTACAGAACCGGCTGGATCAGACCATAACCGTTGAGCAGCTCGCGACCGAGGCGGGAATGAGCCCTTCGCACTTCGCACGCATGTTCAAAGAGACGTTGGGCACGACCCCGATGCAATATGTCATGGCCTACCGAATTGAACAGGCGATGAAGATGATGCAAGACCAGCAGCGTCCTCTGGGTGATATCGCTTTGGAATGTGGCTTTTCCGATCAGGCTCATTTCACGCGCAGCTTTAAACAGGTGGTGGGACAAACCCCCAAGGCTTATCGCGCGGCCAACATGGCTTGATGCAGGATCATTCAAAAACACAGCAGTCCGGTGCAATCAAGTGAACCTCCGGCAACGTATCTCTTTCGTCATCGGGCTTGCGCCCATCCAGACAGACTTTGGGAGATATCGCGATGAAAACCCTCGCTCTGAATACCGCTGCGGCTTTAATGGCCTCGACAGCTGCCGTCGCACAGGTCGAAACCCGCATTGTCACCTTTGAGAATGAAGGTGCCACCCTATCCGGCACACTGTACCTACCCGAAGAACGCGGCGATGCACCTTTGCCAACGGTCGTGGTCACAGGGGCCTGGACCTCGGTACAAGAACAGATGCCGGCGAACTATGCCCGGGAAATGGCCGAACGCGGATTTGCCGCCTTCACCTTCGATTTCCGGGGCTGGGGTAAATCCGGCGATCTGCCGAACCAAGCGCGCTTTGTCGAAAGCCCCGAAGCCAAGACCTCGGACATCAAGGCAGCGATCGAATTCATAGCGACCCTGCCAGAAGTGGACGCCGAGCACATCAATGGGCTGGGTATCTGCGCCTCAGCGGGTTATATGGTCGATGCCGTCTCGGGCAACCCGCTGGTTCAGCGACTTGGTTTGGTTGCTCCCTGGCTGCAGAACGCCGAAATTGTTGAGGCCGTCTACGGCGGCGCAGAAGGTGTTGCCGGCTTGCTTCAAGTCTCTCGGGCTGCCGAAGCCGCCGGGGGCCAGATCATTCCTGCCGCGGGTCCAGAAGGTGCCGAAGGCGTGCTGATGCCGATCGGTGGCTACTACTATGAGGCGGACCGTGGAGCGATCCCGGAATATGATGACAAATGGAACAATGCAGGCTGGGAAGGCTGGCTGACCTACCATCCCGCCGACAACCCACAGCGTCTGGATAAACCGCTGACCATTGTTCACTCTGAAAGCGCAGCGATCCCGCAGGGCGTGCAGACCTTCCTTGCCGGATTTGCCGGTGAAGCGACTGCGCAGTGGCTCGAGGATGTCACGCAGTTCGATTTCTACGACAACCCCGAGGACGTGACACGGGCGGCCGACGCCGTTGCCGACCACTTCCGCGCCGGATTGGATAATTGATCCTGCTGATCAGGCGTCGGACCTCGCTATCCGACGCCTCATTCCCTTGGAGACCCTAATGACCCGAAAACTTCAACTAGCACTCGCGGTCGCGACCGTTATGGGAGGCAACGCAATGGCCGATACCCCCGAAGACAATATGAAAGTGGTTCAGAATTTTTTTGCGGCTTACGGCTCGAACGACCTTGATGGAATCGCCGCTGTCATGGACGAGGACGTACAATGGCACATTCCCGGCCGCCATCCGCTGAGCGGCACCAAAAACGGTCGGGATGAAGTTTTGGCCTTCTTCGCCCAGTTGGGCGCAGCTGGGTTTCAGGCTGACCCGATCTACTTTGGCGCGGATGAAACCCATGTTGTAGATATTCACCGAGGCTGGTCCAACGCCGAAGGTAAGCCGAATGTCGATACCATCTGGGCTCTGGTCTACCGGATCGAGAACGGCAAGATCGTCGAGGCCACCAATCTCAGTGCCGATCAGGATGCGGCAAATGCGTTTTTTTGGTCGCAATACACCTTAGCGCCCGTGCCTGAACGCCTGGCTAATGAATGAAGCAGGCGCAGCAACGTACGTTGCTTTGTCCAACTCTGACAAAGGACCCGGATATGAAACGATCCCTCATCGCCATGCTCACCGCCATAACAATGATTGGAGGCCCTGCATTGGCCGATCAAACCGACATCACCCGCACCCTAACGGATATCGCTGCAGGCGCAGACCGGCATGATTGGACCCGTGTAAGGGATGCCTTCGCCGATCACGTCAACATTGACTACACCAGCCTTTGGGGTGGAGACCCGGCAACCCAACCCGCTGACGAACTTGTTGCGGGCTGGGCCGCCTTCTTGCCCGGGTTCGACAGCACGCATCACATGGTGACCAACCACGCAATCACCTCAGTTTCAGAAACCGCCGCGACGGCGCAGGCTGATTTCACCGCTACCCACCGGCTTGACGATGGCCTATGGGTATTGGGCGGCCGTTATGACTATGTGCTGGAAAAAACAGGTGACCGCTGGGTTGTAACAGCGATGACAATGACCGCTCTTTGGGAAACCGGCGACCGTGGTCTCGTCGCCCTCGCCGGTGAACGCGGGGCCGGGGCCAACTGACATCAGTTAACGCCGCATCGTTGCGCGCCGGTTGCCTTGCCAGAGCGATGTTGGCAATCTCACTATTAGGCTTTGCTTTCGGTTAACTGACGAAAATTCAAAGGAAACCTCATGACCGAACAACGTATCGCACTTGTGACCGGAGCCAATCGAGGCATCGGCAAAGAAGTCGCCCTACAACTGGCCCGCGATCATGGATTATTTGTTTTGGTAGCATCGCGCGACCCGCAAAAGGGACAAGCCACGGCCGAAGAGATTGGGCATGGAGCTAAGGCCTTGCAACTGGACGTGTCCGATCAGAGCTCGGTCAACGCTGCCTTTGATAAGATCAACTCCGAATACGGATATCTCGACATACTGGTAAACAATGCAGGCGTTGACTACGACACGGATCAGCACACGCTCAGCGCCGACCTGGTGCGCGTGCGCCGTGCTTTCGAGACCAACTTCTTCGGAGCCTGGGCAACAACCATTTCGGCCGTTCCTTTACTTCAAAATGGTCATGATGCCCGGATTGTAAACGTGTCTTCCGGCTCAGGAGCGCTGACAGGCATGTCATCCAGCACTCCTGGATATGGCATCTCGAAAACAGCGCTCAATGCGCTGACCATCAAGACTGCGGCTGATTTGAAACCCGAAGGCATCCTTGTCAACGCAGTGTGCCCCGGCTGGGTCGCCACTGACATGGGCGGGGGTGGTCGCCCGGTGTCCGAAGGGGCCAAGGGCGTCGTGTGGGCTGCAACACTGCCTGTGAACGGTCCAACAGGTGGTTTCTTTCGGGATGGGGTGCAAATTGATTGGTAGGATTTATCTCGGCGCCATGAAATCGATCAGTTTCCTGACACGCTCGGGCAACAGGCGACGGCTGGGATAAACCGCATACATGTCTCGAGTCAGCGGGACAGTATTCTCAACTTCCAGTCGTCGCAGATCGCCCTCCACCATATCCTTAGGCAACATCGCTATCCCCAGATTACGACGAGCGGCCTGTGCTATGACATCAAGGTCGCCAATATTATGGGCTATGTGGGCTGGATTCACCGTCTCTCCCGTTTCCAGTACCCAAGGTTGACCCGCCATCAGCGCAGGAAGAGTCTGGAACTTCGGTCGCGTCAAAGGTCCCGAAAGTCCGTGCTCTCGAATGAAGCCCTGCCCTGCGCAAAAACAATATGGAACTGACCATAACCGCTTAGCAACAAGACCGGAGTCCGCAAGCGGACCGACCCGAAAGGCGAGGTCGATATTGTCCGCGAAAAAATCCAGCATGATGTTAGTCGTCGTCAGTTCAAGCTGGACCTGAGGATTTTGTTCGGCGAAATCCACCAGCTTTGGCCCAATCGTTGTACGAGCTGCCAAGGGTGGGGCCGTAATGCGGATCGTGTGGTGCCGCGTGTCATCGGTAAAACCCGCAACACGCTGAAGCGCTTCAATCGGATCCTGACAACGATCCAGAAGACGGCGCCCCTCTTCGGTCAGGCGCACCTGCCTTGTCGTGCGCTCGAATAGCTTAGCGCCCAGATGATCCTCTAACATGGCAATCCTGCGACTAATCCTGCTAAGCGGAATACCCAGCCGATCTGCAGCTTTGGAAAAGCTGAGGTGGTGGGCGACAACAGTAAACAGGCCAAGGTCGTTGTAGATCATAATTCTATTTATGAGATAATACCTTCTAGATTCAACGATTATCACGAAATGGCGTCATCGCTATCTTCTGCGAAACAAAAGGAGATGCATGATGCCGTACGCGATAGAAATCACCCAAACTGGCGGGCCCGAAGTTCTGCGAAGCGTTGACCAAGCTGTCGCACAGCCCGGTGCCAGAGAAATCCTGATCCGTAATCATGCCGGGGCGGTAAATTTTATCGATACGATTATTCGCCGTGGCGAAATGCCAGAGGGCATGATGCCAGACCTGCCCCATGTACCCGGCGTTGAAGGTGCCGGAATCGTCGAAGCGACGGGCAAAGATGCCGTTGGTTTCGCCGTGGGTGATCGCGTCGCATGGATGGGCCCGATTGGTGCGGGCGGCTATGGTACGCATTCCGTAATAAGTGCACCTTATGTAACCAAAATTGCCGATACCATCGCCTTTGAAACCGCAGCAGCAATCCCTGTAAACGCAATGACGGCCTATCACATGCTGGTCAATCTGGGCGGTGCGGCGGCCGGAAGATCCGTACTGGTGCATGCGGCTGCAGGCGGAGTGGGCACGATGGCCCTCCACATCGCCAAGCATCTGGGCATGACTGTGATCGCTTCGGTCAGCACTGAAAAGGTCGGATACGCCCAGGCGCAAGGAGCAGATTTTGTCATCGACTATCGTACTCAGGACGTGGCCACGCTGGTGCCAGAGATCACAAGTGGGCGCGGTGTTGATCTGACGTTGAATCCGGTTTCCGGTGACTCCTTGAAATCAGACCTTGATGCGCTGGCTCCCCTTGGAACGGCTGTGCTCTTCGGATTCCTTGCCGGGCCGCCAGCTGGCGATTTTGCCGAGGATCTGGCGAAACACTTCCAGAAATCTGTCTCAGTGCGGGTCAGCGATATTTACACGTATTTTTCCAACCGACCAACTGCATTCGGCGCGGACATGACCAAGGTATTCAAGCTGTTGGAAACTGGCATTCTGCGTCCTCAGATCACCACATACCCAATCGCCAAGGCTACGGAAGCACATCGCCGCCTAGAGGCGGGCGAAACCACCGGCAAGTTGGTGCTCAGCATCGATTGACTCATTTAACAGACACGACATGCAAGGAACCAAAGCAATGAACTCGGTTTTCGAAACGGCCCTCATCGGCAAACACGTTGTTATCATTGGCGGCAGCAGCGGCATGGGTAAGGCCACCGCAAAGCTGGCGGTGGCGCTCGGTGCGAAAGTTACCATCGCCAGCCGGAGTCTCGCCAAGCTGGAGGCAGCAGCGGCAGACATCGGAGGCGGAGTTCAGATCGCACCGGTCGATACCACCAACGAAACTGGCATGAAGTCCTGGGCCAGCGGCCTTGAAAAAGTAGATCATCTGGTCATCTCTGCCTCAAGCGCAGCGCGTGGGGCCTTCGCCGAATTGCCAACCACTGACCTGCGCGCGATGTTCGAGGCTAAATTTATCGGGCCCTATGTGGCGGCGCGTGAAGTCTTGCCTGTCTTGACTGAAGGCGGCTCCATCACCTTCTTTTCTGGCGTCCTCAGCCGCCGACCCTCTGCCGGTGCAACGGGTCTTGGGGCCGTGAACGCGGCGGTCGAAGCCCTGTCCAAGGGGTTGGCATTGGAGCTATCAGGTCGTGCGCGCGTGAACTGCATTAGCCCAGGAATGGTTGCGACCGAGGCTTACGCGGCAATGTCCAATGAGGCTCGCGAGGCCATGTTCGCTCAGGTTGGTAACAGCCTGCCCGTCAGACGTATTGGTGAGGCAGAGGACATCGCCCAAGCCGTGATAATGGCAATGACAAATGGCTATCTCACGGGCGCTGTGCTGGATGTGGATGGTGGTCACCTAGTGCGTGGCTGAAAGGCCAATGCGGATTGGCCTGATCCAATCAGGGCTCTTCCGCGTGATATAGGCCTAGCTGATGGCGACGCTTGTGAAAGGTCGCCACTCTTTCGACGATCTCGTCGCTGGCCACTGCAATGACGAACGACAAAAGCGTTTCGAGCAATGCGATAGTACTTACTGATGACGGGAAGAATTGCGGCGTATCCGCCGAGATGACGAACCCGTGTTGTGCATTGCGCAGAACAGGGCTGGCTGGGCTGTCAGAAAGACCGACCACCGTCATGCCCTGCTCTCGGGCAACTTGCACCGCCTCGACCACTTCATTCCGATAAGGTTTGCAGGTCATCGCAATTAGCACATCGCGTTTGTCCGCCCATGCCAGATCGTCAATCGGATTTGATCCAGCGCGCGGGATAGCATGAAACTGCACCATGCCCGTCGAGGCCAGATAAACAAAGTTTCGCGCATTCGAATTGTTCACGCCAACGCCCAGCACGAACACGTTACGCGAATTCCAGATATCTTCAGCGGCGGCTTTCAGCTGTTCGGACGAGATATTGGCAAACGTCTCCTCGACATTGCGCAGGGCGTCCTGAACCATATCCGCATAAAGCCCGCCCATATTGCCGGACTTACGAATATCCTGCAGCCAACGTGCGCGTTCCGGGAAATCGGCCTGCCCGCGCCGGATCGCCTCGCGGAAGGGAACCCGGAAATCTTCGTAGCCTTCGAACCCCACCTGCCGCGCCATTCGGACAATGGTATTGGGTTTCACATTGGCGGCTTCAGCAATTTCGCGTACAGTCGATACGCCCACGTCGCGCGGGTTCTCAAGCACATAGGTCGCAGCCTTGCGTGCCTCGGGTGTCAACTGAGACAGTTCTTCCGCCAGCCGTTCCAAAACTAAATTTGATACATCTGTCCCATTCATGATTGACGATGGTATTTTTGTTTGCATACGGTGTCGAGACCAAATCGACTCAGGGGGGGGCGGACCGATGTCTTTCAGTTCACTCCCGCGCTTGATTGAGGTCACCGTAAATGCATCGACGGAGTTTGCCGCATGGCCCAATCCGAGACAATGAAGGCGATGGTCACCATGGGGCACGGTGATCTTGATCAGATGGTCTGGCACGAAAACTGGCCGTGTCCTACTCCCAAACCGGGCGAAGTTCTGATCAAGGTCGGTGCCTGTGGCCTGAACAATACCGACGTAAACACTAGGTCCGGCTGGTATTCTAAAACCGTCAGCGATGCGACCACCGGTGGCGCGTTTGAAGAGGTCGGCACTGATGACCCAACCTGGGGCGGAGCGCCACTGGCCTTTCCGCGCATTCAAGGGGCGGATGTCTGTGGGCAGATCGTTGGAGTTGGAGACGGCGTGGATCCAAACCGCTTGGGCGAGCGTGTGATAACCGATTGCTGGTTGCGCGATCCGACCGATCCGGTAAACAAGGACAAAACCGGCTACTTCGGATCAGAGCGAGATGGCGGCTTTGCCGAATACACAACGATCCCGGCTGTCAATGCGATAGCCATCCAATCAACACTTTCGGATGCTGAGCTGGCAACCTTCTCCTGTTCCTACTCAACCGCCGAAGGCATGCTGACCCGCGCCAAGGTCACCGCGGCTGACACTGTTCTTGTTCCGGGCGCATCTGGCGGCGTCGGTGGCGCTCTGGTTCAACTGGCCAAGCGCCGAAATGCGCGGGTCATCGCGATGGCGTCGGAGGCTAAGCACGACGACGTGGCCCTGTTGGGTCCAGATGTCATCCTGTCCCGCGCCCCCGATGATTTGCGCAAATCATTGGGAGACGAAAAGATCACGGTCGTTGCCGACGTGGTGGGCGGGTCATACTGGCCGCAGCTTATCAGCATTCTTGAACGCGGCGGACGCTATACCTGCTCGGGCGCCATCGCGGGCCCTATGGTCGAGTTCGATTTGCGGACGTTCTACTTGCGCGATCTGACCTTTACAGGCTCGACCGTCATCGACCCCGAAGTAATGCAAAATCTTGTACGTTATATCGAAGCGGGCGAAGTAAAACCGGCCCTGGCCGCAACCTACCCTCTAAGCCAATTGCATGAGGCACAAACCGCCTTCATCGCGAAGAAACACACCGGAAACATCGTGGTGATCCCATGACGTTGGATGATGTTTTAATGGCCGCCAGGCGATTGCATCAGAACCACCCGGATTTGGCGGGTTTTGGGGGTTGGCCAACAGATTTATCCAGAACGGACTTACAGCCCGCACAGATTCCGGCAACCCGGCTTGTCAGCAAATTTGGTCTGAACGGTACGCCCGAAACACAGGCATTGGTTACGGCTATTGCAGCAACTGCTGAGCAAGCGCACTGGAAACTGACCTATTCCGAATCCGAAGTCGGTGCGGATTTCTTGTCTCGATACGGGTATTACGAACTGTTCGGACCCAGCGGGCATTTCCATTCGACCCAACTACGCGGTTATGTCGCCTATTGGGGCGCAGGTCTGCAGTATGACTGGCACAGCCATCAGGCTGAAGAGCTATACCTGACGCTCGCTGGAAAAGCCTGTTTTAAGGTTGAAGGGAATGCACAGCTTGTCGGGCCGGGCCAGACCCGCCAGCATGAAAGTTGGCAAAGCCACGCCATGACGACAAGTGATCATTCAATCCTGACCTTTGTCTTGTGGCGGGGCGATGGAATGGATGATCTGCCTCGGATGGATGCCGCATGACATACTGCGTCGAGGTGAAACCAAAATGAAAATTGCCGGGATTTCTGTCTTTCAAATCGACCTGCCATTGGAGCATCCATACTGGCTGTCAGGCGGGCGATTGAAGTTTGAGAAGCTCGATGCGACGCTGGTCAAGATTGAAACCGACAAAGGGCTTGTTGGTTGGGGCGAAGGCACGCCCTGGGGGCATACCTATGTACCCGCCCACGGCCCCGGCATACGGGCCGGGATCGAGACGATGGCACCGTTTGTTCTTGGCCTCGACCCGCGGCGAGTTCTGGATGTTGAACGCGCGATGGATCAGGCCCTACCCGGGCATCTCTACGCCAAAAGCCCGATTGACATGGCGTGCTGGGACATAGCCGGTCAGGTTGCTGGTCTTCCGATTGCTGATTTGATGGGGGGAGGGTCGCGTACGCCGCGCCCAATCGCATCCTCCGTAGGAGCCAAGACAATCGAAGAAACCCGCGCCGTCATCGAACGATACCGGCAGCGCGGCTATATCGCCCATTCCGTCAAAATCGGCGGCGATGTGGCCCGTGATATCGCCCGAATCCGTGACATGGAAAGCCTGCGCAATCCCGAAGACATCATCCTCTATGACGTCAATCGCGGCTGGACGCGGCAGCAGGCATTACGCGTGATGAGTGCGGTCGAAGACCTCAATGTCATGATCGAACAGCCTTGCGAAACACTGGATGACATTGCCGCGATCTCAGGCAAACATGCTTCGCCTGTTTCCGTTGATGAAAGCCTTGTGACCCTTCAGGACGCGACGCGCATAGCCCGCGATGGCATTGCCGAAATATTTGGCATCAAGCTCAACCGGGTCGGCGGGCTGACCAAAGCGGTCCGAATGCGCGATGTCGCGCTGGCGCATGGGATTGACATGTTTGTAATGGCAACCGGTGGTTCTGTGCTGGCGGATACCGAAGCGCTGCATCTGGCGGCGACAATTCCGGATGCGAATTGCCATGCTGTCTGGGCCTGTCAGGACATGATCACCGTCGATATCGCCGGTGGGCGTGGGCCGAGAAACGTGGATGGCCACCTGCATCTACCCGAAACACCGGGCCTTGGCGTTCACCCAGATGAAGATGCGTTGGGTGATCCTGTGGCGATCTACCGGTAACGATACACGCCTCTTGTGCAAGTTCGATAACGGTCATCTGCCGAGGTTGACCTTGCCGCTTCGCCATGGGAACGATGCGCGATGGCTTAGTCGAACAGGATAGCGCGATGAAGATCGAACCCTTTGGCGTCGAAATCTGGATGGATGAATGGGAAACCCGCTGCGCCTATAACCTTGCAGAGACTTGCGTCGAGAGCCTGAGTATCGCCGAGCTTTTGAAGCTTTCCGGCAAAAACTCGGATGATCTGTCTGAATTGTTGGGGATGAAAATGACCTATGGCGCGATCCGGGGCTCGGACCGGCTGCGCGATGCGATTTGTAGCCTATATGAACAGCAAAAGCGTGAGAATGTCATCGTCACCCATGGCACCATCGGTGCCAACATGCTGGTCCACAAAACGCTGGTCGAGCGCGGCGACAAGGTGGTGGCCGTCGTGCCCACCTATCAGCAACACTATTCCATCCCGGCCAGCATCGGCGCGGAGGTGACGCAGATCCATTTACGGGCCGAGAACGCTTATTTGCCCGATCTTGAGGAGCTGCGCGCCGCCGTAACTCCGGGCACCAAACTGATTGCCATCAACAACCCCAACAACCCAACCGGTGCGGTGATGGATCGCGCATTCCTGCTTGAGATCGTCGAAATCGCGCGCTCCGCTGGAGCATGGTTGCTGTGTGATGAAGTCTATCGCGGTACCGGGCAAGAAGGTTCGGGCATGACGGATGCGGTTGCAGATCTTTATGAGAAAGGCATTTCAACCGCGGGCATGTCCAAGGCGTTTTCGCTGGCAGGGCTGCGACTGGGTTGGATTGCGGCCAACCCAGAATTGATCGAAGCGGTTTCGATCCATCGGGACTATGACACGATCTCGGTCGGCATGATCGACGACCATTTCGCCGCGCTTGCGCTGGAAAACCACGACAAGATTCTGGCGCGCAGCCACGCCATAACGCGCGGCAACCTCGCCATGCTGGAAGAATGGGTCGAAAGCGAGCCCAAAATCAGCTGGGTCAAACCCAAAGCAGGAACAACTGCACTTTTGTATTACGATGTCGACATGCCCTCGCGCGAGTTCTGCGTGAAACTGCTGCAGGAAACCGGCGTGATGTTCACACCGGGCTCTGCCTTGGGTCTCGAAGGCTGTGTTCGGATCGGTTACGCCAATACTCCGTCGATCATTCGCGAAGGGCTGGAAAAAGTTTTCACCTTCCTTGCGAAGCTCGACTAGCGCCTCATCGACTGACCGTTGTGGAACAGATGCACCTTTTCGGGTGCCGCCGTGACCGAGACGGTTTTTCCTCGCAGATTGCGCTGAACACCAGGTAGTTTTGCAATCACGGCCTCCCGTCCATCCGGGACTGCAAAGTAAAGCAGCGTGACCTCACCCAAAGCTTCGGTGAAATCCACCAAGCCGGAATAAATTGGTGTTCCATCAGTGATGTTTAAGTCCTCAGGCCGGACACCGATATTGACCTTTTTGCCTTCGTCAGCGGCATCCGTCGGGATTGATGAGATTGCCACGCCGCCATCATCCAGCGTGACGGTTGTTGTCTCTCCTGTCGCGGTAATAGTCCCGGGCAGCAGGTTCATTGCTGGTGAGCCGATGAACTGCGCGACAAACTCGTTATCTGGCGTCTCATAGAGTTCCAGCGGCGTGCCAACCTGCGCAACTCCCTTATTGGCCAAAACCACAATGCGGCTGGCGAGTGTCATCGCCTCGACCTGATCGTGGGTGACGTAAATCATCGTGCTGTCGGGCATCGCCTCTTTCAGGCGTGCAATCTCGATCCGCGTCGCCACGCGCAGGGCAGCGTCGAGGTTCGAAAGCGGCTCGTCGAACAAATATACTTTGGGGTCGCGCACGATGGCACGACCGATGGCAACGCGCTGGCGTTGTCCACCAGACAATGCCTTGGGCAGGCGATCCAGCAGGGGTTCAAGCTGTAGAATCTGGGCCGCGCGCTCCACGGCGGCATCAACCTCAGCGCTCGGCATCTTCGCGATCTTGAGCGCGAAGGCCATGTTTTCGCGCACCGTCATATGCGGGTAAAGCGCATAGGACTGGAACACCATCGCGATGCCGCGTTGTGCAGGTGGCACATCGTTCACCACCTGCCCTTCGATCTCAAGCGTACCGCCAGTGATCTTTTCAAGGCCCGCGATCATCCTCAGCAAAGTGGATTTTCCGCAACCTGACGGGCCGACAAAGACAATCAGTTCGCCTTGCTCGATCTCGAGATCGATATGTTTCAGAACATCGATAGGACCATAGGATTTGGCCACATCCGTAAGCTTGAGTTCCGACATGGTTTACCTCTTTTCCCGAGCCAATAGACAGAATTGAGCGGCATCCAGCGTCACGTTGCTTTCCCCGCGAACGCCGCCCAACTCCTCCCCGATCACTTGCCAGTCACCTTCTGGCAGGGTCACGCCAACCGGACAGTCACCCAGATTGAAGGCGCAGAAGACCTGCTCGGCTTCATCCTCTCGGGTGAAGGTCAATACCGAACCGATTTGTGACATCCCTGTCTGCGCGCCGGACATCAGCGCTGAGTGCGCATGACGCAATGCAATCGCATGGCGGTAGTGGTGCAGCATCGACGCTGGATCTTTTTCCAACCGATCCACCGCCCGCTCGGCCTGCGCAGCGCTGACTGGCAACCAGGGACGGCTCGTGCTGAACCCGGATTGTTCGTCCTGTGCGGCCCAGACCATCGGAGTACGGCAGCCATCGCGACCTTTGAATTCCGGCCAGAATTCAATACCATAGGGGTCTTGCAAATCTTCGAACGCAACATCTGCCTCGGGTAGCCCCAGTTCCTCACCCTGATACAGGCAGGCTGAGCCACGCAGGCACATCATCAGAACGGCGTGCTGCCGGACAGCTGCATCGTCCAAACCCCAACGCGAAGCATGGCGTTGCACGTCGTGGTTTGAGAAGGCCCAGCATGGCCATGCATCACCCGCCTTGTCCTCAAGCTGGTCAAAAACCTGCTTTGCGTAAGCTGCCGTCAAAGCCCGCTTTTCGAGGAACTCGAAAGCATAACACATGTGCATCCGTTTATCGCCGCTGGTGTATTCGCCCATAATCTCAAGCCCGCGCTGCGCGTCGCCGACCTCACCCAGACATGCGCGGCCCTCGTATTCATCGGTCAGGGCGCGCAGACGTTCTAAGAAGGCGATATTCTCGGGCTGACTTTTGGAATAGAGGTGATCCTGATGGTTATACGGGTTCACCATCGGCGCAATTGATGAGTTCCTCTGATCCATCGGCAGGCCAGGATTGTCACGTAGCTGGGCGTCGTGGAAATAGAAATTGATGGTGTCCAGACGGAAGCCGTCGACCCCCATTTCCAGCCAGAAGCGCGCCACATCCAGCAGGGCATCCTGGACAGCCTTGCAATGGAAGTTCAAATCTGGCTGCGAAGTCAGGAAGTTGTGCAGATAATACTGCAAACGCCGCGCATCCCACTGCCAAGCCGAACCACCAAAAATCGATAACCAGTTATTCGGAGGTGTCCCGTCGGGTTTGGGATCAGCCCAGACATACCAATCGGATTTCGGGTTCTCGCGGCTGGCGCGGCTTTCGTTGAACCATGGATGCTGATCTGAGGTGTGGGATAGCACCAGATCGATCATCACCTTCAACCCATGCGCATGGGCTTGATCCAGCAGCTCTTTGAAGTCCGCCATAGTACCGAACATCGGATCGACATCGCGGTAGTCGCTGACGTCATAGCCGAAATCCTTCATCGGAGATTTGAAGAACGGCGAAATCCAGATTGCATCAACCCCTAGCGAGGCGATGTAGCCTAACCGCTGGGTGATACCCTTTAAGTCTCCGATCCCGTCACCGTTGCTGTCCTGAAAGCTGCGCGGATAGATCTGATAGATCACCCCGCCCCGCCACCAATCTGACGCCGACTTGGTTTTTTCGAATGCTGTCGCGTTGGTCTGCACGTTCATCACACGCCCTTATTTTACGGAACCGGCCAGCAAGCCGCGAACCAGATATTTCTGCATTGCAAAGAAGACTGCCAACGGCACCGCGATTGAGACAAACGCCGCCGTGGCCAAGATTTCCCAGTTACCGCCCCGCGTACCCAGCAGTTCGACGATACGGTTGGTCATTACCGTTGTCTGGCCGCTGGCATCGATCAGGAAGACTTTGGCAACCAACAGATCGTTCCATGTCCAAAGGAACTGGAAGATCGCAAAGGATGCCAGTGCCGGAAAGCTAAGCGGCAGGATCAACTTGGTAAAAATCTGAAACTCGGTTGCGCCATCTACCCGGGCGTTCTCAATCAGGTCACGAGGCAGCCCGGCCATGTAGTTACGCAATAGGTAGATCGCCAATGGCATCCCGAACCCGGTATGGGCCATCCAGACCCCCAGGTATCCTTTGCCGATCCCGATATTGAGATGCAGTTTCAACAACGGGATCAGCGCCAGCTGCAATGGCACCACCAATAGGCCAACCACCGCAGCGATCAGCAGGGCACGCCCCGGGAAATCCATCCATGCCAGCGCGTAAGCCGCAAATGCTGCGACAAGAATCGGGATAATCGTCGCCGGGATCGTCACCGTCAGGGTATTGAAGAACGCCTTGCCCATACTGTCGGAACTGCTTTCGTTGAAGAGAACATGGGCATAGTTTTCCAAGGTGAATTCAGGCGGCAGAGTAGTCGTCACAAACACGCGAGGGCCGCGCTTGCCCGAAAACTCTTCTGCGTTTTCCATCCGATAGTCACCGTTGGCCTGAACCGTGATCGTCCCGCCACGACGAAGCTCAGCCGTTTCGCCCGGAGCAAAGGCATCAATCGCACGGGAATTCACACCCCATCGCGAAATGTCCGAGGCCCGATCACCATCGAAGATATTGCCTTCGATCACATAGAGACCATCCTGCAAAACTTGTGTTTCAGGTGCCGCCGCGCGCAGAGTCAGGTTTTGTTCCGACGGGAAGAGCGCCCGCCACCAGCCGCTGCTGGATATCTGGTCCGCTGTTCTGAATGACGAGATCAACAAACCGAGTGTTGGGAAAACCCAAAGCACCACAAGCAGCACGACCGAGGCGTGAACGACCCATCTTAGGGCTGGGCGGGTTCCTGCAATATCGCTCATAACCCGGTCCTCCTACTGCATTTCTTTGCGCGCATTGCGCACGTTCCAGATCAGGATCGGCGTCACCAGCAACATGATCACCATGGCGGATGCCGATCCCACGCCCCAGTCATTGGCGCGGAACATCTTGTCGTACATGTAATTGGCCAGAACCTGGGTCTCCCACTGGCCGTTGGTCATCGCAAAAACGATGTCAAAGACCTTGAGGACCACGATGGTGATGGTGGTCCAGACCACCATGATCGTGGTTTTGATCTGCGGCACTTTGATCTTGAAGAAAATCTGGAACGGATTGGCCCCGTCCAGAATGGCCGCCTCGATGGTCTCTTCCGGGATGCCGCGCAGCGCGGCGGACAGAATGACCATGGCAAAGCCGGTTTGTATCCAGACCAGCACGATCATCAGGAAGAAATTGTTCCAGAAAGGCAGGGTCAGCCAGGTGTGCGTTTCGGTTCCACCAAAGAAGATGTAGATCGCGTTCAGGACGCCGATCTGATCCTGATCGGCCGGACGTGCATCATAGACCAGTTTCCAGATTACCGAGGCGCCAACGAAAGAAATCGCCATCGGCATAAAGATCAGCGACTTGGCGACGTTACCCCAGCGGATGCGATCCGTTAGCTGCGCCACGAGCAGGCCAAATGCGGTGGACATGGCAGGTACAACAATCAGCCAAAGCATGTTGTTGCGCATCGCCTCCCAGAATTTCGGCTCGGCTACCATCTGGGTATAGTTGTCAAAACCCGCCCATTCATATCCACCACCGGCGACCCGATCAGTCAGCGATAGGCGCAGCGTCTCAAACACCGGATAGGCAAGATAGACCCCAAGGGCGAGGATCGCGGGAAGCAGAAACAGCCAGGGCCGGATCATATTCGCGCGGTTGATATTGCGACCCGCGTTCGGTCCACGCGCAGGGAACAGGACTTTATCCAGAAATTGGTTGGACAGGTAGAAATAGCCCACGCATCCCGACACACCGATTACGATTGTTAGCAGGCCCTGAATTGCCGGATTCATGGCGTCCTCTCCCTTGCTAGGGTTTCGGGCAACCTGATTGAAAGGTTGCCCGAAGGTTCAGCGGATTACTTGATTGCGTCCCAAGATGACTGGATTTCGCCGGTGACTTCTTCGGCGGATTTCCCGCCAGTATAGTCAACCATGCCGGTCCAGAACGTACCCGCACCCACGGCGCCCGGCATTAGGTCCGAGCCGTCGAAGCGGAAGGTGGTCGCGCCCAGTAGAATGTCACCCAGACCGCGCAGAGTATCATCCTTATAGGCTTCGGTGTTCACGCCCTTATGCGGGGTCAGGAATCCGGTTTGTGCCATCATGACTTCATGTGCAATCGGCTGCTTGAGGAACTCCATGAACGCGCTGGTCGCATCCGATGGATTGCTTACCGCCATCAGAGTACCGCCACCCAGAACCGGGTTACCCAAGTCCTTGTCTGCGAAAGACGGCATGTAAAAGAAATCTGCATCCAGGCCGAACTCGACATCTTCGGGGAAGAAGGCCGGAACAAAGGACGCCTGACGGTGCATGTAGCACTGGGGCGGCGATGAGAACATACCCTTGGGACTGTCGCGGAAGTCAGTCGAGGCGACAGCATCTGACCCACCCGAGACCTTGGCGTCATCACGCGCGAACCAGCCAAACTCTTCGATTGCGGCGATAACGCGCGGATCGTCAAATGGGATCTCGTTTGTCACCCACTGGTCGTAAACCTCGGGCGGCTGAGTCCGCAGCATCATGTCTTCAACCCAGTCGGTCGCGGGCCAACCGGTGGCGGCACCCGATCCCAGGCCAATGCACCACGGGGTTTCGCCATCGGCGACGATCTGCTCGGTCAGGGCCTTCAGTTCTTCCATTGTCGTCGGCACTTCGTATCCGGCATCCTCGAAGTTTTCCGGGTTATACCAGACCAGAGACTTGACGTTCACATTGTAGAAGAAGCCATACATCTGGTCATTGCCGTCAGCGTCTTTGTAAGTGCCAAGATCAACCCAGGAATCGCCAGCCGCATAATTATCACCAACCCAGGCCGCCATATCTTCACCCAGCGGCGTCAGCTGCCCTTTGGATGCCATTATCGCCGCCAGACCAGGTTGCGGGAAGACCGCTATATTGGGGGCTGATCCTGCCTCGGCATCGATAACGATCTGCTGCTCGAAACTGTCGGAACCGGTATAGATCACATCTGCGCCAGTCGCCTCTTCGAAATAGGCAATCATGTTGTTGAAGTAACCGTCCTCCGGGGTCAGCCACGGACCAAAAATCGTGACCGTCTGACCGCTCAGATCCGGGGCGCTTTCGGCCCAGGCATTATAGCTGTCCCAGTTGAACGGCCCCTCGCCCGGCGCGAAGACCAAATCTTGTGCTTGAACCGACCCGGCCAGCAGAGCGATCGCCGCCGCACCCGAATAAAGTGCGTGTCTCATGAGTTCTCCTCCCAATATTTTCGGCGCAAACGAGATTCGTTTTCAAAGCGCTTTGGATGCCGTACTTTATCCGCTAACATTCAGACCCTGTCAATATCTCGCCTACTAGCCCCTAAAAAACTGCCATTCTAAGGCATTCTCTCGAAACATGTTGACTGAGCCAGGTTTTCACAACAAAACAAATGGGAATCAATTTGAAGGCGCTTTGAGTGAAATGAACCTAAAGCAACTCTCTGAGATCCTCGGCCTTTCACAAACAACTGTCAGCCGCGCGCTGAACGGTTACCCGGAGGTCAGCGAAGGGACGCGCATCCGGGTTCAGGCTGCCGCGAACAAGCATGGTTACCGCCCCAACAGCCGCGCCAAGGGGCTGGCGACAGGGCGGTCTATGGTCATCGGCCATGTGATTCCCACCTCGTCCCGGCACGAAATGGTCAATCCGATTTTCGGAGATTTTGTGGCAGGCGCAGCCAAAACCTATGCGGCGAACAATTATGACATGATGTTCACGCACGCGCCGGACACATCAATTGAAGAATCCTATCGCAGCCTGTTCAATCGGGGTGTCGTAGACGGCGTGGTCCTGCAAGGCCCCAAGGTACGAGAGCCGCGCATCTCCGTGTTATCGCGCCTCGGCGTACCCTTCATTGTTCATGGCCGGTCGACCTACGCCAAAGAGCCATATGATTGGATCGATGTGAACAATCAGCGTTCATTCGAACGCGCTACTCGGTTTTTGATCGATCTGGGCCATCGGCGCATCGCCTTGATCAACGGGCTCGAGGAAATGGATTTCGCGCGTCGGCGGAGGAACGGCTATCTGGCGGCGCTCAAAGAAGCCGGGATCGCGCCTGATCCAAACCTACTGCGCAGCGCTGAGATGACCGAGATTTATGGGCATCAGACAGCCTGCGACATGCTGAAGCTCGACGACCCGCCAACAGCAATTTTGGCCTCTTCGATTATCTCTGCGGTTGGAGTCCGGCGCGCACTGGAAGAAAGCGGCCTGAAAATGGGGCGCGATATCTCGGTGATCGCTCATGATGACGAGTTGTCATACATGCGCAATGGTATGGATGTTCCAATTTTCACCGCAACGCGCTCGTCGGTCAGACACGCGGGCGAGTTGGCTGCCGAAATGCTGATCGAGCGGATCAACGCTCCGGATGACCCACCCAAAACGCGCTTGCTGGAGGCTGAACTTGTCGTCGGCAGCTCGACGGGGCCAGCCCCACAAAGGATGTGATATGAAGTACAAACGCGCAGATTTCCCGCCAGATTTTCAGTTTGGCGTGGCGACGTCGGCCTATCAGATCGAGGGACACGCCAATGGGGGCGCAGGCCAGACCCATTGGGACAGTTTCGCTGCAACTCCAGGTAACGTCGCCAATGCGGAAAACGGAGATTTGGCCTGCGATCACTATAACCGGTTCGAACAGGATCTGGATCTGATCCGGGGCGCCGGCTTCGACTGTTACCGGTTTTCAACCAGTTGGGCGCGCGTGCTGCCCGAAGGACGCGGACCGATCAATCAGCAAGGCTTGGATTTCTATGATCGCCTGACCGATGCGCTGCTTAAACGCGGCATCAAACCCTGCGCAACGCTGTATCACTGGGAACTCCCGTCACCGCTCGCCGATCTGGGCGGTTGGCGAAACCGGGATATCGCGAATTGGTTTGCAGACTTCACCGAGATCATCATGGGCCGCATAGGCGATCGGATGTTCAGCGTCGCACCTGTCAACGAGCCTTGGTGCGTAAGCTGGCTGAGCCATTTCGAAGGCCAACATGCCCCCGGCTTGCGCGACATCCGGGCGACCGCACGCGCGATGCACCACGTGCTGCTGGCCCATGGTCGCGCAATCGAAACTATGCGCGGATTGGGCATGTCGAACCTTGGCGCAGTGTTCAACCTTGAATGGGCGGAACCTGCTGACGACAGTAGCGAAGCACAAACCGCTGCAGCGCTATATGACGGGATCTACAACCGCTTTTTCCTGGGCGGCGCTTTCAAGAAATCCTACCCTCAGAATGTTCTGGAAGGATTGGAGCCGCATCTGCCGGACAAGTGGCAGGATGATTTCGACACTATAGCTGCACCTGTCGATTGGTGTGGGCTCAATTACTATACGCGCAAGTTGATAACGCGCGCAGATACGTCTTGGCCTTCCTTGACCGACGTCCCTGGCCCCTTGCCAAAAACGCAAATGGGGTGGGAAATTGATCCGGCAGCCCTGTCCCGTTTCCTGATCCGGACCGCGCAAGAGTATACTGGGGACCTGCCTATCTACGTGACCGAAAATGGCATGGCGAGCGCAGAACGTCAAAACGACGCTGACAGAATTGACTACTTGAACCAGCATCTTGCCGAAGTGTGTAATGCCCTGGACCACGGCGTTCCGATCAAGGGATATTTCATCTGGTCCCTTCTCGACAATTACGAGTGGGCGCTGGGATATGAAAAACGGTTCGGGCTGGTCGATGTAGATTTCGAGACGCTGGAAAGAAGGCCAAAGGACTCCTACCGCGCGTTGCAGGCCGCATTGGTCCGGGATCAGTCTGGTTGACCGTCAAGCTTTGCTACTGCGGGCACACGCCGGTTCAGTTTGGCACCTTCAAATGTGGTGTTTGGCGTTCCACCGTAAGGTTCTGTGTGGCCGAGGATGATGTCAGCTCAACAAACAAGCGCTCGGCGCGCGCAAACCGTTCGAAATAGGTGAACTGGATTGAAGTCACTAACGACGGCTCCTGACACTGCACCAGATAGTCGGCCTGAAATTCGGTGTGATGCGCGGCATTATCGCTGACTTGCCCCTCATCCTGAACGAAGACATCACCAACAAGCGCGACATTGGCCGTTGCAGTCACACACCCCGCTTCAGGCGGCACCTCAAAGATCTCAAGCGGTTTAGAAAGGTCCGAGATTGCGACGGCAACATCCGCCCTCTCATCTTCGTTCTCGGCAGTGTGCTCGAACCCAACAATATCTACGCCTGGCACTTCAAGCGTCAGGCTAAATCCGGTTTCAACAAATGAAATTGCCATATGACCCGCGCCATGAGTATGCGCTTCGATGGCGGTCTCTGCCTGCGCCATCAGCGCGGCTGGTATTAGCGCAAGAACAACGGCCGCGCGTTTCATTCTGTTCACCATTAACCAAACAAACCGTAGGGCATTTTAATACAATTGCGCCTCAGCGCAATGTTCGCCGGGTGCCTCGGGCTCCCCAGATATGGTTAGTCAGAAATGGGAATAATACCTGACAATAAAACTCAGGTTGACATTACTGACTATTTCTCTAAGAAATTGCCGCATCCAGCCCCGCTGCGTCTGCCGGGGTCCGAATCCCGCTAAGAAAGAAAAGTGTTCCACATGACCAGATTGTTCAACGCGGCCAGTGCCCTGACCTTGTGTATCGCAAGTACAGCTGTCGCCGAGGCCCCGTCCAAAGCCGATGTTCTGACCACATATTCCAATATCGCCGAAGCCAAATATGACGACAGTCTGATTGCAGCAAAGAAACTGCAAGCTGCCGTCAACGCCCTCATTGCTGACCCGTCCGATGCCACTCTGAACACAGCCCGTGCCGCATGGATCGCCGCGCGCGTGCCGTATCAGCAGACCGAGGTTTATCGCTTTGGCAACGCCATCGTCGACGATTGGGAAGGCAAGGTGAACGCATGGCCTCTGGACGAGGGCATGATAGACTATGTGGATTCCTCCTACGGAGGCCCCAGCGATGAGAACGAGTTTGCGGCGCTGAACGTCATCGCCAACCCCAGCTTTGATCTGTCTGGCGAGACCATCGACGCAAGCGAAATCACCCCTGCCCTGCTGTCGGATACGCTGCACGAGGCTGACGGGATCGAGGCGAACGTCGCCACCGGCTATCACGCCATCGAATTCCTGCTGTGGGGTCAGGACCTGAACGGCCACGGCACGGGCGCAGGAAGTCGTCCTTATACCGATTATCTAGTTGGTGACGGCTGTACAGGTGGCAACTGCGATCGCCGCGCCCAGTATCTGAAAGCGGCAACCGATCTGCTGATCAGTGATCTGGAATGGATGACTGCCCAGTGGACCGAAGATGGTGACGCACGTGCCGCTCTTGCCGCAAATGAAACTGCTGGCGTTAGTGCGATCCTAACCGGCATGGGTTCGCTGTCCTACGGCGAGCAGGCTGGTGAGCGTATGCGCCTCGGCCTGATGTTGAACGACCCCGAGGAAGAGCAGGACTGCTTCTCGGACAACACCCACAACAGCCATTACTATGACGGCCTGGGCATCCAGAATGTGTATTTGGGCAGCTATACCCGCATCGATGGCACGCCTGTTTCGGGTGCATCCCTATCGGATCTGGTGACCGCAGCCGATCCGACGCTTGATACAGAGATGAAAGCCAAGCTGGCCAACACCATGCTGGCGCTAGGCCGTATCAAATCAACCGCCGAAGCGGGTTTTGCGTATGACCAGATGCTGGAACGCGGCAATGAAGGTGGCGAAGCGCTGATTATGGGTGGCGTCAATGGACTGGTCGATCAAACCAAGACCATCGAACGCATCGTGACCGTGCTGGAGCTTGAGCAGATCGATTTTGAAGGCTCGGACAGCCTGGATAACCCTGGCGCGGTATTCCAATAGGTATCATGGCCGGGCGCATTTTTAGTGCTCTCGGCCTTTTTCAACATCGAGTGTGGCGTCTTGGCACTGGACGCGCCCTCAATAACCTACTATTTCACTAGGAAATAGCATACCCCGACTGAGTCGCCATGATCGTTTGCCAATGCACCAACATCTCTGACCACGACATCCGAGCGGCGATCGATTGGATGCGCACGGCAGACCCACAGACCATCATCACTCCCGGCAAGATCTATCATGCCCTTGGCAAGTCAGCGGATTGCGGCGGATGTATGCCGCTTTTCCTAGACACAATGCGCGCAGACGATAATCTTAAAGTCCCCATGCAGCTTCGGTCATTGCGATCCGAAGTATCACAGGAGAAAGCACATGAAGGGCGATCCCAAGGTCATAGAATACCTCAACAAATCTCTGCGGCATGAACTGACGGCGGTCAGCCAATACTGGCTACATTACCGCCTGCAAGAGGATTGGGGGCTTGGCCATATGGCCAAGAAAAGCCGTGAGGAATCCATCGAGGAGATGGGCCATGCAGACAAGCTGATCGAGCGGATCATCTTTCTGGAGGGCCACCCCAACCTGCAGAAACTTGACCCACTCCGCATCGGGCAGACCCCGAAAGAAACACTGGAATGCGATCTAGCCGCCGAACAAGACGCGCGGGCGCTTTATGTCGAAGCGCGGGAATACTGCCGCGAGGCCGGCGACTATGTGTCCATGGGCCTGTTCGAAGAATTAATCAGCGACGAAGAAGGACATATCGACTTCCTCGAAACGCAGCTCGACCTTTATGAAAGGATTGGCGAAGCCAATTATGCGCAACTTAACGCATCCAAGATGGACGAAGGCGAGTAAGCTTGCCCTTGCATCGGTGGCCGCACTCACGGCCACCTCTTCCCAAGCCACCGAGCTGCGAGACCCTCATCTAAATTTCCTTCCAAGAACAGCCGAAGAACGCGCCCGGATCGACGCTGTCACAGCAACGCCGGACGACTTCAGTGTGCCGCAACGGTTCGAAGAACTGTCCGCTGGTGCTGCGACCGTGCGGGCGCGCACTGATGCGGACGCGTTTTCTCAGCCCTCCGCCAATTTAAGCTTCGAACAGGAGCTGGACTTCAAAGTCGGCAACGGGTTTTTCAAAAAGATCTGGGTCTCGTCTCCGTCGTCCACTCTGGCTTCGGACGGTTTGGGTCCGCTATACAACGCCCGCTCGTGTCAGCGCTGTCACATCAAGGACGGGCGCGGTCATACGCCTAACGGCCCGGATGACAATGCCGTCTCGATGTTCCTGAGAGTTTCGGTTCCCGGCAAGCCAGAGGGCGCGCCTGCCGAGATCGAAGACTATATCGCCACCCTGCCTGATCCGAGTTATGGCACTCAACTGCAGGATTTCGCTCTGGCAGGCCATCCCGCAGAATATCGGCTGGACATCACGTATGAGGAAGTCCCCGTCGCGCTGTCCGACGGCGAAACGGCCTCGCTCCGCCGCCCCAGCTATAAGGCCGCCGATTTGGGCTATGGCCCGCTGCACCCGGACGCGATGCTTAGCCCTCGAGTTG
The DNA here is from genome assembly GCF_019904295.1 of Ruegeria sp. SCSIO 43209. NCBI lineage: Bacteria > Pseudomonadati > Pseudomonadota > Alphaproteobacteria > Rhodobacterales > Roseobacteraceae > Ruegeria > Ruegeria sp. SCSIO 43209. The sequence goes on from NZ_CP065359.1 coordinate 2,358,303, forward strand.
CGCCGCAGATGATCGGACTGGGGTTGCTGGAATCAATTCCGGTTGAGGACTTGCTGGCCAAAGCCGATCCTGATGACGAAGACGGCGATGGCATCTCGGGCCGTCCGAACATCGTATGGTCGACGGAATTTGGCGAACCAATGATGGGCCGCTTTGGTCACAAGGCCGGGATGCCCACGGTGATGGAGCAATCGGCGGCGGCCTTCGCAGGTGATATCGGCATATCAAGTCCGCTTTACCCCGCGCCGTACGGCGATTGCACCGAATTACAGGCCAACTGCATCGATGCACCGCACGGAGACAACGATGCGCGGGGATTCGAGATTGACGCGATTGGCATGGACCTCGTCGCCTTCTACAGCCGCAATCTCGGTGTTCCGGCGCGCCGAGACACCGATGACCCTGAAGTGCTGCGCGGGAAAGAAGTGTTTCTTGCCTCGGGCTGCGCATCCTGCCACACGCCTGCATATGTCACCCACAGGATGCCCGATAGGCCCGAACAGAGCTTCCAGCTTATCTGGCCCTATACCGACCTGCTGTTGCACGATATGGGCGAGGGTCTGGCCGATAACCGCCCCGAGGCCCGCGCAACGGGCCGCGAATGGCGCACGCCGCCTTTGTGGGGCATCGGCCTGACCCAGCGCGTCTCGGGCCACACCCAATTCCTGCACGATGGTCGCGCGCGATCCCTGCTTGAAGCCATCCTTTGGCATGGTGGCGAGGCGCAGGCCGCCCGCGACACGGTTGTTTCAATGCCTAAAGCCGACCGCGACGCCCTGATCCGCTTTCTTGGGAGCCTCTGACCCATGCGTAGCCTTACTTTCGCCGCCGCCCTGCTGGTGCCCTTGGGCGCCTTTGCTCAGGATCGTGCTCCGATTTTGATGGATGTGACCGAAACGCATATTCTACCGCGCTTTGCAGAGCTGGCTGACGCAACCGGTGCTTTGTCGACCACAGCCCAAACAGATTGCGAATCGGAGTCAGACGACCTGCGCGCTGATTACGCCACGGCATTCGATAGCTGGATTTCGGCCAGCCATTTACGTTTTGGGCCGTCCGAGGCTGACGATCGCGCTTTTGCACTGGCTTTCTGGCCAGATACCAAAGGATTCACGCCCAAAACCCTGTCCCGACACATCGCCAGTGAAGACACTGCCGTCGACGACCCTGATGCCTTTGCCGAAACCTCAATCGCCGGGCGCGGCTTTTTTGCATTGGAACGAATGCTCTTTGATCCAGCGATGACAGAACAAGGAAGCGCCGACTATCGTTGCGCGCTTATCCGCGCCATCACCACTGATATCAACCGAAATGCCGTCGCGATCAACGCGGACTGGCAAAGCTACGCACCACGACTGACGCAGCCGGGGGACAACAGCCCCTATCGCTCGGGCGATGAGGCAATGCAGGAGCTGTTCAAGGCGCTTACAACGGGGCTAGAGTTCACAGCCGACACACGCATTGGACGCCCTTTAGGAACGTTCGAGCGTCCGCGCCCGAACCGTGCTGAAGCGCGGCGGTCCAAGCGGTCGTTGCATCATGTCACGCTGTCTCTGATCGCCCTGCGTGACTTGGCCGCCCGTCTGTCCTTTGACCACCCCGAGATTGCTGCAGATCTGGATGCCGGTTTCGCGCGGGCCATCGACCGGGCTCAATCACTGGACGACCCCGCCCTCGCCGGTGTTGCGACACCGCAAGGTCGCGTCCGCATCGAAGCGCTGCAGCAATCGATCAACGACATTCGCGAGATCGCCGCGACCGAGCTTGGCCCGACGCTCGGCATCAGCGCCGGATTCAACTCACTGGATGGGGATTGACCATTGACGAACCGCCGCGAATTTCTTGCAGGCCTTGGTGCCGCCAGTCTTGCTTCGGTGCCGGGCTGGGCGTCCGTCGGCGCGCCCCGCTATCTGGCCGCTGCCTTATTCCCAGATGGTAGCTACCGCCTGTCCGGCCTGGATAACTCGGGCGCAGTTTTGTTCGCTATACCGCTACCCGCGCGCGGGCACGCCGCCGCGGCCCATCCGTTCAAAGCCCAAGCGGTCGCCTTTGCCCGCCGCCCCGGGACCTTTGCAATTGCAATTGATTGTACAGATGGTTCTGTCCTAAAGCGGCTGGAGGCACCCAATGGCCGCCACTTCTACGGGCATGGTGCATTCTCGGCTGATGGAACACAGTTTTTCACAACCGAAAACGACTATGAGGCCGCAGAAGGTGTGGTTGGCGTCTGGGACGCGATCAGCTTCGCACGGCTGGGAGAGTTCTCGTCAGGCGGGATAGGCCCCCACGACATGCGCTTGCTGCCCGGTGGCGACATACTGGTCATCGCCAATGGCGGCATCGAGACACACCCCGACAGCGGTCGGACCAAGCTAAATCTGCCAACGATGCAGCCCAACCTGAGCTATCTCGACATTTCGGGTTCGATATTGGAGCAAGTAGAGCTACCCCGCGCGCTGCACAAAAACTCGATCCGCCATCTTGCGGTGCGTGACGATGGTCTAGTGGGTTTTGCAATGCAATGGCAAGGCAGCCAGACCAAGTACCCTGCCCTTCTGGGGCTTCACCGAAGGGGCGAAAAGCCTCGCCTTTTGTCAGCGCCCGAAACGCAGCAAAGAGAGTTGCAAGGGTATGCTGGCAGCATTGCCTTTTCCACCGATGGCCAATCGGTTGCGATCACCTGTCCGCGAGGCGATGCATTGCACCGTTTCGACGTAAATAGCGGAGCATTCATCGAAGCTTTAGTGTTCGAAGATGTTTGCGGTTTAGGCGCCGGCAAGGCTGGGTTGGCGTTTACCACCGGAACCGGTGCATTTGGCACTCTGACGACCACCGGCGCCGAAATCACCGCGCGGTCGGATTGCCAGTGGGACAACCACCTGATCCCGATCCGTACATACGGCTAGAATTCGGCGGCGAACCCTCTCACAGTTTACACTTGGACGAATCAAACTGCTGCCGTATTGGCAGGCGCTAAACCAGCACACCCAAGTTAAGGACTGATCTGATTGAAACAGACGCCCGACGCACCGCATTCCATCTACGGGGTTGAGAAATGGGGCCATGGCCTCATTGAGGTGACAGAAAGGGGCGAGATAGCTCTGCGCAATCCGATGGCCCCCGAGGCCGAGGCAATCAGCCTGCCGGGTATCCTCAGCGATCTGGACGACCGGGGGATCAAAGCCCCGATGGTCTTGCGTGTTGCGTCTTATCTAGAGCATGAAATCGCGCACCTGAACGAGAGCTTTGCCGAGGCAATCGCGCGCGTAAACTATAAGGGCCACTATCGCGGTGTCTTTCCGATCAAGGTGAACCAACAGGCGCAGGTGGTCGACCGGATCGTCGAGTTCGGCAAGAAATACAATTATGGCCTTGAAGCAGGATCAAAACCCGAACTGGTGGTGGCCCTGGCCCATCGCCTGGCCCCCGAAGCGCTGATCGTCTGCAATGGCGTCAAGGATGCTGAATTCATCCAATTGGCGATCCTGTCTCGCAAGATCGGGTTCAACACCGTCATCGTGCTGGAAAGCCCAAAAGAGGCCAATACCGTCATCGAGGTCTATAACCAACTGGGGATCGAGCCCCTGATAGGCGTTCGGGTCAAATTGACCAATCAGATCAGCGGCAAATGGGAAGAAAGTTCGGGCGACCGTTCCGCCTTTGGAATGAACACCGACCAGCTTGTTGCCACCGTGGACAAGCTTAAATCGGCGGGATTGCTGCACTGCCTCAAGCTGCAACATTCGCATCTGGGTTCACAGGTGCAAGACGTTAACGATGTGCGCCGCGCTGTTGGCGAGGCATGCCGGTATTACACCGAACTCTCGCGTGAAGGCGTACCACTCAGCTATCTGGATCTCGGCGGCGGCATGGGGGTGGATTACACGGGCGAAAAAAAGGCCGCGGAAAACTCGATCAACTACACGGTCGAGGAATATTGCGCCAACGTAGTCGAAACCGTGGCCTACGCCATGGACGAGGCAGAAATCGATCATCCCACGCTTATCACCGAAAGCGGTCGTGCGGTTGTTGCGACGTCGTCCATGCTGGTCTTCAACGTGTTGGAAAGCACACTCTACGACGCCCCGAACGGACCAATGGCCGAGCCCGATGACCACCACATGGTTTCCGACCTCGCCGCAGTACACGGCTATCTCAGCAAGGATCGGCTGCAGGAATGCTGGAACGACGCAACTTTCTATCGCAATGAATTGCGCGCGCTTTTCAGACGCGGGTATGTCGACCTGCGCCAGATGGCCCGGGCCGAGCGCATCTACCTGTCCCTTATGGCCCGGCTCAAGGCCTTGGCGGCAAGTGATGATCTGGACACGGAAGTGGATGACCAGCTTGAGAAGGTCGCAGACATCTACCATTGCAACTTCTCGCTGTTCCAATCCCTCCCCGATGTCTGGGCCATCGACCAATTACACCCGATCGTGCCGCTGCAAAGCTTGAATGAAACACCAGACCGACGCGCGGTCCTGTCCGACATCACCTGCGACAGCGACGGAAAGATCGACCGTTTCATACTGGCCGACGGCGTGTCCCCCAGCCTGCCAGTGCATTCGCTGCCCGAAGAAGGCGAGTATTTCATGGGCGTCTTCTTCGTTGGCGCCTATCAGGAAACACTTGGCGACCTGCACAATCTGTTCGGCGACACCAATGTAGTCACCATCGACCTGCGAACCGACGGTGGCTTCGACTTGCTGCATGAACAAGAGGGCGACACAATTTCTCAAGTCTTGTCTTATGTGGAATTCGACCCGCAAGACTGTGTCGCCGCGTTCCGCAAAATGGTGGACGAGGCGATTTCGACCGGTACTCTGCAAGCCAAGGACCGAAAAACCCTGATGAGCGCCTATCGCGACTCGATCAACGGCTACACCTATTACGAATAACCCCTTGAGAGGAGACTATCCCATGGGCAAAACACTGGTTGTCGGCGCGGGCGGCGTGTCCCACGCAGCCGTGCACAAAATGGCGATGAATTCGGACATCTTTACCGAGATAACGCTCGCCAGCCGAACCAAGTCAAAATGCGATGCCATCGCAGCGGCCGTTAAGGACCGCGTCGGTGTGGACATCGCGACTGCCGAGTTGGACGCCTACAAGGTTGAAGACACAGTCAAACTGATCAAAGAAACGGGTGCAGAAATCCTCGTAAACCTAGCCCTGCCGTATCAGGATCTGGTTCTGATGGACGCGTGTCTTGAGGCCGGCATCCACTATCTCGACACCGCGAACTATGAGCCCGAGGACGAGGCCAAGTTCGAATACCACTGGCAATGGGCCTATCAAGAGCGGTTCAAAGAGGCTGGTTTGACTGCCATCCTCGGCTCGGGCTTCGATCCGGGTGTGACCAGCGTCTTCGCCAAATGGCTGAAGAAGCACAAGTTGGATACGATCCGTCAGATCGATGTGCTGGACGCGAATGGCGGCAGCAACGATCAAGAATTCGCCACCAACTTCAACCCGGAAATCAACCTGCGCGAAGTGCTGGCCGAGGTGCGCCATTGGGAAAACGGCGCATGGCAGCACAGCCCGGCGATGACCCACAAGGTCGAGTTCGACTTCCCCGCCATCGGCCCCAAGAACATGTACCTGATGTATCACGAGGAACTGGAGTCGCTCAGCACCCATTTCCCCGAGATCGAGCGCGCGCGCTTCTGGATGACCTTCGGCGACGCCTACATCACCCACGCCAAGGTGCTGGAAAACGTCGGTATGACTCGCATTGACCCGGTGATGCATGACGGCAAGAAGATCATCCCGATTCAGTTCCTGAAAACCCTGCTGCCCGATCCCGGCAATCTGGGCGCGGAGACCAAGGGCAAAGCCTGCATCGGTGACATCGCCACAGGTCAGGCCAAGGACGGCTCGGGCGAAAAGACCTATTATATCTACAACATCTGCGATCACGAGGAATGCTATGCCGAGGTCGGCAGCCAAGCCGTCAGCTATACCACCGGCGTCCCCGCCATGATCGGTGCGGCGCAGGTGCTGAAAGGCAACTGGACCCAGCCGGGCGTGTGGAACATGGAACAGCTCGACCCGGACGACTTCATGGACATGCTGAACGAACATGGTTTGCCATGGCAGGTCCACGAACTCGACGGCCCCGTCGATTTCTGATCCGCATCAGCTTCATCTGGCTAAAAATATCTCGGGGGGTCCGGGGGCAGCGCCCCCGGCCTCTCCACAATCCGGAGACACCCGAATTGTCCGACATGATGACCACCCAAGCTGGAGATGCCGGAGCTTTCCGCAATTTCGACTTCAACCGCGTGCCCACCCCTTGCTTCGTGGTCGATGAGAAAGCCGTTGAGCGCAACCTGACCATCCTCTCCGAGATCGGCACCTGCTCCGGCGCACATGTCCTGAGCGCGCTCAAGGCGTTTTCCATGTTCTCGCTGGCCCCACTGGTGCGCCGACACCTTGGCGGCACCTGCGCGTCCGGCATCTATGAGGCGCGGCTGGGGCGCGAGGAATATGGCGGCGAGGTCGCAACCTTCTGCGCCGGATATAAAGACGCGGACATGGACGAAATCCTGTCGCTATCGGACCACATCATCTTCAACTCACCCGCGCAAAAGGACCGCTTTCTGGCAAAAGCCCAAGCCGCCGGCGTACAGGTCGGTCTGCGTATCAATCCGGAACATTCCGAAGGCGAAATCCCCAAATACGACCCTTGCGCGCCCTGCTCGCGTCTGGGCACGCCGGTCAGCCAATTGACCGCCGAGACTATGAGTGGCGTGGACGGGCTGCACATGCACACGCTCTGCGAACAGGGGTTCGAGCCGTTGCAGCGGACTTGGGACGCGGTTGAGCCAAAACTCAAACCGTACCTTGGCCAACTCAAATGGCTGAACTTCGGCGGCGGGCATCATATCACCCGTGATGACTATGACCGCGACGGGCTGGTCGCCTTCATCAAATCCATCCGTGAGACACACGGTATCGACGTCTATCTGGAACCCGGTGAGGCGGTGGCCCTGGATGCGGGCATTCTGGTTGGCGAAATCCTCGACTTGCCGACCAACGGTATGACCCTTGCGATCACCGATATCTCGGCCACCTGCCATATGCCGGACGTCATCGAAGCCCCCTATCGCCCCGCCCTCATGGATGAGGCCGAGGCAGGCCATACCTATCGCCTGGGCGGCCCGTCCTGTCTGGCGGGCGACGTGATCGGTGACTACACTTGGGACAAGCCACTGGAAATCGGCCAACGCTTTGCCTTCCTCGATCAGGCGCATTACTCGATGGTCAAAACCAACACCTTCAACGGAGTTCCGCTACCGACTATAGCGCTGTGGAACAGCGAAACGGACGAACTGAAAATCATCAAACAGTTCGGCTATGACGACTTTAAAGGCCGCCTCTCATGAGTATTTTCCTCGACAGTGAACTGTCCGCATCCGAGCGCACCGAGGACGCGCGGTTCCGTGTGATCCCTGTGCCGCTGGAACGCACCGTATCTTACGGGGCGGGCACCGCCAAAGGCCCGGACGCAATTATCGAAGCCAGTAATGAACTGGAACGCATCACTGGCCACGCCGAGCCCTGCGTCGAGGGGATCTTGACCGAAGAACCCGTTGACTGCGATGCAGCGTTGTCAGAGATAATGGAACGCCTAGCCCAACGCACGGAAGCGGCCGTTCGCGCCGGCAAAATCCCGGTGACGCTAGGTGGAGAGCATTCACTTAGCTACGGCGCAGTGTTGGGTGTTGCCCGCGCTCTAAACCAACCGATTGGTATCGTGCAGATCGACGCCCATGCTGATCTGCGCAACGCCTATCAGGGCGAGAATCATTCTCACGCCTCAGTCATGCATCTTCTTGCCGAAGAAGGTATCCGTCTGGCGCAATTCGGCGTTCGCGCCTTTTCGACCGAAGAAGCCCAAAGCCGCCTGAGAAACCACGTGTTTCATGTGGACGCCGAAGAACTGGTTACCGGCAACATCCACTCGGTTGATCTGCCCAAGGATTTTCCCGAACTGGTGTACGTCAGCTTTGACGTTGATGGGCTGGACCCGGCAATCATGCCCGCCACTGGAACACCCGTCCCAGGCGGGCTGGGATATTATCAAGCACTGCGCCTGGTGGAACACGCCCTGAAGGGCCGAAAATGTGTGGGTTTCGACGTCGTCGAACTGGCCCCGAACGGCAATGCCGCCTGGGATTTTACCGCCGCCCAGATCGTCTATCGCCTGATGGCCGCCTGTTAAGCCTCGGCGGTCTCATTCAGTTCCATGTGCCCTTCGCCCTTGTTCAGAACGCGGCGTAGCATGGGCTCGAAGAACTCCAGCGGTTTGGTCGGATAATCCGGGTCGAACGCCTTCTGATCATATTCATGACAAAAATAGCGGCAGTCCTCCCAATACGGACTGTCGCGATATTTGTCGCGGGCATTCCGATCACCACCTAGATGATGATTGTAGTAGTAGCCCTGAAACACGCAGTGGTGCTTGAGAATCCAGTGTGTCTTCTCACTGACATAGGGCTTCATCATCGCGGCGGACAGTTCCCCGTGATTATAAGGCGACAAGATATCGCCGGTGTCATGGATCAGGGCAGCCACAACCAACTCTTCGTCAGCGCCGTCCTCATACGCTCGTGTCGCGGCCTGTAGGCTGTGCTGATAGCGATTTACCGGATACGGCGTCCATTCTTCGTCCAGTGAACGAATGGCGTCCAGTATGCGATCCGGCAAAGCAGCGTTGTAGCTGTCTTCATACTCCATGACCGCATCCCAGTCGGCCTTGGTCGCCTCTTCAAAACTGGTCCAGGTGGGTTTGTGGCTCTTGTCCAGCATCGCGCGAATCCTTTGGCTACGTTCGTCAAATCACTTTAAAGCGGCAGATATAGGCAAAAAAATGAATTGATTTTATCAATACGATCAAAAAATACTTTCAATATGCAAACCAAATCTCTGGAAACATTTTTAAGCGTAGCCGAAACCGGTGGGTTTCACTCAGCGGCCCGTAAGTTGAATGTAACCCAAACCGCAGTCAGCGCCCGGATCAGGGCCCTGGAAGACGCAACAGGCAAACCGCTGTTTTCGCGCGGGGCAGGCGGAACGGTATTGACCGAGTACGGTCGCCAATTCAAACCCTATGCTGAACAGATGCTGTCGCTGTGGTCGTTCGCAGCCAACGACCTGCCTGAACAGATTCAAAATCGGTTGGCACTGCGTCTGGGTGCCCAGTTGAGCGTGTGGGATCCGTTACTGGTGGACCTTGCTGTTCGCTTTGAACAACGGTTTGGACAATTGCTTTTAACCCTGAATTACGACCATGATTTGGATATGGTCGACGCCGTTGCTACCCACGTACTTGACGCCGCGCTGACCCATGAAAAACCTGCGGACCGGCGCGTGGTATTCCACGAACTTGCGCCCGAACGGCTGTCTTTGGTTCAAAGCAGGAAGGATGCGAACACCGACGCTGAACGGGTATTTGTCAACATAGAACTGGGCGAGACCTACCGGGATCATGTCCGTTCCACAGCGCGTCTCGCGACAGGGCAAACTATCTTTCTGGGTAATTGCTTGATGGCTTTACGCTATCTCCTACAGCGTGGCGGGTATGGGTATTTCCCGGACTATGTCATCACTCAGCATCTGAACTCGGGCGAGCTGTTGCGCGAGAAAGATGCGCGCGACTTAATGCTACCGCTGTTTTTGGTGGTCCGTTCGGATAGTCAAGAAGTTGAAAACATCCTGCAGTGCCTGGAGGAACTTCGCCGCTGACTTCAGACCGGTGACGGCTTTGGTGCTCCGTTTCGAACCCTTTTTCGCAGCAAGGGTCGCCCCGCGGCCAGTAAAAACAGAACCGACACAAGCACGCCCATAACGGCGGGAAGATACAGCAAGCCCCAAAGTCTGGGATCATTGATGACGAACGGGGATACGAATCCCCGAACTCCCTCAAGCAGGACCAGAATGGTAAAGGCACCCAGGATCTGAGGCCAAAGCCCAAAGCGCGAAAAGCTACCCAGCATCAGGGTCGAATATCCGACCAATGCGACCGCAATACATATCGCAATCCACGAGAACCTCTGGTGCAGCTCATCCACCAGATGGCCGATGCTGTGATCATCTTTCACTGAGACCGCTTCGCGATCCCAGATCAACTCGACCGTCGGGATGGCTTCAAGGCTGCGATGGCCCATACTCGAATTCTGGGTCAGTTCGGAAATGTCGTAAGAGGCGTCTTCGAACAACGTGGATGACAGCGTGTTACCAGCCTGATCATACCGCAGCGCAATCCCATCCAGCATAACCAGATGAATGCCCGAAGCCTGATTGACCAGATAGGCGGTGGCACTGGAATAACTGACAGGGTTAATCCCATCGCGACGGTCTGAGACGAAGACTTCGCGCAGCGTTCCGTCCAAATCGATATCGCCGATATAGACGGTTACACCTTCTGCTGGATGCAAGAATTCGCCCTCATTCAACAGCTGTGCGGTGACATCTCCGGCAACTTCATCCTGTCTTAATTCCAGTTGATCAACCGATGCAGGTCGCAAAAAGACGCTGATGACAGCCATCATCAGTCCCGCACTGAGCCCGAACACCAAGACCGCGCGCGCCAGTCGCCACGGGCTGGAGCCTGTTGCCAGCATCACCGTCATCTCGCTTTCGCGGCTCAAACGGTTGGTGGCGTAAACAGCGGCCGCAAACACCGCCATGGGCATGACCGTCCGGATCAGCGTCGGCAAGGTCAACGCCGTGAACTCCAGGAACACCATCGCCGATTGGCCGCCGCTGATGACCCGATCAAAAAGGCTGACCGAACGCGTGATCCAGAACACCCCGACAAGCACAAGGGTGAAAAAGCCAAACAGCACCAGCAATTGCCGCAGGAAATACCCATCAAAACGCGACATGCGACCTCTTGTTTCTTGGCGATTGGCGTTGCGGCGGACTTTAGGTGATTCAACGCGCCGAGGAAACCTCGATTAAGCCTGATCAGCGGCGGGGATCACGATGCGATGATACCAAAGCCAGCGCAGAATGCGCGACGCCGTGTGTGTGGCCAAAACCTCTGACCAGCTCTTGATGATGTTCAAAGTGGTTGTCGGGGCGCCCAGCCGCTCTAGCAACGGTCCCAGCATTGCGCCCTCCAGATTGGCAACTGGCCTTGGAAGATTCGGGTGCCCTATGACAAGGCCGGGTTCGATATGCGAAGCGGTTTGCACGCCGGAAGCGATGAGCTTGGCCTGAGGTGACAGGATCAGGGGCTGATCATCACGCAACGCCTCCCTGTTTGGATCGAACGCTGGGGACTTTACCCAATCCAACGGCTTTGCGCGCTCAGCCCAGAAGTGCGAAGGATCGACAGCATGCTGCCGTGCATAGAAATCGGCTGCAAGCGCTGCATGGGTCTGCACACGCTCGAATTGCCGATCCGCATAAAAAGACAAGGCCAGATCACTATGTTCGGGGGTTGTCAGAAGCGTGTTCACCACAGCTGCGGCCTGCACCGCCTGCCCCATCGCCAATTGCACCCCCTGCGACGACAACGCGTCGACCGCGAAGCTGGCCTCTCCGACCCGCAGAAGGTCGCGCGTTGGTGGTGTTGTCTCGGCCTGGCTGGTCGCATCCGCCCGCCGCACAGGCCCGATACGGCGCTGTTCCAGACAGGGCGCTAGTAGTGTCGAACGGGCCAGAAGATTCAGATAGAGATCGCGTCGATCTGCGGGTGGCAGCCCGATGCAGGCGTCGGGATCGACAAAAACCATTGCGTTGACCACTCCTCCCGGTAACAACGCGCCCCAATACCAATGTCCTTGTCCCGCCTCGACCCGGGCTTGCGGGCCAAAGCCCGGCGGCACGTGCCAATAAGCATAAAGCGCCAACAAAGGTTGGGATGCAGGGAGAAACCTGCGGCCCAGCCCGGCTTGCCGTCCCGCTGCGTCCAGCAGGATTTGTGCCTGGATCCGAAAGGCGCCCGTGTCGGTCCGAACGGGAATCTCCCAACCAGACTGCTGGCGCACCGGGCGGTATGCGCGCGCAGGTTGGACGACCTGCGCCCCTGCCGCTTGTGCTGCACGTAACAGCACCGCATCAAACTGGCCCCGGTCAACCAAAAGTCCGGGGTGATCACCGGCGACGCCGCGACGTTCGAACGCTCCGGCCCAATGCAAAAGCGATCCGCTTGCACGCAGAAAACCGGCCTGGGAAACGGTTTCGTCGACCCCCAACAGGTTCAGGATCGGCCAGATTGATGGCGGCAATGACTCGCCGACATGTTGGCGCGGGAACGTTTGCCGCTCGATCAGGCAGACGCGCCGACCTAGCTGAGCCAACCTCAGCGCAGCAGCGCTACCTGCCGGGCCGCCTCCGATCACGCAGATTTCGGTCTCAATCTCCATCCGTTCAGGCAGAGGCCACCCGTGCGGACACGCCAAAATAATCCGGACGTGCTTCGGACAAGCGGACATAGGCCTGAAGGCAATAGTGCAACCAACCTCGAATGTAGTCGCAAGCGGGGCGTCCGCGATGGATGACTTCGTGATGACACCCGCCGCCGCACAGATACCGCGCCCAGCAGGTGCCGCACGGGGATTGTGTGTGCACGTGCCGATCCGCCAACCAGTTCTCGCGCCGTAGGTCGGGGCCATCATAGACGTTGCCCATGGCTCCGGCTTCGTCTTCAACAAAGCGATGGCAAGCGAACAGGCCGCCATCAGCAGACACGCCAAAATACCCTCCCCCTGCCCCGCAGGCATAGGGCCGGTGGGTGCCTCGGTGGATCTCCTGCATCGCCGCTGCCATGTTCGAGAAAGGGTAGCGCCGCCCTTCGATTACCGCCGCCTCGAAAACTTCGCCGCAACGGATCATCTGCGATAGCATCTCGTCCAAATCACTCCGGTTCAGTTCATGCTGACCGTTGGGCGAGGCCAGCATGGGCGAGAATCCAATCGAATGAAATCCCATTCCCACAAACCGATCCAGCGTCTCTGGCAGGTTCATATTCTGCGGCGTAACCGTTACCCGGGCACCAACCTGCATACGGTGTTGAGCTGCCAGCAAAGGCTCGACCCGTTTCAGGATCGTATCAAAACTACCCCGACCGCCACGATTTGGGCGCAGCTTGTCATGGACCTCGCCCACGCCATCCAGACTGATGGTGACAGCAAATCCATGCGCTTCGAAAAACGCCGCATCCTCGGGGCGTAGCAGGGTCCCGTTGGTTGTGATCGAGAACCCGACGCTCAACCCGTTGGCCTGCGCCTTATCGACGGCATATTCCGTAGTGCGTTGCACCAGATCGCGGTTGATCAGAGGTTCTCCACCCAAATAGGCAAGGTTGATCCGCACACCGGGTTCGGCTTCGGCCACCAGCCGATCAACCGAAGCCTTGGCGACTTCCCATTCCATATTCCGCGCGGGTCCGCCAAATTCTCCCCCTGCAGCATAGCAATAAGTGCAAGCCAGATTGCATTTCTGCGCCACTGCCAGTGACAGCGACCTCACGGGCATACTCTGAGGCGGCGTGTCATCGATGAAAGGTGTTCCATCCAATCCCATGGACCTGAGGAAAGCGCTTTGACTTCTCTTGTCCATCGTTGCGAATTGCTCCGCCGCCCCCTCAGGCACATCAAACACGCGCGATCCATCAACGGCCAGCATGTGATCTCCATGCCCTGTGTCAAAGAAATGCACCTGCGCGGCGGGTGGGATCACGCCTTACCCTCCGTCCAGAACGGGATGCCAATCCCCTTGGCGGCCAGCGCTTCGCCCTCGACGCGGAACAGCTTCATGTCATCGCGCACCTGCTGGATGTAGGCCTGGGAGTCTTCAAATTTGCCATCCGCTTCAAGCGCATAGGCGTTGGCTAACCCATCCTTGACCTTAGCGTAGAGTTCCAGCGCCGTCCTGGCCTCCTCTTCAGTGCCAACCTCAATCTGACGCAAATAGGCAGGCGTGCCTTCTCCCGTATCGTATTTGGCCAAAACGTCCTTCATTTGACTGAAGCGCAGGAAGTGCTCGTCCCCGTCGGTGTCGATCCGTACCGCCAGCGCATAAAGGCGGCGTTCCGGGAACAAATCCTCCTGCTCCAAAGTCGCCACACATTGTGCATAAGCGCGGTCAATAAAGCCTCCGGGGCGCTCGATCTCGATGAAATCCGCAAGCGCTTGGGCCGTCAGTGGCCTCAGTGCGCGCGGCTGCGTCTTACCCTTGCCCGCCGGCAAGGTTTCGGACGGGGTCAAGATGGGTTCATACCCCTCGGGCTCAAGCTCCCACAGCAGTTGGTTCGCCCAGCGCATATGGGTCATCTCGCCAATCGCGACCTCCAGCACCGAACGCCGGGCAAATATCAGATCGTCTTTCAGCGTCGGCCATTTTCGGGTATCCGCCGTTTCGGGATCCGCCAACGAAAAATAGGCGTAAAGATATTGCAGGCTCAGCGTCATCTCCATCGCGGCCAGACGCGTCTTGAGGTCCTCGATCATCGCCTGCGGCGTGTCATAGGGCTCCACGCCTGGCATTTCGGGATCAACTTCATAAACCTCGCCCGTTTCGCGGCCTTCAACGACGATAGGCAATTCGCTCCACATCTGATTTACCTGATAATGGTCAATCTGGTAGGGGCGGTTTTGTTCGACCGTATTCAGCGCCGCGACGTTACCGGACGGAGACTTGTCCGAGCGCAGCCAATCCAGATAGGTCTCGGCCTCGATCGGGTTCTTTGACTGACCCGAGGGTAACTGATCGTCATGTGCAACCTCGGCCATCACCACATCGGGATGGTTCGAGGGCCAGTAGTGGCAGCCGCAGTCGCGGAAGTCATGGGACCACGGGTTGCACAGGCTTTGCGTCAATTCTCCGGGATCATAGGCTTCGCTGAAGACCCCCGCCTCGGTCCGGTACTGGCGGCGGAATCCGTGCAGGACGACCTGCTCGGTATCCACGATGCCCTCATGATTGCGCCGTTCCAGAGCAATGCTGACCGGTTTGTCATCACCATGTTCCAGACTGCGGATGAACCGCCAAATCATCAGCCCGTCATAGGGTGTGCCGTCTTTCTCCTGAAAGGTGATCCGCTTGCCGCTTTGTTCGACCCAGGACAGGAACCAGCGACCTTGGCTGAGCTTTGCGCCAATGTCACCGCTGTAGGCCTCCAACAGCGTCTGCACCCACTCCTCGGGGCTGTTGTCAGGCAGCATCGGGTCGTAGAAATAGTCCACAAAAACCAGATGGAAGCCCTGCGAATTCTTCGGCGCCACGGGCACGGGGTTCAGCGGCACCCGCGCGGCGTTGAACACCAGACCGGGGAAAAAGCGGCGGTCGAGGTTGCGCACATCCATTTCCAGACCGGGAAAGCAATTCCCCACCGATCCGTCCAGTCGCGTGTTGTCGGGGTTGCCCGGTACCTTATAGGCCGCGCGGGCGGTCAGGTTGCGGGGTTTAACGCGAATTTGGCCGGGCTGATCAGACATTCTGAGCCTCCGTTTCCTGTGCAACCAGATAGTCGATGAACGAGATCACCAGATGGTACTGCCTGCGCGACAGCGACAGTGGGTAATAGTTGGAATCGCGCATATAGGGCGGCATCCGCGCGTCGTGCATCGAGTCGCGGATAATCCGAGGATCGCGAAAATCCGGGTTCGGATTTTGATCAGGGTTCGGGTCGGTTTCAAGCTCGGTCAGGATACCATATGGTGGACGCAGCAGTGTTTTAACGAAATCCGGGCGACGGCGTAGGAAATCCAGCAGGTTGGCCTCGTCAATCAACTGCTCATGCACGAACTTCGTCGCCACTGTATAGGGCAGCCGATCATTGGGCACGGAGTTCGAAAAGACCGAGATCGGTTGCGGGCGGATCAGTTCGTCGATCTTGTCCGGCGGCCTTGCATCCTCCTCCGTCATGGATTTCGCATCGGTTGACGGCAGGCCCGGCGTCGGGGAAATCCCGGTTTTCGCCTGTAATTTGGCATTGTCCTTCAAACCTTGCGCGCGGATATCGTCGAGGTTGATCAGGCTGTTGGTCTCGAAGGCGCGGCGGAAGATATCGACCACCTCGTCTTTGGCCTGGATGTAGTTTTCTTCAGTTACCGAGATTAGCGACAGATCACGATCGGCCAGATCATCCTCAAGGCTGTAGAACGGCCGCGCATCAGGTGCAAAATCGGGTGGTCCGGTCATGATCGTGGCGCGCGCGGTCAGGCGTTCGCCACGTACTGCCAGCGTCGCCTCGATCACGCCATCGCTGGTGTCATCGGCCACTCCCCAGGATTGGTCATTGCCCACACGGGCACCGTCGTAACTATCGTGCGGCTCAGGGTCGTCCGAGGTGCCGGACATCATGATCCATTTCGACCAAGGGGTGTCGGGGTTCAGGATGCGGTTCTGTTCGGGCACGATTTCGTGGATGCGACCATATTCCGATTTCGGCGGGTCGTTCTGATAGCCCGGTACGGCCAGCGTCGCCGGACCGTATGCAGCATCAGGCGGGCCATAAACCTCACCTTTCGGAGGCATAAAGCGCAGGCGCAGGATACTGCGGTCGATGAACTCCCCTTCGACTGGTTCATCATGACCCTGCACAGGATGCATCACACGGATCGAACCTAGCGGGATCGGGTTATGCTCATAGACCATCGGCTGTTGTTCGGACGTATACGGGCTGAAGGCCAGCAGGGGTTTCGGGGTGAAATCCTGACCCGCAATCTCGACCCGTGCACGAAACCCGCAAGCCGCGTCGCCAGTCCGGCGCTCGGCCTTGGTGTTCCCGACGGTGACCGAATAGCGCACGTTTTGCAGCGACAGGCCCTGATCGTCGAGCAGATCGAGCGTCACCGGTGTCTCATATTCCTCGCCCGTCTCGGCATCATGCATCCGCGCCCACAGCTCAAAGAACGGGGCAACCGGGCGCAACGCGCCGCCTTCGTCGCGAAAGCGGATCGTGTCGGGATCGGGAAGATAGGCGGTGACACTGCCATCTTCGATCTCGCGCAGGGTTATGTTCGAACGGATGACCGTTTTGTTGTTGCCATGGGCATCCATGTCCTGCTGCCACTCATAGCTTTCCAGCGGTGTCTCGCCCGGTCCCAGGCGAGCAACCGCCATGGGTGGCAGAAAGAAAATCTCTCGGATCGTGTCCATACTGGGCCCTCCCCCGTTTGGCCTTGGCAGCCCCTGCTTTCAGGGGTTCGAATAGCTCTCGTATGTGATCGTTGGGTCGTCGAAAATCGACTTGGACGTATCTCGGATGATGTCTGGCGGAGCGTCATCCGGCACCGGTGAAATGCTCTGCTGATAATGGAAGAAATTATGCGGGTCGAATTTCTGCTTCACGAACAGCAAAGAGTTGAAATACTCGCCCCAGTATTGCCAGCGATAGTTCTTCTGGGTCCGCCGTGGATAGTTCTGATAGACGCGATCAATGAAATAGCCCTCTTCGGTCATCAGTTTCATGAATCCGTCGAGCCACGGCACCACGATCTCTTTTTCTTCTTCCGACACCCAGAACACATCGACGTAGAAGTTCAGCGACACATCACGGTGAATGAAGGCATTGCCTTGTTTGCCCAACGGCATCCGATTGATCGCCCCCCCATAGGGTTCGATGGCCACAGCGCCATAAGCGTTGGGCGTGCTGTCGAGGTAGTCTACGACGCGCTGCCATTCGGCTTCGTTGAGCTGGCGTTCAATATATCCGGCCTGCTTATCTTCACGCGCCTGATCGGGGACGACGGGGATGTCATATTTGTCGTCATACAGCCATGAGTTGATTTCTTGATAGGTGCCATAGTTCTGGTCGTCCTCACCCATCTCGCCGCCGATTTCATCGCTCAGCAGGGGCTGAACAAACGCGTTCCCCTCTTCGGACGTGCCATCATAGAGCGCCGACACCAGCAGCACTTTTCGATCTCCCTGATAGGCCAGAAAGATATAAGCCCCGAAACGGTCATCTTCGCAGGTGCGCATGTAGTTGGCCTGCAGGTACTCCAGTGCCTTGGCGGCTTTGTCCAACGGCCATGTGATGTGGCAACCCCAGACTTCATACAGCTGGTGCAGCTGGTAGCGGATTTCCAGCAACACACCAAAGTTGTTGCCGGTCCCGCCTCGTATGGCCCAGAAGAGGTCGGAGTTCGTGTCTTTGTCCGCGATCACGATACTGCCGTCCCACAGCATCACGGTGACACCCAGAACGCTGTCGCAAGCCATCCCAAGCCTGCGCGAGGTAAAGCCATAGCCGCCGCCCATCATGAAACCCGCCACGCAGACATCCTGACAGGCCCCGCCCGGCACATGCAGGTGATAGGAGTTCAACTCCGAATTCAGCATCTTGAACGGTGTGCCCGGACCGACATAGGCCATCGGCACCTTTGGATCGACGGTCACGTAACGCATTCGGCTGGTATCCAGCACCATCTGGTTATTGACCGAATACCCCGCCGTGCTGTGACGCCCTGACCGCGCAACAACCCATAGGTCATGCTCGCGCGCGAAAGCAAGGCTGGCGCGTACATCCTGAATGGTCTCGCAATAGACGATGATCTCTGGGTAGTCCTGGAAAGCCGGATTCCAAACCTGCCGGTCATTGTTGTAATCCGCGTCGGTCGGCAGAGTGACCGTTCCGATCAGTTTCTTCTCAAATTCACGTATCTCATCGGGCGTGATCGAATGGTACTGCTGCAGCGCCAGATCGGTACGGCTTTGCGCCAAGACATCCTTGGCCAGAAGGGTTTTGCTGATCTTACGCATTAGGTCTCCTCATACCACAAGAGCGGGGCGCCGGACTGGTGACCCAGCGCTAAAAAGTCGAAATTCAGGTATCATCCCAACTCTGCCCGCGCCCAAGCTGGCAGCAAGTTGGCCTTCGGGTCAAGTAATCGTTTCCATCAACGCTCGTGCGTCTTTGAGGTCCGGCAGTTGGGCATCTTGATGGAAATGCGACATGACCGAATTCAACGCCTCACCAACCGGTTCGCCTCGGTGTTGCCGCCACTCCGCCAACGCGACCGCTGCACGAAGCTCGTAAAGCCGCGCGCCTTGCCTTTGCGCTGTTTCGATAGCGCGCAACAGCAGCGGTACTGGATCGCCCCCGGTCTTGGCTACAAGGGCGGCCTCAATACGCAGTTGATCGGCCTCGGCCCATTTCTCTTCGGTTTTGCTCAGAACATTTCTGGCGTGCGTCAGAGTCTGATGCGCAGCGTCGTGATGGCCGGCGTTTGTCTGAATCTCGGCAATCAGCGAAGGGAAGAAAGTCTTGTAATTTCCGGCCCCAACCGACCACCAGTCTTCCGACGCCTGACGCAGGTCCTCGATATGTTCGACTTCAGAGGTCGTGGTTGCCTTTGCCCAGCTTTCCCATAGCCGCGCAATGGTCGCCATAAAGGGTAGCGAATGCTCCTCGGCGACTTCGGACAGCGCCTTAACATCCCTTTGCAATGCAGGGATGTCGCGCGCCAGCAGGTGAACCTTGCACATGTAAACCAAGATCTGCGCCACACTATGCGCGTGCTTGAGGTTCTTGGACCATTCCAGCGCTGTATTCTGCACCTGCAGGGCATCTTGATGCCGACCCATCAGGCAATAACATGTGCCCAGAAATGCTGATGTAATCGCGGCATGATCCGTTCCATAGACATAGGCTAGCTGGCTGTGCTGATCGAAATCATAAAGCGCCCAAGCTTGCTCAAGATGGCGCTTTGCATCTGACAGGTTGCCCAAATGCAATTGCACCGCCCCCATGGCGCGATGACCGACCATGCGGTGTTCGGTCTTGCCGCTTGTCGCCGCCAGATCGAGGATCTGCGCAGCCACGCCTTTCGCCAATTGATATTCAGCACGCACAAGATGGAATGCATATAGCCCGTTGAGCACAGGAAACAGCCGCTCGGTCTCGTCAGCTCGGTGACATAGTTCGCGCAGACGCCCATAGGCCTCACCCGTCGCATCCCCTGAAATACCGCTTGTTGAGCGCAGGACACCGGCACGTAGAATCTGGATGTCGATCTCTTGCAAATCCCGTGCACGGCTCTTTGGCAGATCGGCAAGCTGATCCAGAGCTTTCGACAGATGGGTCAACGCCTCGGCCTGGGCCGAGCGTTCGATCGCTCGACGCCCCGCGCTTTGCCAGTGCATCACGGCCTCATCCGCGCGTTGGGCCAACGTGTAATGCTGTGCCAGAACCTCGGGCTGAGTCTGGGCCAGTTGCGGCTGGTTCTCCAGCAACGCACCCGCCGCGCGGTCATGCAGCGACTGCCGTTCCGTGCGCAGCAAGCTGTCATAAGCCATGTCGCGAATCAATGCGTGGCGGAAGATGAACTCATCCTCTGCCGCATCCGGGGCTTGAAGAATGATCCCGGCCGATGAGAGCTGTTCCAGTCCGGCCTGCAGAACCGTCGGAGACAGAAACGAAACAGAGGCCAGCAACGCGATCGAGAACTGCCGCCCGAACACGGCGCCGGTTTGCGCCACTTCTTTGGCCTTGCCCAAACGGTCCAGACGCTCCATCAGCGAATCCTGCAACGTGCTGGGTACTGAAAGCGATGGCAGGGGGCCGCGCACGACATACCCCTTGTCGCTCAAGCGCAATTGCCCCGATTCCAAAAGACCGCGGGTCACTTCCTGGACATAAAGCGGAATGCCATCCGTCTTGGCCGCAATAAGGTCGCAAACCTCGGGTGGTACTGGGTGCCCCCCCGCCACCTCAGCTACGATCTCAGCCACATCCCGATTGGTCAAACGCTTGAGAGGTATACGCAGGGTATTGTTGTGGTGACCCCAACCCGGATCGAAACCGGTACGTGCTGTTACGACGATCAGCACCGGTAGGTCCCGAATATGTTCGATCACCCGATCTGTAAGAGACAAGGTGGTCGGATCAACCCAATGCGCATCTTCG
This sequence comes from Ruegeria sp. SCSIO 43209, assembly GCF_019904295.1. Classification (NCBI taxonomy): domain Bacteria; kingdom Pseudomonadati; phylum Pseudomonadota; class Alphaproteobacteria; order Rhodobacterales; family Roseobacteraceae; genus Ruegeria; species Ruegeria sp. SCSIO 43209. The sequence goes on from NZ_CP065359.1 coordinate 2,379,172, forward strand.
AACAACAGCAACACCGGTCGTTCTCGCGCTAGCGTTGCAAGCTGTTCTGTCACTGCCTCCAACGTCTTCTCAAGCTTCACTTGCGGCGGCAGGTCGAGAGGCCCCAGCGTAGCATCAGCATCAACGCTCAACAAATCAGCGATCAGGCGCACATGCTCTGGCGGGTGATGGCGCAAGAGGTACGAGAGTTTTCCCAGTTTATCCTCATCGTTGTCTGTCGGCGCAAATCCTGCGGCGCGTTCCAGATGCTGAATGATCGGATAAAGTGCCGAGTTGGCATGAAAGGGCGAACACTGGAAGTTCAGGCGAAGCGCGCCTTGATCCAGCACTTCTTGGCTAAGCCCCTCAATCAGGCGTGATTTGCCGATCCCTGCCTCGCCAGTGACAAGAACCGATTGTCCAGCGCCCTGACTTGCCTCATTCCATTTGTCGGTCAGCTTGCGGAACTCTGCCTGGCGCCCAATGAGCCGACCAGAACCGGCATCAGGCATTATGTCAAATCTGCGCTCGATCCGCGCCTGCCCTGTGACGCTCCAGGCTTGTATCGGTTCCGAAAACCCTTTCAGTGCGAAAGACCCGCGATCCTGCAGTTCAAATGCATTGCCCACCAATCTGCGAGTGGACGGGCTGATGATCAGTGTATTGGGCTCGGCCAAACTCTGCAAACGTGCTGCCAGATTGGGTGTACGCCCCATGACCACGTCATGTTCCTTCAACCCTTCGCCATGGATCTCGCCCACAACGACAAGACCGGTCGAAACACCGATCCGCGCAGTCAGACGCTCCTGGCCTTCCATGCGATTCAATCCTTCAAGAATATCCAGACCCGCATGAACGGCGCGCGAGGCCGCATCTTCCACCGCGTGAGGATACCCGAAATAGATCATCGCCCCGTCACCCATGAAATCGGCGATATGTCCACCAAAGCGAGCAACCGAGGTCGAGCAAATTTCCTTGAACCGCCGAAGCAGCTCCCCCAAGTCTTCGGGGTCAAGCCGCTCGGACATGGCAGTCGAGCCAACCAGATCAACAAACATAACTGTCAGTTGCCTCCGCTCGGCGACAATCTTCCCGCTGCCTTGGACCGGGGTCGGATTGGCATCCCGCGCCTGCCCCAATGCGGCCATCAATCGGCGCCTTGGTCCAAGTGGCAGCCCAAGGTCGATCAAATCATGTTCGGAGAGGTGTGCGAGATCGGCCAATGTAACTTCGTTCGACGCGAATACCGGCGCATACTTCGACAGCCCGTGTTCTTCAAGGAATGCGTCGATCTCTGTCATTATCCCCGTTGTCCCCGATCGTCTCCGGGTTCCCCTACCCGGTCAGGCTTGCATATTGTGACACAAAAGCCGAACGACTTTAGCACATTAGCTGGACAGTCCTGATGGCTTTTCCTTCAGCCTTGATCAAGCTTTTTCTTTATTGCCGCACACGTCAAGTGAATTGCGCCACACGTATGCACCAAGCCCGCGCCTCTGTTGCAGGAATTTCGCTTGTCCGGTGGGAAATGGCAGGGGCAGCAGGGTTCGAACCCGCGACCTACGGTTTTGGAGACCGTCGCTCTACCAACTGAGCTATACCCCTAGGCTGGGCCATCAGATATGACAGAGGCGCAGCGGACTCAAGAGGCTTTTTGAGTTTTCCGAACACTTTACCGCTGACAAAAAAGTTGCGCCCGGCGCGCAGTTCTTTAAGACAAGGCTCGGCCAGCAGGAGGACCGCAGCCTTGAGCATCCGCAAGAAAATCGCAGACAGCGAAGCCGTGCTGAACTGGGTCGCGCGACGGATCGCAAGCTATATCCGATTGGTGCATCGCAACACACGCTGGCAGCGCATCGGTTACGAAGAACTGGATCAACTGGCAGAACAGGGCGAACCGGTCATCGTGGTGCTGTGGCACCAGAGACTGGCACAATCGCCATATTTCTTCCCACTGGACAAGGGCCGCATCTGCTCGATCACTTCGGCAGCGCGCGCGGGCAGCATGGTGGGGCGAGTGCAGAAGCTGTTCGGGATGGATACAATTGCAATGTCCAGCCGCAAGCGCCACGTCGCCTTGTCGCGGGAAGTGCTGGGTAAGATGAAACAGGGTATCTCGATCGGCATTGCCGCCGACGGCCCTCGCGGACCCGAGCGGGTATCCTCGACTGTACCGCTGGTCTGGGCTCGCACATCAGGTAAACGAGTTTTCGGCATCACCTATTCCGCGCGGCACGGGTGCGAAGCCGGAACTTGGGATCGTCTGCTGATGCCTCGCCCCTGGCGCAACGACGGCGTGTTTCTGTGCCGCGAATGGACCGATCCAGTTCCACGCAAGGCCAGCGAAGAGCAGATTGAGGCCCTTCGTCTGAGCCTTGAGCAGCATATGAACGACATCACCGCCGAGGCCGACCGGATGGTCGGGCGTGAGCCATGGGCAAAGCGCATGTGAACCCAGAAACCGGCGTGAAACGACTTTTGCGCCGTTAGGCCGCGTCTGCGCTGGTTTTGACCGAGGTCGCTCCTCTCGCCATGCTGTCCGACATTTCAGCAAGCTTGATATCAAATCGCTTGCGCTCTCGGCAAAAGTCGCTGATTTTGCACTCAACTTCCTGTTCGTCGTCACCGAGAACAGCGGCTCTCATATCGTCCAAATCCTTGCTGTGAAGGATTTGCGTTCCATAGTTTAGAAATTCAAAACCAAACATCTTAGTCTCCCCTGATCGCCGGGACGCGCTTGATTTGCGCGTCACCTTTGCTGTTGCAATAGAGAGCTGGGAGTTCAGTCTTCGTTTGGAGTGGACGGTAGATTAAGAATGCGAGATCGACAGCTGTTTTGTTCAATGAACTCAGCTTGCCCGAGATCATTCGACGAATAATCTCAATGCGCCGAGAAGATTGGATGAGAAAAGGCCGCCCCATGTGGAGCGGCCTTCTTTAGTTCACCGATTTGTCGGGCCAAAGCCCGACTACCGTGATTACTCGATGATTTTCGAGACGACGCCGGCGCCGACGGTGCGGCCGCCTTCGCGGATCGCAAAGCGCAGGCCGTCTTCCATCGCGATCGGGGCGATCAGCTCAACGGTGAAGCCGACGTTGTCGCCGGGCATAACCATCTCGGTGCCAGCCGCCAGGGTCACGGTGCCGGTCACGTCAGTTGTACGGAAGTAGAACTGCGGACGGTAGTTCGCGAAGAACGGAGTATGACGACCGCCTTCTTCCTTGGTCAGGATGTAGGCTTCGGCTTCGAACTTGGTGTGCGGTGTAACCGAACCCGGCTTACACAGAACCTGGCCACGCTCAACGCCGTCACGGTCGATACCGCGCAGCAGGGCGCCGATATTGTCGCCCGCTTCACCGCGATCCAGCAGCTTGCGGAACATTTCAACACCGGTACAGGTGGTTTTCTGAGTGTCACGGATGCCGACGATTTCGATCTCGTCGCCAACATTGATCACGCCACGCTCAACACGACCGGTCACAACAGTACCACGGCCCGAGATCGAGAACACGTCTTCAACCGGCATCAGGAACGGCTTGTCGACTTCACGCTCAGGGGTGTCGATGTAGTCATCAACAGCCGCCATCAGTTCCTTGATCTTCTCTTCGCCGATTTCCGGGTTGTTGCCTTCCATCGCGGCCAGAGCCGAACCTGCGATGATCGGAATATCGTCGCCGGGGTATTCGTAGCTGGACAGCAGTTCGCGAACTTCCATCTCAACCAGTTCCAGCAGCTCTTCGTCGTCAACCTGGTCAACTTTGTTCATGAACACGACCATCTTCGGGATGCCAACCTGGCGGCCCAGCAGGATGTGCTCGCGGGTCTGCGGCATTGGGCCGTCAGCGGCGTTCACAACCAGGATCGCGCCGTCCATCTGAGCGGCACCGGTGATCATGTTCTTGACGTAGTCGGCGTGGCCGGGGCAGTCGACATGCGCATAGTGGCGGTTGTCGGTCTCGTACTCCACGTGGGCGGTCGAGATGGTGATGCCACGTGCTTTTTCTTCAGGCGCGCCGTCAATCTGGTCATACGCTTTGAAGTCACCGAAATACTTGGTGATTGCTGCGGTCAGCGTGGTCTTGCCGTGGTCAACGTGGCCAATCGTGCCGATGTTGACGTGCGGCTTATTACGCTCAAACTTTTCCTTTGCCATTCCTCAGGCGCCCTTTTTGCAATTTGGGGGACCCTTGGTCCCGTGGTTACATCTGCGCGCGCGAGATATTTGGTTCAGGGGGGAAAATCAAGCACATCCTGAGGGAAATGCATCCATCACGCCGGATTTTGTGTGACAGCTTCGGTTTCAAGCGGCTGGATCAAGCTGGGGCGCTTGTCAAACCAGCCATCATCCTTGTGCTCTTCGGCCAGCCACTCCTCAACCCGGTCGGCAACCTTCAAGGCCAGACCGTTCATCTGTTCTTCTCGGGTGCGCGCATTTCCTGATCCAGTAAGGGCGCTTTCACCGGTGGTATCTTCGAGCACCTGAAACTGCTTGCCTTTAGCAAGGAACTCTTTCTTTTCGACGTCATAGACGTTTACCAGAACGATGGCGGTGCTTTTGGGGTTGTAAATCACAGGAATTCCCGGAGGTGCCAACATGTAGCCCTCGAGACTGATGCCAATGTCGTATTCCTGTGAACCTTCATACCGGCCAAGCCTGATGTCCACTGCATTCTGGATCGCTTTGGTCCATTCATCCGGCGTAGCATCCCGCGAAACCGGTCCCTGAACGGCCTTTTCCGCAAAGGCATAATTCACGCGTAGCTTGAATTCACCCAGCGACTCGGGGTCTTCATAAACCTGCGTTTGGGTGCATGCGCCCATCAGGGCCAACCCGGTGATCAGTGTCAGAATGCGCAGCATGTCTCTCGTCTCGATAGGCCTGTTTTCTTTGGATGTAGCGCACCGATACGGGTTGTGCCAAGCCGTATCGGCAGATTTTCACCAAGCGGACAGCATATCACGAGAACTTGTAATCCCTCGGAAAGCCATAAGGTGCTTTTTTCCCAACACCCGCACGCTTGGCCAACCAATGGGACATATCTGCCTCGTGCCGGGTTTTGTCGCCGCCCATGGACCATTTCAGGCCCTCTTCCCAGTTGAAGGTGGTGATATCGGATAACCCACCATCCAATTCCAGTGTGCCCTGCCGCCCACGCGCCATGTTGTACTTCTGCAAGCGGACACCCTTACCACGGGTCATCTCGGGCAGCTCCTCTGTCGGGAAGACTAGGAATTTCCCGTTCTGCGAGACAACAGCAACATGATCGCCCTCAACCGGCTTACAGATCATCGCCGTCTCGTCTCCTTTGACGTTCAGCACCTGTTTGCCATTCCGGGTCTGCGCCAGAACGTCATCTTCCGGCACCATAAAGCCGTTGCCCGCATCCGAGGCCACAAGCAGCTTGCGCCCCGGTTTGTGGATCAGGATGTCGATAATCTGCGCCTCGTTCGGCAGGTCGACCATCAGACGTAGCGGTTCGCCCATGCCACGCCCGCCGGGCAGGTTAGCGGCGCTGACGGTATAGAATCGGCCATTTGACGCAAAGACCAGCAGGCGGTCCGTAGTTTCCGCGTGGAAAATGAAACGTGGGCCGTCACCATCTTTGAACTTCAACTCGCGCTTCAGATCGATATGGCCGGTCATTGCCCTGATCCAGCCCATCTGAGAGCAGACGACCGTGATCGGTTCCTTGTCGATCATCGCCTCAAGCGGCACTTCCTCGACCTGACCTGCCTCGGCAAATTGTGTCCGGCGCGCGCCGCCTTCATAGTCTTTGCCGAAGGTCTTCTTGGTCTCTTTGAGTTGCTCAGCGATCTTGGCCCATTGCAGGGCGGGATCAGCCAGCAGGTCTTCGAGATTGGCGCGTTCCAGCATCAGTTCGTCACGTTCGCGTACCAGTTCCATCTCTTCCAGACGGCGCAAGCTGCGCAGGCGCATGTTGAGGATCGCATCGACCTGCACCTCGGACAGTTCGCCCTCACCCGGCTTCGGCGAGACGTAATCGGACTCATCGGTTGCGCGGACGTGATCGATGCCCCAATCTTCGCGCATCAGAGCGGCCTTGGGGTCGTCGTCGTAGCGGATGATATCGATCACCCGGTCGAGGTTCAGGAAGGCGACGATAAAGCCCTCCAATACCTCAAGGCGGTGGTCGATCTTGGCCATGCGGTGACGCGACCGCCTGATCAGCACCTCTTGCCGGTGATCAAGGAACGCGCGCAGCACTTCCTTCATCGAACAGACCTTAGGCGTCACCCCGTCGATCAGCACGTTCATGTTGAGGCTGAAGCGCACCTCAAGGTCCGAGTTGCGATAGAGCATGCCCATCAGCACCTCGGGGTCCACATTCTTAGAGCGTGGTTCAAGGATCAGGCGGATGTCATCAGCGGATTCGTCGCGGACATCGGCAAGGATCGGGATCTTCTTGGTCTGGATCAGTTCCGCGATCTTTTCGATCAGCTTGGATTTCTGAACCTGATAGGGAATCTCGGTGACGATGATCTGCCACTGGCCACGCCCCAGATCTTCAACCTCGTATTTACAGCGCAGCCGGAAGGATCCACGCCCGGTGCGGTAGGCCTGCGCGATATTTTCGGGCGGCTCGACAATGACGCCGCCGGTCGGAAAATCCGGGCCGGGAACATAATTCAATAGCGTATCGTCACGCGCATCCGGCGTCTTGATCAGATGCAGACAAGCGTCGCACAGCTCGGAAATATTATGCGGCGGGATATTAGTCGCCATGCCCACCGCGATGCCGCTTGCGCCATTGGCCAGTAGATTCGGGAACTGTGCGGGCAACACGACCGGTTCGGTCAGTGTGCCGTCATAGTTGTCGCGGAAATCGACAGCGTCTTCGTTCAACCCTTCCAACAGGGCTTCGGCAACGATGGTCATCCGCGCCTCGGTGTATCGAGAGGCCGCCGGATTATCGCCGTCGATATTGCCAAAATTCCCCTGCCCGTCGACCAGTGGATATCGGACGTTGAAGTCCTGTGCCAAGCGCGCCATTGCGTCGTAAATCGCCGCGTCGCCATGAGGGTGATAGTTACCCATCACGTCGCCAGAGATTTTCGCTGACTTACGGAAACCGCCCGTCGCACTGAGTCGCAACTCGCGCATCGCGTAGAGGATTCGCCGGTGAACCGGCTTCAATCCATCGCGCGCATCTGGCAAAGCGCGGTGCATGATGGTGGAAAGCGCGTAGGTCAGGTAGCGCTCGCCAATTGCGCGGCGCAGCGGCTCGGCTACCTCGCCCCCATTGTCAGGGGTCTCCATTTTGGGGTCGTCGATCGTATCGTTCATACATGATGTGATACGACGCAAGCGCGCGCGGGTAAAGCAATCGGCGCATATTTTGCTGGGGACAAGTCGGGCTTTTTGCAACAGGGGGAGGCAAGTATCGGATTTCCCCCGCTTTTCGACTCGAAGCTGAATCTATGGTAGGCTTTCGAACATTAAGACTGCTGCCTTTTATTGATGTTACGATTGCCAGGGGGTGCGCCATGAAGCGTGTTATTGTTATCACTTTCGCCATGCTCGGCTGGAGCTTCTATGTGATGAGCGGGGGCCCGGATTTCGAACCGCGCGGCACCCGCACCGAGCAACCGGTTCGCGTCGCCTCTGTGCCAGAACACGAGCCTGCATCCGACCACGCACCTCGGGCTGAAGACGACCACGCACCTCGGGCTGAAGACCTTGTGACCAACGTTGCCGCGCGCATTGTACAGGCGCGCGCTCAGCCCGAGCCACAAGTAGAGGAGGATGCCGCGGTCGTCCTGTCACAAGTCACCAACGATCCGCTGTCTCAGTTCTCTGCATTTGACGAGAACGGCGTCAGCTTTACTCTGGCTTCGCTTGAAGACGGAGCCGCCGGACTGTTGCAGGTCGAGGCCGAGGTGCAGGATGACATCACACCTGTGAATCAAGTCATCGAGCCAGAGAAAGATATCCGCGAAATCTCGGGCACGCGGGTCAATATGCGCGATGGGCCCGGAACGATTTACCCCATCATCGCCAAAGCCAAACTTGGCCAGCGCGTTGAGGTTCTCAGTGATTCCGGCACCGGCTGGCTGCGTTTGCGGTTATACCCTGATCAGCGGGTGGGTTGGATTTCTGCCTCACTGGTTCGGAAACCAACAAACTGACGCAACTGTGTCATTGTCCTGACCTAAAGCTCGCCATAGCTATGGGCGAAATGCACAGGCGGGGGCAATATGCAGAAATCGATTCTGATCACAGGCTGCTCATCCGGGATCGGTCTGGACGCGGCGCACGGGATGCGCGCGCGCGGTTGGCGCGTTTTTGCCTCATGCCGTCAACAGCGTGACTGTGATCGGCTACGGGCACAGGGTTTCGACAGCCCGCTGATCGACTATACCGATTCCGATAGCATTACCTCAGGCCTGCAGCAGGTTTTGGACGCGACCGGTGGCACGCTGGATGCGTTGTTCAACAATGGCGCTCACGGCCTTCCCGGCGCGGTTGAAGATGTCCCAATCGAAGGGCTTCGCCTAATTTTTGAGACCAACGTATTTGGCTGGCACGAACTAACCCGACAAGTGATTCCCGTGATGCGGGCTCAGGGCCATGGGCGCATCGTGCAGAACTCATCAGTGTTGGGACTGGTCGCGTTCCCCTGGCGCGGGGCATACGTCGCCACCAAATACGCCATCGAAGGCCTGACCGATACCTTGCGCCTAGAGCTGCGAGACACCGACATCAAGGTCATCCTGATCGAACCAGGCCCGGTCACCTCGAAGATCCGTGTGAACGCGATCCCTGTCTTCGAACGCTTTATTGACTGGAAAAGCTCAGCCCTGCGACAGAGATACGAGGAAACGCTGCTGAAACGCCTCTACGAATCCTCCGGACCTGACAAGTTCGAACTGCCTGCCTCGGCTGTTACCGCCAAATTGGCGCATGCGGTTGAATCCAAGCGCCCACGTCCGCGATACTATGTGACGACGCCCACCTATATCGCCGGATATCTGCGCCGTATTCTGCCCACCCGGGCCATTGATCGCATCCTCTCGGACATATGAGGCGAAATTACCTGTTCGCTTTTGCCGCTATCAACGCTAGATGACGGCTCAACAACTGAACAAACACGGACGGTGAGCTATGGACCTGACGATGGTCATACTGCTTCTGGCCATGGCGGCGGTCGTCGTCGTGCTGGTGATGGGCATTGCCAATTTTGGAAAACCCGGCAAAGAGGCCGCGCTGAAAAGCAACAAGCTGATGCGCCTGCGTATCCTGTTTCAGTTCATTGCGGTGCTGCTGATCGTACTTTACGTCTATCTGCGTGGGCAGGGAGGGTAAGGCATGGTCGTTCTCAACAAGATTTACACGCGCACCGGCGATGATGGGAAAACCGCTCTGGGCAATGGCGAGCGCGTCGCCAAATATTCCGGGCGTGTCGCGGCCTATGGCACTGTGGATGAGCTTAATTCCTTTGTCGGCGTGGCACGGACCGAAGCAGACGGAGAAGTCGAAGCCGCCTTGTCCCGTATCCAGAATGACCTGTTTGATCTGGGTGCCGATTTCTGCCGCCCCGACATGGATAAGGATGCCGAGGCCGACTATCCGCCCCTGCGTATCGTTTCCGCTCAGATCGACCGGCTTGAAGCCGAGATCGACGCGATGAACGAAGCGCTCCAGCCCTTGCGCAGTTTCATCCTGCCCGGTGGCTCACGTTTGGCCGCGCATCTGCATGTGTGCAGAACAGTTTCGCGCAGGGCCGAGCGGTTGGCGGTTGAGCTGACAAACATGGAGCCGGTCAATGAGGTGGCTGTCAAATACCTCAACCGCCTGAGCGATTGGTTCTTTGTCGCGGCGCGCTGTGCCAACAACGGCGGGCACGATGATGTGCTCTGGATTCCCGGTGCAAACCGGTGATCGCGCCTGCCGTCGGGAAACTAAATTTCGTTTTTGGTCCAAAAAATGACAAAACGCGACGTCTCGAAACCATGACGTGACGATTTTGCTCTGTCGCAGAACATCACGACCCGCTATCTAAGCCAGCGAGAGCATTGGTGGAGTCGCTGCGCGGCTTGCCGTTTTTGTAAGGAGCATACGCAAAAATGAAGGTACTCGTGCCTGTCAAGCGCGTGATTGACTACAACGTGAAAGTTCGTGTGAAAGCGGATGGCAGCGGCGTTGATCTCGCCAATGTAAAAATGTCGATGAACCCGTTCGACGAAATTGCCGTGGAAGAGGCGATCCGCCTGAAAGAGGCGGGCAAGGCCGATGAGGTTGTTGCCGTTTCGATCGGTGTGAAACAGTCGCAGGAAACCCTGCGGACCGCACTGGCCATGGGCGCCGACCGCGCCATTCTGGTTGTCGCGGCGGATGACGTGCATCAGGACATCGAACCGCTTGCCGTTGCCAAGATCCTCGCCAAAGTGGTCGAAGAAGAGCAGCCGGGCATCGTTCTGGCGGGCAAGCAGGCGATCGACAACGACATGAATGCCACCGGCCAAATGCTGTCGGCCCTTCTGGGTTGGTCGCAAGGCACCTTCGCGTCCGAGCTAGACATCGAAGGCGACACCGCCAAGATCACCCGTGAGGTTGACGGCGGTCTGCAGACCATCTCCGTCAAAATGCCAACCATCGTGACCGTCGACCTGCGCCTGAACGAGCCGCGCTATGCGTCGCTGCCGAACATCATGAAGGCGAAGAAAAAGCCGCTGGATGAAAAAACCGCCGCCGATTATGGCGTCGACGTCACTCCGCGTCTGGAAATCGTCAAGACCGAAGAGCCGCCGGCACGCGCCGCAGGTATCATCGTGGGCTCGGTTGATGAGCTGGTCGAGAAACTCAAAGAAGCGGGGGCTGTGTAATGGCTGTTCTTCTTCTCGCAGAGGTTAACAATGGTGAGCTGTCGGTTGACGCCACAGCCAAGACCGTTGCCGCTGTCAAATCGCTGGGTGAAATCACCGTTCTGGCCGCAGGTGGTTCTGCCGCTGCTGCTGGTGAGGCCGCTGCCAAGATCGATGGCGTATCCAAGGTTCTGGTCGCTGAAGACGCCTCGCTGGGTCATCGCCTGGCGGAATCGACCGCAGCCCTGATCGTGGGTCTGGCCGATGGGTACGAGCATATCGTTGCCCCTGCCACCACCGACGCCAAGAACGTGATGCCGCGCGTTGCAGCCCTGCTGGACGTGATGGTGATCTCGGACGCGTCCGGCGTGGTCGATGCCACCACTTTCGAGCGTCCGATCTATGCGGGTAACGCGATCCAGACCGTGAAATCGAACGACGCCAAGAAAGTCGTGACCATCCGGACCGCCAGCTTCGATGCGGCGGGCGAAGGTGGTTCGGCGGCGGTCGAGACCATCTCGGTCGGCGAAAACCCCGGCCTGTCGTCGTGGGTCGAGGACAAGGTTGCTGAAAGCGACCGTCCTGAACTGACTTCGGCTGGTGTTGTTGTTTCGGGTGGCCGTGGTGTGGGCTCGGAAGACGACTTCAAACTGATCGAAGGCCTGGCCGATAAGCTGGGAGCCGCCGTTGGTGCCTCACGCGCCGCAGTTGACTCGGGCTACGCCCCGAACGACTGGCAGGTGGGTCAGACCGGTAAAGTTGTTGCCCCTGACCTGTATGTTGCAGTCGGCATCTCGGGTGCGATCCAGCACCTGGCGGGCATGAAGGACTCCAAGGTCATCGTTGCGATCAACAAGGACGAAGAAGCGCCGATCTTCCAGGTCGCAGACTTCGGTCTGGTCGCAGACCTGTTCCAGGCCGTGCCGGAACTCACCGAAAAACTCGGCTGATTTCCGACAAAGATTTTTCGACGAAAAATCTTAGAAGGTCCGCCACTGGCGGGCCTTTGCTGTTTATACGCTCAGGTCGTTGATCACTTGGGCAAGTGAGCCAGCGATATTGCGATGTGTGGCTGGGCCGATCATATGCTCGGCAATCGGTTGTTGCAGTGTGCCAAACAACATGTCTTCAAGCTCATCGGATACGCCGGACACCTGAACCTGCAAGGACAAAATATCCGTACAATGGGGTCTCAAAGGCTCAATCATCTCGGGGTTGATTGCAAAGCCGTCACCCGGTGTCGAATCCAAATCGCTCCTCTCCACTTGCAGATGCAAAAGCAGGACGGGCGGGCCTACTTCTGCAAGAAACTTGCCGAGCTTTTCGATCCAGACATTGCGCAACTCTTGTTCCACAAGTTCAATTCGGGCATCCGAGCGTGCCGACAGGCGGTTCAGCAAGTGCTGTACAAAATGGACATCCGTAAAATCTTCTTCGGGATACAGCGCAACCAGATCGGCATTTGGCGCAACGAAACGGTCATTGCGTCGTGGGTGCACCCGGTAGAATCGGTTCGATAGCCCCAGCATGCCGGGTAACTGCAGGACGCATATATCAGATCGGTTTGCGATCTCCAGTAGCCCTTTGTCCTGCGTCAACGCTTCGACACCGCAGAACAGGCTGCCAAGGTTGAGGCATCGACGATCCAGACGACGTTCCAACTCATTGGGAAAGGGGGTTTCCACGAAACGGCCAAAAGTCTCTTCGCCCCCCAAACATGCCACATAGGGGTTGTTCAACGCCCTTTGAGGGCCCCTGAAACGTAGTTTCGAATTTTCATATTCGCACGTCGTTTCCGCGGAATGGACCGCATTGATCGATTGATAGCTCATCACACTCACCCAAATATTCACCCAACCGCCATTTTGCCGCCGCAAGTCTTGAGAAAATCCTAATGCGCGCATTTGAAGCGAAATTGACTGTCCCCGTCCCCTTGCCGCCCATAGGGAACTGCCGATAATGTCGCCATATTCTGCGAACAAGGGCATCGAACAAATGGACGTAAAATCAGTCGGAGTGATCGGCGCTGGACAGATGGGTAACGGGATTGCTCATGTTATGGCGTTGGCAGAGTATGATGTTCTACTGAACGATGTCAGCCAGGACGCGCTAAACAGCGCGATGGCAACCATTGAAACCAACCTGGCGCGTCAAGCGTCGCGCGGCAAAATCTCGGATGATGCAGTGAAATCCGCGTTGGGTCGGATCACAACGACGCTGAATCTGCCGGATTTGGGGCAGACCGATCTTGTAATCGAAGCCGCGACCGAGCGGGAAACGGTTAAACAGGCAATCTTTGAAGACCTGTTGCCGCACCTACAGCCACATACGATCCTGACATCGAACACTTCGTCGATCTCAATTACCCGGCTGGCCAGCCGCACCGACCGGCCCGAACGTTTCATGGGATTCCACTTCATGAACCCGGTCCCTGTGATGCAGCTCGTCGAGTTGATCCGGGGCATCGCCACCGATGAAGCAACCTTTAACTCCTGTAAAGCCGTAGTGGACCGGCTTGGCAAAACCTCAGCCAGCGCCGAAGATTTTCCGGCCTTTATCGTGAATCGCATTCTGATGCCCATGATCAATGAGGCGGTTTACACATTGTATGAAGGTGTCGGGAATGTGCAGTCCATTGACCAATCGATGAAACTGGGCGCAAACCACCCTATGGGCCCATTGGAACTGGCGGACTTCATCGGCTTGGATACCTGTCTGGCGATCATGAACGTGCTGCATGACGGGCTGGCAGACACCAAGTATCGTCCCTGCCCGCTGTTGACGAAATATGTCGAAGCCGGATGGCTGGGGCGCAAGACGGAACGTGGGTTTTATGATTATCGAGGCGAGGTTCCGGTACCGACACGATAGGATTTGAGAGGGCCAGCCCTCTCTTGAGCCTTTGGCTCAATTCACTCCCGAGATATTTATGGCCAGATGAAGGGGCGGATCAGGATTTGAGCGTCTTGCCCAGCGCCATGGTGTGATCACGGAGCCATGCCATGAAACCGCGGGGGTCGCGTTCCAGCAGGTCCATGTCTTTATCCGAAATCGGGTCACCGATCACCGGCGACTGGGGCCTGTTGCAGGATCGGACGATTTCGTGCAGCAGTAGGCCCTGGCGCAGGATGGGCGATATCCGGTTGGCAATTTGATACCAGCGCGAGTTGCTGCCGGGGAAGAAGATCGGCACGACCTTGGCACCCGACCTACGGATCATCTTCGCGGTGAAGACATTCCACTCCCGCTCGATGGCTGGTCCGAACCAATCATCCGAAGACATCACAACACCTGACGGGAATAACGCGACAACGCCCCCATCTGCCAGATGTTTCATCGTCTTGCTGCGCATCTCGAGCATCTTGGCCTGCGCTTCAGGATCATGCGGGAACGGCACCGGGATCATGAATGAGGTCGCAGCTTCATCCAACCCGGTCAGGACTGAGCGGGTCAGGATGCGATAGTCACTGCGGACCCGGCCGATGAGTTCAGCGAAGATCATGCCATCAACCATGCCGTGCGGATGGTTCGCGACGACCACTACGGGGCCTTCTTTTGGGATGCGGGCGATCTGTTCGGCTGGGGTTGTCAGCTCGATACCCATGGTCTTGAGCGCACCGCCCCAGAACTTCTGACCTCGATAGCGTTCGTTCTGCTTCTCGAACTTGTTGACCATGCGCAAGATGGTCAGCTTGCCTGTGCACCATTCGATGGCGCGAATGGCCGTAGACGTCCAGGCATCGTCAAACGAGTTGGCGTAGGTCAGGGTTCTGCGGTCGTAGATTTCACCCTGATCGGTGTCGTGATCCACTACAGGACCTGTCTTGGTATCGTGCGTGGTTTCCGCCAATTGCCTTGTCTTTCCGTCCTTGGTGTCGTGGCTGTCAGAACCCTTCGCCGAACTTATCGTTCACCAATGTTTCCAAAGCCTCTGCCAACGCCTCAGCATCCGGGCCGGACGTCTCGACGTCAATAGTGCTTCCGCGCGACGCTGCCAACATCAAAAGGCCCATGATACTGTCGCCCGAGGCAGAAAGCCCGTCTCGTGACACCTCGGCGCGCGCATCAAAGCCCTCGACCACCTCGACCAGCTTGGCAGAAGCGCGGGCGTGAAGGCCCTTTTCATTGATAATTTTCAAACTCTTGGTCGTCATATGAATCTATCCGGTGTCAATCCAATGTCACATTTTGCGCATTGATGTACTTTCGTCCAGCTTCCAAAGCCAAACGCACGGCCTCGGCCAGTGGCAAGTGGCGACTTTTGGCCAGTTTGATCAGCATGGGAAGGTTGGCCCCGTAAAGGATTCGCCGGTCTTGTGGCGCACATGCACGCAGGCTCAGATTCGAGGGGCTGCCGCCGAACAGATCGGTCACCACAACGACGCCATCGCCCATATCGACCTCGTCCGCCGCGCGGCAGATTTCAACTTGTTTCGCTTCGCGATCATGGTCGGCTTCTATCGGGATGGCCACCAGTCCGGGTTGCTTTCCAACCACATGCTGCGTGGCCGCAAGATACTCCTGAGCCAACCCACCATGTGCAACAATAACGATCCCGATCACTCCGGCCTCACATTCAACGCGCGTCGTTCCATTTCGCGATGCCTAATTGCCACCTGCTGCCCCCCTTCTGCAAGGGCCTTTGCAACTGCTTCAGCCACCGCGACCGAGCGGTGCTGCCCTCCGGTGCACCCAAATGCAACTGAAAGGTGCGCTTTGCCTTCCTCACGGAAGGCCGGAAGCAGTTCGATCAGCAGGTCGACCACCCGGTCAAAGAAGACGCCATAGTTTGCATCTGATTGAACATAGGCCGCCACATCCGAGTTTCGACCATCCGCATCCCGCAGTTCAGGCCGCCAGTATGGATTGGCCAGAAACCGGCAATCGAACACCATGTCCAAACCGCGCGGCAAGCCCCGCTTGTACGAGAAGGATTCGATCGACACCGCCAGATGCCGCCCGCCCTTTGGGGCGAACCAGCGTTCGACCTCTTCCCGCAGCTGATGCACATTCAACGCGCTGGTGTCGATCAGCGTGTCGGCAAACTCGCGAATTGGGGCTAACAGTTCCTTTTCCTGACAAATGCCGGTTTCCGGGCTGGCATCAGTCGCAACCGGGTGACGGCGGCGGGTCTCCGAGAAGCGACGCAGCAGCACCTCGTCCCGGCAATCCAGATAGAGGATCGTCAGGTCGACATTCTCCATCCGGCCCAGTTTGGCGGCAAGTTCGATAAACCCGGTGGTTGAAAAATCGCGGTTGCGCGCGTCGATACCCAAAGCCATTGGGCGCGCAGGCTCCGAATTGTCGACGAGGCGAGCCAGCAACCCCATCGGCAGGTTGTCAATCGCCTCGAACCCCAGATCTTCAAGCACATGAATTGCGGTCGATCGCCCTGCACCGGAAGGACCTGTTATCAGAACGACGCGCTGTTGTGCTGTCATGTATTCGGCCATTCCGGGGCTACGCGCCCCATTTTCACAAGTTGAATAAGTCCTGCAGCCAAATTGGGCACGCCAGCCCCCCGAAGCAAGGGAACAGTTTGCTTCAACACAAGAATTTCAGCGGGTTCAGGTAATCGCGCGGGCTCGGGTTGGTCCATATCCACAACAAATGCCAATCGGACCGGCCTCGCGGCTTCAGCTCGCAGTAACCCGATGCCGCGCGCTTCAATCAGGCCGCGGATCTGCGGAAGTCCAGCTGCCATCACGTGATCGGCCTGTCCAGTCAATTCGACCCGGTCATCCGCGACAAGCTGCGCCCCAAGCGCCATCATCTGTAGCGCCAAAGAAGATTTGCCCGTACCCGAGGCGCCAATGATCAATAAGCCTTTTTCCTGAACCACAACACAGGTCCCATGAATGCAGGCCGACCCTTGACCCGCTATCTCAGAAAGTGGGGTGGTGCTCATAACCTAGACGGGAAGCCCGACAACAAACCGCGCACCTAGCGGGTCCGAGGTGATATCGGCTTCGGTCGGACGGATGTTTTCTGCCCAGATCACACCACCATGCGCCTCGACGATTTGTTTCGAAATCGCCAATCCAAGGCCCGAATTGTTGCCGAAATGCTCTTCGGGGCGTTCGGAGTAGAAACGCTTGAAGATCTTGGTCAGCGCCTGATCAGGAATGCCGGGACCGGTGTCTTCAACCACCACGAGCACGCGGTTGTCACGACGGCGGACCCAGACCCGGATGGCGTCTTTGTCCTCACAGAACGAAATCGCATTGGTGATCAGGTTGACAAAGACCTGCGCCAGACGCGCCTCGAGCCCGTTGACCACGATGGGGTCCGAGGGAAGGTCAGTGATATATTCGATGCCTTTCGAACGGGCATCTTCACCCAGAAACTGACTGATATTGCCAAGCAGATTGAGCAGGTCAAAGGGCTGCTCTTCTTCTTTCACCAGTTCCGCGTCCAGCCGCGATGCGTTCGAGATATCGCTGACCAGTCGATCCAATCGCCGCACATCATGCTCAATCACGCCCAATAGCTTTTCGCGCTGATCATCGCGTTTTACCATGCGCATGGTGCCCACGGCGGATTGCAGGCTGGCCAACGGGTTCTTGATCTCATGCGCGACATCGGCCGCAAATTGTTCGTTCGCGTCAATGCGGTTATAAAGCGCCGTGACCATCCCGCGCAAAGCCTGGCTCAGACGGCCGATTTCATCCGGGCGCGCACTGAGATCCGGGATGCGGATACGTCCGGGGTTCACTCCGGCTCCGCGGTCCTTGCCCATCTCGGCAGCGGCGGCCAGATCAGCAAGAGGATTGGCAATCGTTGAGGCCAAAACGAGGCTCAGACCGATCGAGACCAGCAGTGCCACCACAAACATCTGCAGGATCCGCTCTTGCTCCTTGCGGGCCAGCGCATCGATCTCGCCCGCCGGGCCCGCCATAGCAACGGCACCCACAGGCGTATCGTCCAATAGGATCGGGGCCACGGCGACAATCACCGTCTTGCCTTTATCGTCGTGCACGGCCTGTACTTGCAATCCGCCGTTCAGCGCCTGCGGGATCATTTCCTGCACCCGTTGCGCCAGCGTCGGAGCCTCGCTTTCGGAAGAACCGCTAAAGACCGCAGACACACCATTCCAAACCGCATTCAATGCGTCGCTGATCAAAGTGCTTCCAGTGGCGCTGTCGGCGTCCTGATGCAAAAGGCTGGGCAATTTGTCGGCCATGGACGCCCCGCGTGTCCAACCGATCAGAGTGCCCGTGCCGTCATAAACAAAAACCTCGCCGCCTTCGGGCAAGCTGAGACCCGCTAGCGTATCACGGACATCCAATGTGCCTGCACCATTGGCAGAGGGTTGACGCAGCTGGGTTTCAAAAACGTTGCTGACAAGTTGCGCATCACCGACCAGGTTCTGCGCGGTCTGTTGAACCCGTTCTTTTCGCGTGTCGTCCAGATACAGCAGCCCTGCAACCAAAATGACAAGGGCAATGAGGTTGAAGGTGATAATCCTGCGCGCCAGGGGCGAATAGCGCATCGAAAACAGGTTTCGTCGCGAACGCTTGGCCTGTAGCTCGGCAGCATCAGGGTCTTGGGGGATGACCCAGTCATCCCCAAGAACGACGTCTGCGTCGTGCACTTGGTTGGCTTGTTCAGTATCGCGCACGAGACCCCTTCGGCTTGATAAAACGGCCGCGCCTATTCTTCGTTGTAACGATACCCGATACCGTACAGCGTTTCTATCGCCGAAAACTCGGGATCGGCGGCGCGCATCTTCTTACGCAGACGCTTGATATGGCTGTCAATGGTCCGGTCATCCACGTAGACCTGATCATCATAAGCCACATCCATCAGCTGATCGCGGCTTTTGACAAAGCCCGGACGTTGCGCCAAGGCCTGCAGCAGCAGAAACTCGGTAACTGTCAGCGAGACATCATTGCCTTTCCAGCTGACTGCGTGGCGCAGCGGGTCCATCCGCAGCTCGCCCCGCTCCATCACTTTTGTATCGCCCGAGGCCGCGTTGGTCACATCACCATCGACCGCTTCCTGACGGCGCAACAAGGCGCGAATCCGTTCGACCAGCAGCCGCTGAGAGAATGGTTTTTTGACGTAGTCATCTGCACCCATGCGCAGACCCAGAACCTCGTCAATCTCGTCATCTTTGGAGGTCAGAAAAATCACGGGCATCTGGGTTTTCTGCCGCAGCCTTTGCAGCAGATCCATGCCGTCCATCCGCGGCATCTTGATATCCAGTACGGCCATGTCTGGCAGCTTTTTGTTGAAAGCGTCCAGCGCAGCCTGACCATCGTTGTATGTTTCGACCTCAAACCCTTCGGCTTCGAGTGTCATGGACACAGACGTCAGGATATTTCTGTCGTCGTCCACCAGTGCAATCTTTGACATCGGGTTCACCCCTATTCCTGCTCACTCGCGCAATAATACGCTTTTTTGTAAGGCATTGTTGGCGGTTTTGAGCCACCGAATCAACTCGTAACCTCGAATCGTGCCATTCTTGCGGCAGGTATGCGGCAAATTTGCCTTGCTGCGCCCAAATAGCTGCCTTGATTTACGGCAGACAAATCGTGATGGCGCTAAACCTCAACTTGGTTGCGCTAACTACCCCCAACCCTCCTGTTCATGTCCCAAAATACCGTGATAAGAGGCGCTTGACCGCCGGCTCTTTCCGGTATCCGCCCCAATGGTGCACCCGGCCCAAGGCCCTCGCGCCGCCACAGGAGAAGACACACATGACATCTGGACGGGTTAACCCGCAATTCCGCCTCGAAGATCAGGGCATCGAGGGTCTGGGCAATGTCTATTACAACTTCATGGAACCGGCGCTGATCGAAGAAGCGCTGAAGCGCGGCGAAGGCACCCTTGGCAATGGCGGCGCCTTTCTGGTCACCACCGGCAAATTCACTGGCCGCTCGCCCAAGGACAAGCATGTCGTCAAGACAGACAGTGTTGCCGACAGCATCTGGTGGGAAAACAACGCCGCCATGAGCCCTGAAGGTTTTGACGCGCTCTATGAAGATATGCTGACCCATATGAAAGGCCGCGACTACTTCGTTCAGGACCTCGTGGGCGGGGCTGATCCCAGCTACTCGATCAATGTGCGCATGGTAACCGAGCTGGCGTGGCACAACCTGTTCATCCGCCACCTGCTGCGCCGCCCGGATCGTGAGGATCTGGATGATTTCACGGCTGACTTTACTATCATCAACTGTCCCAGCTTCCAGGCGGACCCCAAAAAGCATGGCTGCCGCAGCGAAACGGTGATTGCACTGAACTTTGATCGCAAGCTGATCCTGATCGGCGGCACCGAATACGCCGGCGAGAACAAGAAGTCCGTCTTCACCCTGCTGAACTATATGCTGCCCGAAAAAGGCGTGATGCCGATGCACTGCTCGGCTAACCACGCGGTTGGCAACCCGGTCGACACCGCCGTATTCTTCGGCCTGTCCGGCACCGGCAAGACCACCCTGTCTGCCGACCCGTCGCGCACCTTGATCGGTGATGACGAACACGGTTGGTCGGATCGAGGCACCTTCAACTTTGAAGGTGGTTGCTATGCCAAGACCATCAACCTGAACGCCGAGGCCGAACCAGAAATCTACGCCACCACCTCGAAATTTGGCACCGTGATCGAGAACATGGTTTTTGATCCCGAGACCAAAGAGCTGGATTTCAACGACGACTCTCTGACTGCGAATATGCGCTGCGCCTACCCGTTGGAATACATCTCCAACGCGTCGAAAACTGCATTGGGCGGGCATCCTAAGAACATCATCATGTTGACCTGCGATGCGTTCGGCGTTTTGCCTCCGATCGCTCGGTTGACGCCTGCGCAGGCGATGTATCACTTCCTTTCCGGCTTTACCTCGAAGGTCGCCGGGACCGAACGTGGCGTGACCGAACCGCAGCCCACCTTCTCGACCTGCTTTGGCGCGCCCTTTATGCCACGCCGCCCCGAGGCTTATGGCAACCTTCTACGCGATAAGATTGCTCAGCATGGCGCGACCTGCTGGTTGGTCAACACCGGCTGGACTGGAGGTGCCTACGGCGTGGGCAGCCGCATGCCAATTAAGGCCACCCGCGCGCTGCTGACGGCTGCACTGGAAGGATCACTGACCGATGCGGAATTCCGCAAGGACGCCAATTTCGGCTTCGATGTGCCGGTCTCTGTCCCTGGTGTGCCCGAGGTCTTGCTGGATCCGCGCCGCACCTGGGACGATCAGGAAGCCTTCGACAAACAGGCGGAAAAGCTGGTGCACATGTTCGCGGAAAACTTCGAGCAGTACCTGCCCTTCATCGACGAAGACATCAAAGCTGTCGCGATCGGTTGATCGAATTCAGGGGCCATCATGGCCCCTGACCCACCAAAGCTTACGCATCGGCACCTTGTGCACACAGACAAGTTCATTGCGATAACGTGCAACATGCGCTATCGCAATTTACCCAAGACGCTTCGAAGCCCGGCGTCCTTTGGCAGCGGCTTCTGTTAAATTTGAACATCGGGCGATCCGGGCTAGCTTACTCACATCATGTCTCGGGCCGTTCAACAAGGTAATGATTATTTCTACACGGGGATGGGTGTCGGCGTGATGTGTTCAAAAGGTCAGCCTTTCGAACTGCCTCGGTCCGTCACGGAAACTATAGGCAAGTAATGACTGAAATCTCAAAACTCACCGAACTGCGCAAATTGATGCAAAGCATGGAGCGCACTCTTGGGCTGGAAGAACTCTCACCGGTCGAGCGCGACATCTACTATGCCGCCGAAGAACTGTCGAAAGATGATCGCGAAGTACGCACCTTTGGTCTGATCGAACACACGCTGGTCAAAAGCGTATCTCGCCCGACATTTTTCCGCGCGCTGAAGTCTCTGGTTCAAAAGGGTTATCTGTCGCAAAGCGGCAGCGCCAATCGCGGACGGTATCTGGTTCATGCGCCCAGGTGATCGCCACCCCAGATCTGTAATCGGCTGACCCCGTGCGCAGATGGGCCTCTGAAACATTCTATGCCTCTTTGGCCTATGTCGCTGCATCGTTCCTAACATTCCAGGTGCTGATGCCGCTTCAGAACGTGTTTTTTCCCGCATACCCCAGCTATGCCAGCTTATTGTTCCTGCCGCACGGCGTGCGGGTTCTGTCGGCTTGGTTGTTGGGATGGAGGGCGATATTCGCACTGTTGCCCGGCGTTGCCATCGTCTTTGCCCTTGTGGGCGGTTGGGATGTTCTTCTGCCCAGCAGATTGCTGGCGATCACTATCGCGGTCACCACAGTTCCAGCGGTTTTTTATGTCTGCAAGGCGTTGGGCTGGGATTTGTTTCCGCGCGTCGATCGGAAGCCATGCTGGCTGTGCGTGATGGGCGTTGGAATCATCACATCGGTATTGGTGTCCGTTCTCACCAACATGGCCTTCGGCAGCGCAACGGCCGAGTATATCGCCTATCTGATCGGTGATATCTCAGGTCTTTTTTTCCTAATGTTGGGCCTCTATTTCGCCTTTCGATTTGCTGAAAGACGCAATTAACCCAAAAGACCCCTGCGCAGCAGGTTCAGCCCCGCAATCAGCAGTACAAGCAGAGTGAGTTTGCGGAACTGTGCCTGATCGATACGATCCTGCAGAAACTGACCCCCACGCATTCCCACCAAGGCAGGGATAATCAGCAGCGCTGAGAACACCGCGGTGTCAGTCCTTAGAATACCCGAACCCAGATGCGCCACAATAAGCGCCACGGCGCCCAGACCGTATATCACGCCCTGTACCCGCATCTGATCCTTCTTCGGTGTATTCAAGGCTGTCAGATAGGCCACGGTTGGTGGTCCCCACACGCCCGAGATGCCGCCGACAGCACCGGCCACCGCACCCACCATAGCCTCAACCCGCATTGAGGGCGCTTGCAGCGTCAGTTTCAGCCCCAGTAGTTGCATCAGAGCGAAGAACGAAACTGGTGCGCCTAAGATCAGCAGAAATGCCTTGGGCGACAAGATGTTGATCAGCTGCGCGCTGGCCAATAGACAGACCAGTCCAACGCTCAGAAATACCTTGAACTTTCGAACTGACGCCGCCGCCGCAGGTAAACCTTCCCGCAAGGCCTGCAGCCCATTGGTCACCAGCGTGGGCAAGATTAGACCTGCCAGCGCCAGCTCAGGCGGCAGCATCATGCTAAGACCAGAAACAAGCACCATTGGCATGGCAAAACCGACCATGCCTTTGACCCAGCCCGCGACGAAGGCAACGACCAAAGCCAGACAGAAATCCTGCGGCGACATAAGTGAAAACAGTCCCATCGACCCTTCATACCAGCCCAAAAAATTTCTGCACTGCAAAAGTCACTAAGCAATTTTTGAACTTTTTATGGATGATTTGCGTATTTTTGTTGCGCTGCATGTGCAGCATGATATGACCAGACAACCCAGCAGAGGACGTGATTCATGGCCCATGACGGACAGGATGTGACGAACATGACGCAGCCAGCGGTTTTGCCCGATCTTCTAACACTCAGCGCAGCCGCCCTGCCCGGCGTTCAAGCGGTGTTCGATAAGGCGGTCGAATCGGTTCGCGCGCAGGTGACTAGCGAAGGGCGCATATCGGGCGCACTGATCGAGGCCAATCAGACAGCCGCCCATGGGCTGGCTTGGCTGGCCACATACCACCAGTCGCTGCAGCAGATGCAGCGCTGGGCCGAGGCGCTTCAGGCCGAGGGAAAATTCGGCGAGATGGAGCAGCTGTTGCATCAGATCGCCTTTGGGGAATACTTGCATCAGATCGCCGGTGGTATTCCGATGAACCAGGGCGAGGTTGTACGTTTGCAGGATCTTGGCCTTGGCTGGGATGCTCTGTCGGGATTCCAATGCAGCGAAGTGCAGACACTGATGGCGCAAGCCAACTCTCAGGCCGCGCGCACGCGTCTGGTTGAGTTGATGCAGGACCAGTCCGGTGCCACCATGTTTGGTGCGTCTGGTCTGGACGAAGAACTGGAGATGATCCGAGACCAGTTTCGCCGCTATGCCGTTGAAAAGGTTGAGCCAAATGCCCATGAATGGCACCTGAAGGACGAACTGATCCCAATCGAGATTATCGAGGAACTGGCCGAGATGGGCGTGTTCGGTCTGACCATCCCCGAAGAATTCGGCGGGTTCGGCCTATCCAAAGCCTCAATGTGTGTGGTCTCGGAAGAGCTTTCGCGCGGGTACATCGGTGTGGGTTCTCTGGGCACACGGTCCGAAATCGCCGCAGAACTGATCATCGCGGGCGGTACGGATGAACAAAAGGCCAACTGGCTGCCAAAACTGGCCAGCGCCGAGATCCTGCCAACCGCTGTTTTCACTGAACCCAATACCGGATCGGATTTGGGCAGCCTGCGCACGCGGGCCGTCAAGGGTGAAGATGGTAACTATAAGATAACAGGAAATAAAACATGGATCACGCACGCGGCGCGCACCCATGTGATGACCTTGTTGGCGCGGACTAATCCCGACAGTACCGATCACCGTGGGCTGTCCATGTTCCTGGCTGAAAAGACACCTGGAACCGACGAGAACCCCTTCCCCACGCCCGGCATGACTGGTGGTGAGATTGAGGTGTTGGGTTATCGTGGCATGAAGGAATACGAGCTGGGATTTGACGGCTTCGAAGTGAAGGGTGAAAACCTGCTGGGCGGCGAAGAAGGCAAAGGTTTCAAGCAGTTAATGGAAACCTTCGAATCTGCCCGCATCCAAACGGCTGCCCGCGCCATCGGCGTAGCGCAGAGTGCTTTGGACATTGCCATGCAATATGCACAAGACCGCAAGCAGTTCGGCAAATCTCTGATCAATTTCCCTCGCGTCTCGGGCAAGCTGGCGATGATGGCGGTCGAAATTATGATCGCACGGCAGCTAACCTATTATTCTGCTTGGGAAAAAGACCACGGTCAACGTTGCGACCTTGAGGCCGGGATGGCCAAGCTGCTGGGTGCTCGAGTTGCTTGGGCTGCGGCGGATAACGGGCTGCAGATTCATGGCGGCAACGGCTTCGCTCTGGAATACAAAATTAGCCGCGTGCTTTGTGACGCGCGCATCCTAAATATCTTTGAAGGCGCCGCAGAAATACAGGCGCAAGTCATCGCGCGTCGATTGCTGGGCTGACGCCCGAAGCGACGCGGTTTCCCCAACTGAACCCGGCCTTGCGCCGGGTTTTCTTTTTCTTTCGTGTTGTACGGACCTTCAGGCCTATTTCTTCCGAGTTGTACAACTCGGTTTCAGGGCTTAATGGGCGAAACTTCCCCCTCGGATCGAGCGCAGAAATCGGGTAAAGGGCGTCAACCAAACCCAGCGCCCAAGCTGGCCAGAGGAGAATCGAGCGTGAAGATCATCATCGCAGTTTTGGCCACCTGCATGGCCCTTGCCGGATGCGCCATGGCACCAAACACCGGGCCCGATGATGTGGACCAGTTGGCACAAGCGATCCAGCAGCTTGACCCCAAGGTTGACCCTGCCGAGGCGCGGCGTGCAGCCGAGATATCTTATGCCTATTCCAATCAACTGAAACAGGACTGGAACGTCACCGATCCAGCCATCATCCACAACGCAAAGGTCATCAACGGATTTCGCGAAAAAGGTCTGTGCAATGATTGGGCGCAGGCCATGACCACGCGTTTGAAGCAAGAGAACTTTCGCACGCTGGACCTGCACTGGGCCACGTCGCCTCCAACTGCGTTCCGGATCATCCACCATTCGGCTCTGATCAGCGCTAAGGGAGATTCAATGTATGAAGGCATCATCCTTGACCCGTGGCGCAACAGCGGGGTGCTTTATTGGGATCAGGTGCGCGAGGATATCAAATACAACTGGCGCCCCCGCCTTGAAGTGCGCGAAGAGTTAATCAGCGGTGTGAACCCCTATTGACAGGATATTGCGATGTTACGTCTGGCCTTGTTCCTGCCCCTTTTGACCCTGTTCCAATGCGACAAGGATGAGACTGTCGCCGCCTATGGCGCAGCGGATCAGACATGGGCTTTGCAAGAGATCGACGGGCAGCCTTTTGAGGCCAGCGCCCTTTTGCGATTCCCCGCAGAGGGTCGGATTGAGGGCAATGCCCCGTGCAACACCTATTCAGGTACACTGAATGCACCCTACCCGTGGTTTGAGATCACCGATCTTGTCGCCACCCGCGCGGCTTGCGCCGGGCTTGAAGCCGAGGGGTTTTATTTCGCCGCACTGATGGCGATGACCCAGTCCGAGGTGTCCGGCGATGTGCTGATCCTGCGCAATGAGGACGGGCACGAAATGGTGTTCAAAGCCGCCGAGTAAACTGCGCCACAAATCGCGCGCGTGCGTCCGGCAACGGCGTATGACCCAGCGACGGAGCCAGATGGTTTTCCAGAAAATACCCGGTTGTGCGTAAGGCTTCAGCAATCTCGGTATCCGGAGCCGCGCCTTCGCCGCGCAGGGAGGGGGGCAAAGGCAGCAGCTTATCGGCCCAGTCCCCTGCCCCCGCCGCACTGACCGCGCGGCCGGTTTTCGGAGAGACATAGACCAACCCCTCGGTCGCCCTTGTCACTGCGCAGGCCGAAAGATCCAAGCCAAAGCCCAGCTCTTCCAGCAGCGCCAGTTCCCAGCGCAGATAGGCCAGTGGCCAGACCTCATCCTGACCCAACAGGTCCATCAACTGTTCTGTTTGCTGATAGATCGCCGGATGAGGCTCGCGTTCGGGCAGGCAAAAGGACAGCAGCGCCACCACCGCATTTAATCCGGCCAGCGCCAGCCGCCCTGAAAACGCCGCTGCAGCGCGCGAACGCAGGGGTTCGACCTGAAAGGTGCCAAGATGTTCTTCGAGCCGCGCGCGCCAAAGCACGTCCAGTTGCGCGCCGGGTTGCAGGATCGGGGCGATCTTGCGGCTGGTGCCACCGCGCACAATGCCGGCGTGACGACCATGGGCTTCGGTAAAGACCTCGATGATCGCCGCTGTCTCACCATGACGGCGAGAGGTCAGAAGAATGCCGTGATCACGCCAGTCCAAGTTTGGCCTCGTCAGGTCACCAGATATATACGCAGGAAATCTTATGGCCGTTGCAGGTTCAAGGTGGAAACGCGTCAGGTTGACCCTGTGGAACACCAAAAACACGTTGCGTGACATCTGTTCACGCAATAGTGTTCACTTTATGTTCTGCACGGAGGAATTTAAGAAATGTCACTTAACTATGTCATGATCGGTTCAAATGATGTCGTCAAAGCGCGAAGCTTTTACGATGCGGTTGTGCCCAAAATCGGCGGCAAGGTTATTGCTGAATATATGCCCCACGCTGTTTGTTACGAGCTGCGGGGCGGTGGGTCCATGTGGGTCGCGACGCCCTTTGACAAAGAGGCCGCGACGGTTGGAAACGGCAACATGGTTGGCTTGCTCTGCGAAAGCGAAGCGGAAGTGCGCGAGGTGCATGCCGAGGCTCTTGCCAATGGCGGAACAAATGAAGGTGATCCCGGAGATCGACCTCAATATGGCCCGAACTTCTATGGCGCTTATGCGCGCGATCCTGATGGCAACAAGATGAGCTTTGTCTATTTTAGCGATGCAGGCTGATCGCGCGCCCTAGAACGTCATACCTGCGTGAATCAGAATGCCGATAACCATCAGCAGGTTCAGCACCATTGAGATACCGTTGCCCACATAGATGGGCAACTTGCCCACCACCAGCCCATAGGCGAACCACAAAAACGACAGCCCGGCATACAGAGACCAGGACAGCAGCGACTGTCCGGTCGCGTGTTCGGAGTGGGTGAAATAAAGCTTGATCAGTTGTGGAAGCGTGGCGAAGGGGCCAACGACGCCGATGAAGACCATGAACCCCTCGAACCGCTGCATCCAGTGACCGAGATTTGAGTTTTCCAGTTTCTGGGCAAGCGTTTCAGCCACTCAACCCCCTCCTGTTCCTGCGGCCCCCGGAAGATTGGGCCGTTTCATTCAGCCGGTTGCAAAGCAAAATAGTCGCTTTGCGCCGTACGTCCAAGATCATTTGGCGCGGGTTAGTCCAGACCTTCTTCACCCAGCAGGTGCCTGCCTTGGCGGTCTTCCACCTCGATTACCCAAAGGTCGGGGTCAAAACTGCGTTGGCGGGTGATGGCGGCATCTACGTCTGCCTCTTCGCCGGATGAGAGCTCCACCCATTTGCGCTCGCCGCTCATCAGATCAAAACTGCGCTGAAAGGCTGCGGCCCGCCCGTTGAGTGTGTTGAGTTTGATAAGCACCGCCCCAGCGGTGTCATCCCCATGCGCCACAACAAAAGCCGGTATTTCCTGAAACCGCAGCCGCGCCAGATAGGCATGCACCCAGAATTCAGCTGTCAGCCGGGTCATGGTTCTGACCTTTCCGTAGGGGTTGAGAATTTTCGACGAAAATTCTTGGCCCGGGTCATGCGTTGCCGTCTTTGAAATCCAGACCCATTTCCGAGTAGCGCTCGGACTCCTCCAGCCAGTTTGGTCGGACTTTCACCTGCAAGAACAGGTGAATCTTGCGGTCCAAAAACTCTTCCAGCTCGGCACGCGCCGCCTGACTGACGGCCTTTATGGTCTCACCACGTTTGCCCAGCACGATCCCTTTGTGGCCATCACGCATAACATAGATGACCTGATCGATCTTGGCCGAGCCGTCCTTGCGCTCTTCCCAGTTCTCGGTCTCGACGGTCAGCTGGTAGGGCAGTTCCTGATGCAGGCGCAGAGTCAGTTTCTCGCGCGTCATCTCAGCCGCGATCATGCGCAGAGGCAGATCCGCAATCTGGTCTTCTGGATAGAGCGACGGGCCCTCGGGCAGTTCCGAGGCCAGCCATTTGCGCAGGTCGTCGACACCGTGGCCTTTTTCGGCCGAGATCATGAAGGTCTCGGCAAAGGGATAACGCGCATTCAGGTCACTGGTCAGCGCCAGCAGCTTTTCCGAGGGCACCTTGTCGATCTTGTTGATCGCAAGTGCGATGGTGCGGCCCTGCCCGATCTCTTCGAGGCCTTCGAGGATGCGTTCGACACCTTCGGTGATACCGCGATGCGCCTCGATCATCAGCACGACCACATCCGCATCCGCAGCCCCGCCCCAAGCGGCGGCGACCATGGCACGGTCCAGACGGCGGCGTGGTTTGAAGAGGCCCGGCGTATCCACAAAGACCAGTTGCGCATCGCCCTCCATCGCCACGCCACGGATGCGAGCACGCGTGGTTTGCACCTTATGTGTCACGATCGAGACCTTGGCTCCGACCATGCGGTTCAGAAGGGTGGATTTGCCTGCGTTGGGCTCTCCGATCAGGGCGATAAATCCGGCGCGTGTGCTCATGTGTCCTGCGATCCTGTTTGCAAGTGCGCACCCCTATAGCAGAATGCGCGGACGGGCCAGAGGGATTTGTCGCATCGCGGATATCTGTGAGCGAAGGCCAGTCTGCGGCCCATAGGGCGACGCTGCCCGGTCGGCCGGTGCCGGCATTGGCCGGGCTTGATCGCGCGATCAGGTTGTAGTGTTCAACGCCAGAACTTGGTTCGGATAGGCTTGGTCCCCGATCCGAAAATCTGTGACTCCGACCTGCCGGAACCCTTTGGCTAGATAGAAGTCGATTGCGGGCGTGTTCTCGGAATTGGTTGTCAGCCAAATCGACGGGCGCCCTTTTTCACGCATGTAGTCAATCGCGATATCAAGCAGCGCCGAGCCGATGCCTTTACCTTGATGGCGGTGCTGGACGTAGAACGTCACGATTTCTAGGTCAGAAAGCCCGTCCACAGGTGCGGCGCGACTTTCCGCAAGCCGAATATAGCCGTCGATCCCGTCTTCGTTTTCGGAAACCATCAAGAGGTCTTGGCCGTCCTCCAATATGGCTTCGAACCGGGCGGTCGTGAACTCGGACAGTGCGAACTCGGCAAAGAAGGCGTTCACACCACGCTTTAGATAGGTTCCGATCCAGACCTCAATCGACAGGGCCGCGAGGCTGGCGGCGTCGGCTTTCTGGGCGGGTCTGATTTTCATGATCTGGCTGCGCAGAGGATCAAGACAACTGTTCCAACAACGCCTTTGCCGCGGCTTGTTCGGCTTGTCGCTTGGAGCCGGCGGTAGCCTGCGCCTCGGTCCCGTCCTGCAGGCGCGCGGCGATGGTGAAGATCGGAGCGTGGTCGGGGCCGGTGCGTTTGACCTCGACATATGCAGGGGGTTTCTGACCGCGGGCCTGCGCCCATTCCTGAAGCGAGGTTTTGGCGTCGCGGGCGTCGGCCTCGACCTTGTGGATGCGATCGCCCCAGAGGGCGAGGATCACGTCTCGGGCAGCCTCGAATCCTGCGTCGCGGTAGATGGCCGCGATGACCGCCTCCATCGCGTCGCCCAGCAAGGCCTGCTTGCGACGACCTCCGGACAGCATCTCGGACCGGCCCAGTTTCAGCACCGCACCCAGATCAATCTGGCGGGCCACATCGGCGCAGGCTTCCTTGCGCACCAGCGCGTTGAAACGGGGGGCCAGTTGGCCTTCGGAAGCTTTCTTGTCGGCCTCAAGCAAAGCAGTGGCCATGACGAGGCCCAGGACGCGGTCGCCCAGAAATTCAAGACGCTGATTGTCGGGGCGCGTGGCAGAAGACACCGAGCCGTGGGTCAGCGCGCGCACCAGCAGTTCAGGGTCGGAAAACTCATACCCCAAGCGCTGCTGGAACGCCTTTATCTCAGCCGATAGCTTCAATTGACCGCCTTGAAGAAACGATCACCGCGCCATGTCCAGAAGAACAGCATGGACCGGCCAGCGGAGGAGAACATAATCCGGTCGGCGCGACCGATCAGGTTTTCGTACGGCACAAAGCCAACGCCTCCGGCGGATTGCGGCAGACGGCTGTCGGCCGAGTTGTCGCGGTTGTCGCCCATGAAGAAATAATGGCCCTCGGGTACGGTATAGACCCCGGTATTGTCGGAGCCCTGATTGCCGATGTTCAGCACGTCGTAGGAAACACCATTTGGCAAGGTCTCGATCAGGCGGTTCTTTTCGCAAACACCGCCGATCCCGACGGGACCGTTGGAACAGCGCGGGCGCAGGCCTTGTGGGCCCTGCGGTTCAGCAACTTCGGTGAACACACCATCGGGTTGCTGCGGCACAGGAGTGTCGTTGAGGATGATTTGGCCTCCACGAATCTGGATACGATCACCCGGCAGGCCGATCAGTCGCTTGATATAGTCGCGCCCTGTTACCGGATGGCGGAAGACGATGACATCGCCCCGCTCGGGATCGCCACCCAGCAGACGGGAGTTGTCATCACCCTGCATCCAACCGCACACATCCTCGGCATCGATGTTCAGGCCGACGCTGGGGATGATCAGGCTAGGGCAGGACGCGTAGGAATAGCCATAGGCCATCTTATTGACGAAGAGGAAATCACCGATCAGCAGCGTCTGCTTCATGGAGCCTGAGGGAATCCAGAACGGCT
Source organism: Ruegeria sp. SCSIO 43209 (assembly GCF_019904295.1). Taxonomy (NCBI): domain Bacteria; kingdom Pseudomonadati; phylum Pseudomonadota; class Alphaproteobacteria; order Rhodobacterales; family Roseobacteraceae; genus Ruegeria; species Ruegeria sp. SCSIO 43209. The sequence goes on from NZ_CP065359.1 coordinate 2,410,342, forward strand.
GAAAGAAAAGCGTGCGGAAAACGCCCGCGATCAGCAGGGCGTAGACGATAGTTTTGATCGTCTCCCAGACGGCGTTTCCGGATTTGGCTTCCTCGGCCATACTGCTCTCTCCAGTCTATGCGTGGTTGGGGTGCTACATGCGTGTCGGGTGGAGGCAAGTCAAGGCTGCGCGGGTGCTTCTTGCAGCGGACGGGCCTCGATCACCACAAAGGCCTGCGCCCAGGGGTGATCATCGGTCAGGGTGACGTGGATGATCGCCTCGTGGCCTTCGGGAGTCATTTCTTTCAGACGCTCGGCGGCCCAACCGGTGACATGCATGACGGGCTGGCCGGTGCGCAGGTTGGTCACCGCCATGTCTTTCCACGCGATCCCCATCCGCAGGCCGGTGCCTAACGCCTTCGAGCACGCCTCTTTCGCGGCCCAGCGTTTGGCGTAGGTGCCCGCAGTATCGGCGCGACGCTCAGCCTTGCGCTGTTCGGTTTCAGTGAAGACACGGTTACGGAAGCGGTCGCCGAACCGGTCGAGCGCGCCCTGAATGCGGTCAATATTAGCGAGGTCGGTGCCGATGCCGAGGATCATGTCAGACCTCCAACACAACGGTCCCGAGCTTTTGCCCCGCCTCGACCATTGCGTGTGCATTTGCCGCATCCATCAGCCCTCCGCCGGGGACGACGGCGTGCGACAGTGCGCCTTGTTCCAGCCACTGGCCCAACTGCGCCTCGCCACGACGGCGGGCCGCGGCGTCGAGTTGGTAGACGATCAGCATATGCAGGCGGATGTTCTTGAACATGAAGCCATAGAAATCCAGTTCGGGCTTCATTTGCGAAGCCGAGGCATAGCTGGCGATGGTGCCACCGGGGCGGATCATAGAAAGGGAAGCGGGTTGGTTGGCGGCGAAATCAACCTCGACAATGCGGTCTATGCCTGCGCCGTTGGTCATGTCCATCGCCGCCTCGGCCACGTCTTGCGTGCGGTAGTTGATCCATTCGGACGCGCCGGAATGGGCGGCTTTTTCATCTGAACTGACCGTTGTGATAACGCGTGCGCCGCCCAGTGCGGCCATCTGGCAGGCGTAGCGTCCGACCGTGCCTGCGCCGCCGGTCACAAGCACGGTCTGGTCAGTGATCGGTCCGTCACAATAGAGCGCGTACCATGCAGTCAAGGCGGGGATACCAAAACACGCGCCCTCGGCGAAGCCGGTCGTATCTGGAAGGAATACGGCCTGTTCGGAGGGGAGCGCGATGTATTCGGCCCCAGTGCCAAAAGCGCGTTGCCATTGGCCGTTCCAGATCCAGACACGTTCGCCGACGCGCGCGGGATCGACCCCTTCGCCTACGGCCTCAATCACTCCGGCCCCGTCCGAGTGGGGAACAACCATCGGGTATTGCATCACAGCGCCAGGGCGCGCGCCGCCGCGCAGCTTGACGTCTGAGGGGTTGATGCCGCTGGCATGGACCCGGACAAGAACGTCGCCTGGGCCGGGGTTGGGCGTGGGCAGGTCGACCAACTCAAGGACATCCGCCGCCGCACCAAATCCGCGATAGGTGATTGCTTTCATGACAGTCCCTCGTCTCCTATTGGTCAGCCGCGTCGGGCGTTTCCAGATCGAACACCAAGACGCCCTCGGCCCCATCCACGCACAGCGCGACAAGCCGTGCGCCAAGTTGCTGGTGGGTTTCGTCACTGGCGTAGCGCTGTAGGTCGGCCTGAGCCGCGAAATCCAGCGTGAAGCCGTAGGGATAGCTTGGGGATTTTGCCTCAAAATCGCGGTTGGGGCCGTGGATGAAGCCACCGCAGCCAGACAAACGGTCTGCGACCGCGCCCAGCCCATCCATCACAGCTGCAAGCTCTGCGGTGTCGTGATCGGGCTTGAGTCGCAGCATCACGCAATGTCGGATCATCCTTGCACCTCAGAGGTCATGACAGGCGCACCGTGAGAATCTTGTAGCTGGCCACGCCAAAGAAACCCGCGAAGGCAAAATCAAACCAACGGCGGGCGCGGCGATAGGCGTTGACCATGCGCGCAGACGAAAACAAGAAGGCGTAGCCGATGAAGATCAGCAGTGAACCCGCATAGAGCATGGCGAAATAACCCAGCAGCATAGCAAGGCTGGCGTCATTTGGCGCAACGATGGCGTAGATCGAGCCCCAGCTGAGGATCGCCTTGGGGTTGGTCAGATGGATCGCTGCACCCTTGGCAAATATCGTGCCCAATGAGCCGGTGACCGGATTGCCCAGCGCGACCTCATCCGAAGTCAGCGCGCGGCGCAGCGCCTTGAGCGCCAGCCAGCCCAGATAAGCGACGCCGATATAGCGGATCACCTCGAACACCCAGACATTGGCCAGCATGATCGCCGACAGCCCCAGTGCGGCGGCGATGCCCCACGCGGCGGACCCGGCGCAGATGCCCAGCGCAAAGGCCAGACCGGCGGTGCGGCCTTCGTTCATGGCGGTTCCGGCGATGCCCATGGTGGCAGGGCCCGGAGAGCCCCCGGCCATGAGCCATGCAAACCAGATCGCAACAAAGCCGGGTGTGATCATGCCCGCGCCTCGTCCATCAGGCGGCGCATTTCGTGAACCGCAGGGGTGAGGCCGCGAAAGATGGCCTCGCCGATCAGGAAGTGGCCGATATTCAGCTCTCGCACTTCAGGGAAGGCCGCCACCGGTTGCACGGTGTCGTAAGTCAGCCCGTGACCCGCATGAACTTCAAGACCCAGCGAATGGGCATAGGCGGACATCTCGCGCAGGGCTTCCAGTTCGCGCGCGGCGTCGTCCAGTTTGCCTTCGGCGTGGAAATCGCAATAGGCACCGGTGTGCAGTTCGATCACCTCAGCCCCAATGCGGTGGGCGGCGTCGATCTGGCGCTGGTCGGCGGCGATGAAGATCGACACGCGGCAGCCCACATCGCGCAAGGGCGCAATGAAATGGGCCAGCTTATTTTCCTCGCGCGCGACTTCTAACCCCCCTTCGGTTGTGCGTTCCTCGCGCTTTTCGGGAACGATGCAGACGGCGTGCGGCTTGTGGCGCAGGGCGATTTTCTGCATCTCGTCGGTTGCGGCCATCTCGAAGTTCAGCGGCACCGACAGGATCTCCATCAACCCGTCGATATCGGCGTCCGAGATGTGGCGGCGATCTTCGCGCAGATGTGCTGTGATGCCGTCGGCCCCGGCCTCTTCCGCGATCCGGGCGGCGCGTAGTGGGTCGGGATAGGCCCCGCCGCGCGCATTCCGCACGGTGGCTACGTGGTCGATATTCACGCCCAGACGCAAACGGTTGTCAGACATCTTTCGAATCCTTCATTGTCCCTGAGGTCGAGCCTAGTGGTTTTGTCGGGGGAACGTCAGCCTCTGCCTGAGCAAGGCGTTTGATTTGTTCAAACTTCGCTTTGATTCTGGCGCGGCGGCGTTGCTGATAAGTACGGATAAGCGGCAGGCTAAGATAGGCGCAGATCACTCCGGCCACGATGCCTGGAATGACCCCGCCGATCATATAAGGAAAGAACACATCGTCATAGAACCGGCTAAGCCCGTGCCAGTCCGCCTCGCGATGGGTGAACATGGCGATGCAATTGTCCTTGAGATCGCCCATCGCATCCGCAAATTTCCCCATCAACCCATCGGTATCGTCTTTGCGGAACTTGGTCCCCAGCAGGAAATGCCCGGTTTGCAGGCTTATGACCGCGATCGGCACATAGGTCAGGGGATTGCCAAAGAACGTGCCGCTGAGCGCGGCAAGAATGTTGCCGTTCAGCAGCCGCGCCAGCACGGCGGCGACCAGGAAATGCAAGCCATAGAAAGGCGTGAACGAGGCAAACACCCCTGCCCCGATGCCACGCGCGATGCGTTCCGGGCTGTCAGGCAGGCGCCGAACCCGATGTTTGACATAGTGAAAGGCACGGGTCCATCCGCCGCGCGGATAGACGAACTCTGACGCGACTTGGACAGGCGAGCGGCGATCTCGGCGCTTGAAAACCACTCGTGATCACCCCTTCTCAGCCAGCCGCAACGGCGGGTTTCGCACTTTCCCGGTACCGTTCGACCGCAGCAACGTCGCTTTCAGCCTCGAGCATCAGCATCAGCGAATGCAGCTGTTCAAGATCGCGAAGTTCGACATTGATCATCAGCCGATAAAAATCCGGTTTGCGGTCGACAAATTCGAGGTTCGAGATATTGGCCTTTTTCTCGCCGATCAATGTGCAAATACGCCCCAGCACCCCGGCATCATTGCCGATGGTCAAATCCAGCGTCGCGCCATAGACGGCGGGGTGGGTGCCCGAATGCCAGTGCAGATCAACCCAGCGCTCGGGTTCATTTTCAAACTCGGTCAGGCGATCACAGTCGATGGCGTGCACGACAACACCCTTGCCGCGATATGTAATTCCGACGATGCGCTCGCCTGGCAGTGGCTGGCAACAGGGGGCACGATCGAATTTCTGGCCCGGTTCAAGCCCGATCACAGCACGACGGGGCGAGATCGCGTCGCCATCATCCTTGGTGAGTTCGGGATATACCGCTTCGACCACCTCATGGGCGGTCAACTCGGCACTGCCCAGACGGGCCAGCAACTCGTCCCGATCTTTTAAACGCAGGTGTTTGGCAGCGGTTTCCAGCGCCTTGTCGGTGGCTTTGCGGCCCAGGTTTTCGAACCCGGCGCGGGCCAGTTCCTTACCCAGCTTGATGAAGCGTTCCCGGTCGACCTCGCGCAAGGCGCGGCGGATCGAGGTGCGGGCTTTGCCGGTGACTGCGATCTCAAGCCACGTGACCTGCGGGCTCTGGCCATCGGCGGTGATGATGTCCACCGACTGCCCGTTCTTGAGCCGGGTCCAAAGCGGCACACGAATGCCATCAACCTTGGCCCCCACGCAGGCATGACCAATGCGGGTGTGGATTGCGTAAGCAAAATCAATCGGCGTCGCCCCACGCGGCAGTTTCACCACATCGCCCTTGGGGGTGAAGCAGAACACCTGGTCCGAATACATCTCGAGCTTCACAGCTTCGAGGAAATCCTCATGATCATCCTCGCTGTCGAATTGCTCGGTCAGGTTTGCGATCCACTTTGCCGGGTCGACCGCAAAGGGGTTTTCGGACCGCACACCGTCGCGATAGGACCAGTGCGCTGCAACGCCGGTTTCGGCCACATCGTGCATCTGGCGGGTGCGGATCTGAACCTCGACCCTTTTGCCGTCGCGCCCCGAAACCGTTGTGTGGATCGAGCGATAACCGTTCGATTTCGGCTGGCTGATATAGTCCTTGAATCGCCCTGGCACCGCGCGCCAGCGCTGGTGGATGGCACCGAGTGTGCGGTAACAGTCTTCCTCGGTCTGGGTGATGATGCGGAACCCGTAGATGTCGGACAAACGTGAGAAACCCTGATCCTTTTCCTGCATCTTGCGCCAGATCGAATAGGGTTTCTTGGCGCGACCAAAGACTTCGGCTTCAATGCCCGCCTTTTCCAATTCGTGCCGCATGTCGCCGGTAATGCGATGGATCACGTCGCCGGTTTCGCGTTGCAGAGTGATAAAGCGGCGGATGATCGACTGGCGGCCTTCGGGGTTCAGGACGCGGAAGGCAAGGTCTTCGAGTTCCTCGCGCATCCATTGCATCCCCATGCGGCCCGCAAGCGGCGCGTAAATATCCATTGTCTCACGCGCTTTTTGCACCTGCTTTTCAGGGCGCATCGCCTTGATCGTGCGCATGTTGTGCAGGCGGTCGGCGAGTTTGACTAGAATAACCCGAAGGTCCTTGGACATGGCCATGAACAGCTTGCGGAAATTCTCGGCCTGTTTGGTTTCACGGCTGGACAGCTGCAGGTTGGTCAGCTTGGTGACGCCATCGACCAGCTTGGCGACCTCATCCCCGAACAGTTCGGTAACCTTGCCATAACTGGCTTTGGTGTCTTCGATCGTGTCGTGCAACAGGGCCGTTATAATGGTCGCATCATCCAGACGCTGTTCGGTCAGGATGGCGGCAACTGCAACGGGATGAGAGAAATAGGGCTCGCCGGAATGGCGAAACTGGCCTTCATGCATCTTTTGGCCAAATTCATAGGCCCTTTCGATGCGGTCGGCATTTGTCTTGGGATTGTAATTGCGGACCAGCGCAATCAGGTCTTCTTCTGAAATCATCCGGTCCGCACCTTTGTCGCTTGGGTTACCCCTGGCCCTGGGCCTCCATCAGAGCGCGCAGGAGCTTTTCTTCCGACATGTCGTCATCCGCAGGCTTGTCAGATTCCGCACCCATCAGCAGGGCCATCTGATCTTCTTCGGGCTCATCAACCTCGATCTGGGTCTGGTTGGCTTCGATCAGACGCTCGCGCAGCTCATCAGCGCTTTGGGTTTCGTCGGCGATTTCGCGTAGCGAGACGACAGGGTTCTTGTCGTTATCGCGGTCAACGGTGATCGGGCCACCAGCAGAAATCTCGCGCGCCCGGTGGGCTGCAAGCATCACCAGTTCGAACCGGTTCGGGACCTTGTCTACACAATCTTCGACCGTAACGCGGGCCATAGGGCGCTCTCCGTAAATGAATCCGTGGCAGGAAGGGGTTTATCTAAGCGCGAATCCCCGCCTTGACAAGCAAGAAATGCCGCAAATGCGAGGATCACAGAGGCTTGACCTCTGCCACCTCATCGGGTGGCAAGGCTGCAACCATCTGCGTCACTGTCCGGTCCAGAACGGGATGGCGCCAATCGGGGGCGACATCCATCATGGGAACAAGCACAAAAGCGCGGTCCTGCAAGCGCGGATGGGGCAGGATAAGGTGTTCCGGCGCAGATTTGGTCTGATCTTCGGGGGGAAGGGTCAGCCAGCGCTGGTATTCGGCGTCATCCGGCAGCACAAGTTCATCCCAACAGACCAGATCGAGGTCCAGAGTGCGCATGCCCCAACGCTGTTCACGGGCGCGCTCAAAATCATGTTCGATGCGGTGCAGCAGGTCCAGAACACCCTGTGGCGTGAGGTCCGATTCGATCAAAACCGCTGCGTTGACATAGTCCGGCCCTGCCCCTGCCGGAAAGCATGGGGTGGCAAAAAACCGGCTTGTCTCGCGAATCACCAAGCCCGCCTCGGCCATCGCGATCAGCGACCGCTCAAGTGTCACCTTGGGCCCACAACCTCTCAGACTGAGATTTGCCCCTAGGGCAATGACCGCTTTTGACAAGGTTTTGTCCACTTCAGACCCCATATTCGGACCAGAGAATACTTGCGATAAAGCCTAAAACACCTATTTTAAGGACACCATTGCACTGACCTATTACTTTATCACTCACGGAGCTCACGGTGCGGTGGCTTATACCGGAAGGACCATTTTATGTTTTACAAGGACGAACGGCTAGCGCTGTTCATCGACGGCTCGAATCTTTATGCAGCCGCCAAAGCACTGGGGTTTGACATCGACTACAAGTTGCTGCGTCAGGAATTTATGCGCAGAGGCAAACTGCTTAGAGCTTTCTACTACACAGCGCTACTGGAAAATGACGAGTATTCCCCGATCCGGCCTCTGGTGGACTGGCTGCACTATAATGGCTTCACCATGGTCACCAAACCGGCCAAGGAATACACCGACAGCATGGGGCGTCGGAAGGTCAAGGGAAACATGGATATCGAGCTTACCGTCGATGCCATGGAACTGGCACCACGCGTTGATCATATCGTACTGTTTTCGGGCGATGGGGATTTCCGCCCGCTGATCGCAAGCCTGCAACGGCAGGGCGTACGTGTTTCCGTTGTTTCGACCATCCGTAGCCAGCCGCCGATGATTTCGGACGAACTGCGCCGCCAGGCCGATAACTTCATTGAGCTGGAAGACCTGCGCGACGTGATCGGCCGCCCTCCGCGCGAGATGCCGACTGAACCCCGCAGCGTCGCAGCTGCAGGCGGGCACTGACCCCACCAAACCCCACCACTCACCAATGGGGGTTGGCAAGAATATGCGCGGCCAGGGCCAGAAGCCCTGGCCGCGCGACTTTAAAGGTATAGGTGCTGAAAACACCCTTGTGCTAACAGCGATTCATGTCAGTGAAATGACGCAGTGCTGTCTGGACCATGGCAATGAAAAGACCTAGGTGTTCGGTCCAGGAGATCGCCGAATGACAAAGCCGCCGCTGACATTATATCTGGCCGCCCCGCGCGGGTTCTGCGCCGGAGTGGACCGTGCCATCAAGATTGTGGAAATGGCCCTTCAAAAATGGGGGGCGCCTGTCTATGTGCGCCATGAGATTGTTCACAACAAATTCGTCGTCGACGGTCTGCGCGCCAAGGGTGCCGTGTTTGTCGAGGAGCTGGACGAATGCCCTGATGATCGCCCCGTGATCTTCTCGGCCCACGGTGTGCCAAAATCGGTGCCCGCCACAGCAGCCCAGCGCGAGATGATATATGTCGACGCCACCTGCCCGCTTGTATCCAAGGTACATGTCGAGGCGCAGCGCCATGCGGATGCCGGGCTGCAGATGATCATGATCGGCCACAAGGGCCACCCCGAAACCATCGGCACCATGGGACAGCTGCCCGATGGCGAGGTGCTGCTGGTTGAAACGGTAGAAGATGTGGCGCAGGTCGCTGTGCGTAACCCCGAAAAGCTGGCCTTTGTCACCCAGACAACCCTATCGGTGGATGACACCAAGGACATTATTGCCGCGCTTGAGGCCCGCTTCCCCGCCATCGTCGGGCCGCACAAGGAAGACATTTGTTATGCCACCACCAACCGGCAGGAAGCGGTGAAAGCCGTCGCTCCGAAAGCCGATGCCTTGCTGGTGGTGGGTGCGCCGAACTCATCGAATTCACGTCGTCTGGTCGAGGTCGCCTCGCGCGCCGGATGCAGTTATGCGCAGCTGGTGCAGCGCGCGACCGAGATCGACTGGCGTGCGCTGGAAGGAATTTCCAGCATTGCGGTTAGCGCCGGGGCATCCGCGCCCGAGGTGCTGGTGAACGAGGTGATCGATGCATTCCGCGACCACTACGATGTCACCGTCGAGCTGGTCGAAACCGCTGTCGAGAATGTCGAGTTCAAAGTTCCCCGCGTATTGCGGGAACCAGCATGAGCGGCATCCCCCGCGCGCCGTTATTCCTTGGTTTGGCTGGGCTGATCCCGTTTGTCTGGGGCGCGCTGACTTATCTGAACGGTGATTTGAACGATTGGGGTCGGCAGACGCTGGGGTCGCGCTTCGTGGGGCCGTATATTCAGCTATTCTATGGCTCGGTGATCCTGAGTTTCATGTCGGGCGTGTTGTGGGGCTTCGCCACCAAAACCTCAGGCAGCAAAGCTGCGGCCTGTTACACCTTGTCGGTGTTGCCTGCACTTTGGGCATTTTTCACGACCGGCGGCGGTCCGGTGAATGCGGGCACCAACCTGATGTATGGGTTTGCGGGCTTGCTTTTGCTGGACGCCATGTTCTCATATTGGCGGTTGACCCCGGTCTGGTGGATGCGGCTGCGCGTCCTGCTAACCGCTGTCGTGCTGACCTGTCTTGCTGTGGGAGTTTACCTGTGAGTGATGAACGGACCATCAAGGCCTACACGGATCGCGTTGCGGATTACCTAAGGATCCCCCTGCCCGCCGAGCAGCTAGAGGCGCGTCAGGCTTTTGTAGATGCGGTCCGCGAGGGTGGATATGTGCTGGATCTGGGCTCGGGTCCCGGATCAGACAGCGCGTTTCTGATGCGGCAAGGGCTGAAGGTACGGGCGCTGGATGCAACCCCTGCCTTTGTTGAACATGCGCGGAGCAACGGTGTTGACGCCCACCTTGGCACCTTCGATGACGTCACAGAGGTAGCAGAGTATGACGGCGTCTATGCCAGTTTCTGCCTGCTGCACGCCCCGCGCGCCGATTTCCTGCGTCATCTGAACGCGATCCACACCGCACTGAAGCCGGGCGGGCAGCTGTTCCTGGGAATGAAGCTGGGCACGGGCGAGCATCGCGATGATTTGGACCGTTACTATACCTATTATTCAGAGGCCCAGATCAAGGACGCCCTGACCTCGGCAGGTTTCATCATTGATCGTTCCGTGCAGGGAATGGGGAAGGGTTTGGCCGGGTCTTACGACGGGTTCATTCTGGTATTCGCTCATGCCTGATCTCTTTGCCTATACCGATGGTGCCTGTTCCGGAAATCCCGGCCCCGGCGGCTGGGGCGTACTGCTGCGCGCGATGGATGGCGAGACCATCCTGAAAGAACGCGAGCTGAGCGGAGGCGAAGCCGAGACAACCAACAACCGGATGGAACTGCTGGCTGCAATCAGTGCTTTGGAGACGCTGGAGCGGCCCTCGAAGCTGACTATCGTCACCGACAGCGCTTATGTGAAGAACGGCGTTACGGGATGGATTTTCGGGTGGAAGCGGAACGGCTGGAAGACGTCGAACAAGAAGCCGGTCAAAAATGTCGATCTGTGGCAGCGGCTGGATGAGGCGCAAGAGCGGCATCAGGTGACATGGGAATGGGTCAAGGGTCATGCGGGCCATCCCGAAAATGAACGCGCGGATGAGTTGGCACGCGCCGGCATGGCCCCATTCAAACCTAAGAAGGCGCAGGCGTGAGCGGGCTTGCCCTGCTGGATTACGCCTCGGTTTTGGTCTTTGCGCTGACCGGTGCGCTGGTGGCCAGCCGAGCGCAGCTTGATCTGGTCGGGTTTGCCTTCATCGCCTGTCTGACGGCAGTGGGCGGTGGTACCGTACGCGACTTGCTGCTGGACCGACATCCGATCTTCTGGGTCGGTCAGCCCGCTTATATCCTGATCGCTTGCGGCGCTGCGGTGCTGGTATTTTTTACCGCTCATCTGGTCGAAAGCCGGTATAATTGGCTGGTTTGGTTGGACAGTTTCGCCCTGTCCATCGCGGTCGCTGCTGGCACGGGTGCGGCGTTGTCGTTGGATCAATCCGGTATCATCGTAGTGCTGATGGGGGTGACCACGGGCTGTTTGGGCGGCTTGATGCGTGACGTGGTGTGCAACGAGGTGCCGCTGGTACTGAAACAGGGTGAGCTTTATGTATCCTGCGCCTTTATCGGAGCCTTGACCGCTGTGTTTGCCACCCGCCTCGGGCTGGAAGGCCTGCTGGCATTGGGCTTATGTGCATTGATTTGCTGGGCGTTGCGCGCCGGATCTCTGCTGTTCGGTTGGCAGTTGCCGGTTTACAAGGCCCGACCGCCTCGGCAATAGGGTAGAAACGGACAAGAGATCGCGATGACCTACAGACTTTCGTTTCTGGCCACGGCACTGCTGCTAACGGCATGTGCAGAGCAATACGCCCCGGTCAGCTTCACGGCAGTGGGCAATCAGATCGTCGCATCCGGAACGATCGACCACACAACGCTCAGCGCGTTTGAAGAAGTGATGGACGAGAACCCCGAGATCAAGACGCTGGTGCTGCAAAATATCGAAGGTTCGGTCGATGATGACTCGAATGTGGTCTTCAGTCGCGTAGTGCGTGAGGAAGGGTTCGACACGGTGGTTCCGTCAAACGGGCTGGTGGCCTCGGGCGGCACCGATTTGTTTCTAGCGGGTAACCGACGCGTGCTGGAACCCGGCGCCTGCGTGGGCGTACACAGCTGGGGCGGCGGCGGCTATGTCGCTGCGGAGCTACCCGAAGATCACCCCGAGCATGACCGGTATTTGAACTATTTCGAAGATATCGGCGTCGATCCCGACTTCTACTGGTTCACGCTGGATGCAGCATCCGAGGAAGAGATGCACTGGATGACGGCGTCCGAGGCGAACCGGTTCGACATGACTACACGGTCCGCCCCTCGCCTTGGCACTGCCGCAATCTGCGACGAACGTTAGCGACTGAGCAGCCGCGCGCCGATTTCCTTGACGAATTTCGCTGCCACCATGGCGGTCATGCCATAGGGATCGCGGTGCGGGTTCAACTCGACAATATCCGCGCCGACCAGCTGCCCTTTGAAGCGATGGATCAGGTCGATCACCTCGCGCGTGCTGAGACCGCCAGGTTCGTGATGTGAAACGCCGGGAGCAAAGGCTGGATCCAGCGCATCGAGGTCCAGCGACAGATAGACCGGGCCGTCAAAGCTGATCTCCAGATCGGGGCGCCAGTTGCGCATGTCGATCACCTCGACCCCGAACTTGTCGGCCTGTTCCTGTTGGTGCTTGTTCATGGTGCGGATCCCGACCTGAACAAGACGTTTGATCTTGCCGGTCTCCATCACGCGGGCAAATGGACAGCCATGACCCAGCGGGCCAATCTGCTGGCTGTCATAAAGGTCGGGATGGCTATCAATATGCAGGACATTCAGCCCCTCATACCGGTCCGCATGCGCCTTGATCAGCGGATAGGCGACCGAGTGATCGCCCCCCAACGACAATAATCGTGCACCGGTTTCAATCCGGGCGGCGGCCCCTGCCTCGATCCGGTCGATGGGTTCCTGCCCCATCATCTCGAACACATCCAGATCGCCGGTGTCTTTGAAACGGTCGGCTGCGCCCAGATCAGTGCCATCCTCGGCGGTCAGGTTGGCCGCGCCGGAATGCAACGCCTCGCGGATGCGACCCGGGGCAAACGCGGGGCCTTGCAGGAATGAGGAATGCAGGTCCAACGGCACGCCCATCAGCGCGACGTCTCCGGCGGTCAGATCATGCGACATGAGAGGCCTTTCAACAAAGAATTGACGGGACATTGGTCGCAGATCACGGTCGGGTCAAGCGATCAGCGGCGGATATATGTCTGCCAGATCCAGATCACCAAGAGCGCCCCCAGAACGGCGCCGATAAACCCTGAGAGCCAGCCCATCACAGTGATGAGCGTGCGCAGTACCAAACCGCCCACCAAAGCGCCGACAATGCCGATCAGCATGGTGGTTGGAATATCGGCCTCGATCCGCATTAGGCGGGTGGCGAGGAAACCTGCAGCGGCTCCGACGATGATCAGGGCGATGATCGGCATATCATTTCCTCCAATGCGTGGGCACGATGATCAGCGCACCGATCGAGGACAGCACCGCGTCCAACCCCGGCGGGCCAAAGCTGATGCCGAACATGATGCGCACGAAATAGAACAGGAAAGCACCACCCACGCAGATGATGATCGACTGCAGATAGCCGTTATGGGTAAAGCCAGTCTGTTCAGACAGATAGCCTACGATCCCGGCAATCACGACCGTGCCCATCATGATCATGATCATGTACGCCTACTCCGATGACAGGCGGGTCCCGGCCGGCATGGGCCATCCCCGCAGAAAAGTTTCCCTATCCTGCGCGCCCTTGCCTGCCCGTTGCAAGCGCAGCAACTCAACTGCGCCTTCGCCGCAAGCCACGCGCAGGTGGTCGTCCAGCACCTCGCCCGGAGTGCCCCGTCCTTCGGCCAGCCGCGAAGCCAGCAGTTTGATCCGATTACCCTCAACCTCGGTCCATGCGCCGGGGAACGGGGAGAGACCGCGGATTTTTCTATCGACTTCGGACGCGGGGGCCGACCAATCGATCCGCGCCTCGGCTTTGTCGATCTTGGCGGCGTAGGTCACGCCCTCATCGGGCTGCGGGTCAGGTGTAAGGCTGTGCAGTTTGGCCAGAGCCTCAACGATCAGAGCCGCGCCCATATCCGACAGGCGGTCATGGAGTTGCGCGGTGGTTTCCTCGATGCCGATATCGGTGGCTTCGCGCAGCAGAACGGGGCCTGTATCCAGCCCGGCCTCCATCTGCATGATACAAACACCGGTTTGCACATCGCCTGCCATGATCGCGCGGTGTATTGGCGCGGCCCCACGCCAGCGCGGCAACAGGCTGGCGTGAATGTTCAGGCAGCCATGGGTTGGCGCGTCCAGAATAGGTTGTGGCAGGATCAGGCCATAGGCGACGACCACCGCGATATCGGCGTACAGCGCGGCAAAGCTGGCCTGTTCTTCGGGCGATTTCAGCGAGTTGGGGTGGCGAACGTCTAAGCCCAGCGCCAAGGCACGCGCGTGCACCGGGGTTGGACGGTCTTTTTTACCGCGACCGGCGGGGCGTGGCGGTTGGCAATAGACGGCGGCGATTTCGTGTTCGGCACGGACCAGCGCATCCAGCACCGGCACCGAGAAATCTGGCGTTCCCATGAAGATGATACGCATCCGTCCCTCCCTAGGATGGGGTTTCACCCCATCTTCTGTGCTTTGCGCAGCAGCATGTCGCGTTTGACCTTGCTGAGCCGGTCGAAATACATCCGCCCGTTCAGGTGGTCGATCTGATGCTGCACGCTGGTGGCTTCGATGCCGACAAAATCACGGCGGTCGATCTGGCCCTGTTCGTTGAGAAATTTCACGGTCACTGCGCGCGGTCGCTTCACCTTGGCAGATACGCCGGGCAAGTTCGGGCTGGCCTCGTCATGTTCACGCAGCTCAACCGAGCTGTGCAGAATCTCGGGGTTGGCCAGTCGCACAGCTTTGCCCCGCTGGGTCGAGCCATCCACGACAGCCAGCCGCAGCATAACTCCTATCTGCGGCGCAGCGAGGCCAACGCCCGGCATCGCCTCCATCGTATCGATCATGTCATCCCAGATGGTGCGGATGTCGTCGGTGATCTCGGGGACGTCCTCGGCCTTGGTGCGCAGGCGCTTGTCGGGCCACGGCAGGCAGGTCCGCACCGTCATGTGCGGGCCTTTTCGCGCTTGAGCTTCTGCATCTTACGCGTGATCATCTGGCGCTTGAGCGGTTTGAGATAGTCGATGAAGAGCTTACCGTTCAGATGGTCGATCTCATGCTGCACACAAGTCGCCCAGAGATCATCAAAGGTTTCCTGCTGCAGATTACCGTCACGGTCCAGCCAGGTGACATCAACCGTCTTCGGGCGCGTGACTTCTGCATATTGCTCAGGGATCGACAGGCAGCCTTCTTCGTAAACGTTGGTCTCGTCCGAGGAGGCGATGACCTCGGGGTTGAACATCACCAGTGGGCGTGGGGCCTCACCTTCTTCTTTGACGCAGTCCACCACGATCAGCCGGTCGAGCACACCGATCTGCGGCGCAGCAAGGCCAATACCGGGCGCGTCATACATCGTCTCCAGCATGTCATCGGCCAGTTTGCGCAGATCATCGGTGATGTCAGCCACCGGCGCGCAGACCTTTTTCAGGCGGGGATCGGGATGGATCAGGATATTACGTTTCATGGGGCTGATTTAGGCCATCGCGCCCGCCTCCGCAACGGCCCCCTTGCACCTTATGGATTTGTGGTTAGCTTTCGCCTCGACAGATGGAGATGACATGACTTTCAACGACCTGATCGACCGCCGGGGCACCAACTCTTCAAAATGGGACAAGATGGAGCAGCTTTACGGTGTCGCCCCCGAGGATGGGCTGGCCATGTGGACGGCTGATTCCGACTATGCCACGGCCCCTTGCGTGATCGAGGCGGTGCGGGAAGCGGCCGATCATGGCGCGTTTGGATATTCATGGATGCACCCGGATTATCTGAATGCAATCCAGTGGTGGATGAAGACTCGCCATGGCTGGGAGATCGACACCGATTGGATTCTGACCTCGCAAGGGTTGGGCAATGCGATTGCCCTGTGTCTGGATGTTTGGAGTGACCCGGGAGATGGCGTCGTGATCTTCACGCCCGTCTACCATGAGTTTGCCCATAAGGTGAACAAATCCGGCCGCCGCGTGGTGGAATGCCCGCTGGTACGCGATGGCGACAGCTATGGGCTTGATCTGGACGATGCGCAGTCGCAGTTGGACGGATCAGAAAAGCTGCTGCTGTGGTGCTCGCCGCAAAACCCGTCAGGTCGGGTCTGGACGCCGGATGAACTGCGCGCTGTAGCGGCGTTTGCGGAGCGCAACGGGCTGATCCTTGTGTCGGACGAGATTCACCATGATCTGGTTTATCCGGGCAATACCTTCGTACCGATGGATACGGCCGCCCCCGACGCGCGCCCGTGGACGGTGACACTGACCGCGGCGTCGAAAACATTCAACATCGCCGGTCAGCGTACCGGCAACATGATCATTCCCGACGCCAAGCTGCGGGCCGAGATGCGGCACCGGATCACCACGCTGGACTATGACCCCAGTGCGTTGGGTGTGGCGATGATCACTGCCGCCTATTCGCCGGAAGGTGCAAAATGGGTCGATGAACAAATTGCCCACCTGGACGCGAACCGGAAGCTGTTTGATGCTGCCATCGCCGAGATACCGGGCCTGTGGTCGATGCCTCTGCAGGCGACCTATCTGGCATGGGTCGATTTTTCGGGCACGGGTATGAGCCACGATGAGTTTGTCCGCCGCCTACGCGAAGATGCGCGGATCGCGACATCCTCAGGCCCCGGTTTTGGCACCGGTGGAGAAACCTTCGAGCGCTTCAATCTGGCCACCCAACGCGAGCGGGTTGAAGAAGCCTGTGCGCGATTGAAGACAGCCTTTGGCGATTTACAATGAACCCCGTTCATAAATAAACGGAGGCACGTCATGCCCAACCACCTTTTTACGCTTCCGGACATCCCAAGCATCCCGGTGCAGGGGGAACAGGCGACCTATCCGATCGGACGGATTTTTTGCGTGGGCCGCAACTATGCCGCCCACGCTGCCGAGATGGGGCATGAGGTGGATCGTCAGGCGCCGTTTTACTTCACCAAATCCGCGCCCAACGCGGTTTTGACCGGAGCGCATGTGCCGTATCCGGCAGGCACCGAGGATTATCATCACGAAATGGAACTGGCCGTTGCCATCGGCAAGCCGGTTTTTCAGGCCACGGCCGCGCAGGCCCAAGCCGCGATCTTTGGCTACGGCTGTGCCTTGGACATGACGCGCCGCGACTTGCAGATTCGTGAGCGCAACAAGCAGCGCCCCTGGGATCTGGGCAAGGATGTGGAAAACGGCGCGGTCTTCGCTCCGCTGACCCGCGCCGATGACTGGAGCCCATCTGATGACAAGCGCATCTATCTGAGCGTCAATGAGCGGGTCGTACAAGACGCCACATTGTCAGAGCTGGTCTGGAAGATCGATGAACTGATCTCCCATCTATCGGGTTTCTACCATTTGCGCCCCGGCGATCTGATCCTGACCGGCACACCCGCCGGGGTCGGGCCTGTGGTCGCCGGAGACCGAATTGAAGGCGGCATCGATGGTTTGGCTCCTGTGCACCTGACCCTGACGGCCTCCGACTAAACCGTCCGGCCTGATACCGAGAATCTCGTGGCACCATTGCCGCCCGAGCGCCGGTGGCGCGTCGGTGCCAAAGGTCAAACGGTGCGCGCGTCAGTCGCGGTTTTCGAGCAATGCGATCGGTGCATCCGGGGCGCGGTAGAAATCCAGCGGGGCCTTGTCGGCTGCCACAGTGTTACGCTTGAACTCATAGCGCATCTCACCCACCGCTTCTTCATCTGCGATGATCAGGCACTGATACATGTGATTGGCACCGTCATAGATATCGACGAGCCCACGCAGGCGCGGCGTGGTTTCGGCCTCGACGGTGAAACCATCCTTCCACAATGTCAAAATTTTGAAGCTATTGTCGCCAACCTCCACCCGCAAACGGCTGGATTTCTTGAGGGTAGCGATTCGGGCCGCATCCAATTCGGCGCGAATTTCCTTGGAAACATAGGTACTCATAATAAACTTCCCCCCTTAACACTCATTAGTCTGACGCGATTCCTGTAAAAATCCAGTGAACGGCGTCACATAAGTTTTGGCATTGCGGTTCTGGTGCCCAGACACCGCACCCCACCTGTGCGCGCATGCAGGCCTGATGCGCGCCCGGTGAAATAGGATCGTGACGCAAGACGGCCTATCTTTGACCCAATCGCAATGCGAAAGGAATAACGATGGGCCTGCTTGTCGACGGCGAATGGCATGACACCTGGTATGACACCAAATCCACAGGCGGGGCGTTCAAACGCTCGGCCGCACAGTTTCGCAACTGGATCACCGCCGATGGCGCGCCCGGCCCCTCGGGGCGCGGCGGGTTCGAGGCGGAATCGGGGCGCTATCACCTTTATGTCTCGCACGCCTGCCCTTGGGCGCACCGCACACTGATCTTTCGTGAGTTGAAAGAGCTGAGCGACCACATCTCGGTCTCGGTCGTGCATCCGGATATGCTGGATAAAGGTTGGACCTTTGAGACCGACGACCATGGCGCGACCGGCGACAAACTGTTCGGATCAGAATTTGCCCATCAAATCTACTCCCGTGCCGACCCTCACTATTCGGGCCGCGTTACGGTTCCGATCCTGTGGGACAAAGTTGAGAAAACGATCGTGTCGAACGAAAGCTCGGAAATCATCCGCATGTTCAACTCGGCTTTCAACGGGATCACCGGCAACACAGACGACTACTGGCCCGAGGCAATGCGGGACGAGATCGAAGAGGTCAACGCGCGCATCTATTCCGATGTCAATAACGGGGTCTACAAATCCGGCTTTGCCACCTCGCAAGAAGCTTATGACGCCGCGGTTGGCCCTCTGTTCGACACGCTGGACTGGCTTGAGGATCGTCTGGCCCGGAACCGCTATCTTATGGGTGACCGCGTGACCGAGGCCGACTGGCGCCTGTTCACCACATTGATCCGGTTCGACCCGGTTTATCATTTACATTTCAAGTGCAACAAGCGTCGGTTGGTGGACTACCCGAACCTCTGGGCCTTTACGCGGGAGCTATATCAATGGCCCGGCGTGGCGCAGTCTGTGAACATGAACCACATCGTGCGCCACTATCACTTCAGCCATGACAGCATCAATCCGCACCGAATTATTCCGGTGAATCCAACGTTGGACTATTCAGAACCCCATGGGCGGGATCAGCGCCCCGCCGCGTAGTGTTCGACCATGGCCGCCAGATCCTCGGGCGGGGTCGAGCTTTGGACATAGGCGCAGGCATTCGCGCTATGGGCAAAGATTGATCCGTCCGAGAAGAATGTGGTGTTGGTGACGAAGATCACTCGCGCCTCGGGCCTGCGATAGCTTGCGAAATCGGCAACCGCCAAGGCGCTGCCGGTTTCCAGAACCAGATCCAGCACGATGATATCGAATGCGGTACCATACAGTGCCAGGATCGCGGCCTCTTGCGTTTCGACCAGCGTGACTTCGGCCTCCTGCCTTTGCAGATGCCGCTGCCAGACCCGACCTAGATCGGGGTTACTCTCAACAATCAGTACTTTCATTTGCAACAACCTCGGCACGTGATATGGGTGAGTGGTGCCGACCCCTGTTGTCCGTGATCACGCGATTTCCTTAACAAAGTGTTAACAAGACCCGCACAGCGCCGTGATCGGGCGGATTCGCTTGTAAGAACGGCAAAAATCCGCTTGAAGCATGAGAAATAGGCGATTCCGGCTGGGGCAGATGGTTGGACAGGATGACAGATTGAACCCTCGGGCTGCGCGCGATCATGGCGGAGGGCTGGATGGCGCGATGACGCGGTTTGGGGGCACGCGCGCAGACTGGATCGATCTGTCCACGGGGATCAATCCGCATGCTTATGAGGTCTCGGGCCTGCAGCCTCCGGACTGGATGGAACTGCCGGATCATGGCGCGTTCGAACGCCTCTCGGACGCGGCGCGGGTGTTTTGGAACGTGCCTGATGGGGCCGAGATTCTGCCATCGCCTGGTGCCTCTGCGGTGATTGCCCGCGTGCCCGCGCTGACCAAAGCCGGTCGCGTGCAGATCACGATGCCCACTTATAACGAACATGCCGCTGCATTCACCGCTCAGGGGTGGACGGTGCACGAGAGCGGCCCGGCTCAGGCACGTGTCATCGTACACCCCAACAATCCCGATGGGCGCATCTGGCAGGACGCGGATGTCGACGCGCCGCTGACGGTGATCGATGAAAGCTTCTGCGACGTAACGCCCGAAGCCTCGCTGATTCATCTGGCCCAGCGGCCCGGCATCGTGGTGCTGAAGAGCTTTGGCAAATTTTGGGGGTTGGCCGGGTTGCGACTGGGTTTTGCAATCGGCCATCCCGATCTTATTGCACGGTTGAATGACCTGACGGGACCATGGGCCGTATCCGGCCCGGCACTGCGGATCGGCGCGCAAGCGTTGCACGATGTAAAATGGGCTGATGAAACGCGCATGCGTCTGGCAAATGAATCAACACGGTTGGATCAGCTTGTAGCGGCCAAAGGTGCGCGGCTGATTGGCGGCACCAGCCTGTTCCGCCTCTACGACGTTGATGACGCGACCGCCTGGCAAGACCGATTGGCGCGGGCGCATATCTGGAGCCGTATTTTCCCCTATTCCCGGACCTACCTGCGCCTTGGATTACCGCCAGCAGATGGTTGGGCCCGGTTGGAAGCAGCGCTGTGAGCACCGCGTTCCTATTGGTCTGCGCTATGTGTCTGGACGCAGCATTGGGTGAGCCGGATTGGCTGTGGTCGCGGATTCGCCACCCTGCCGTACTGATGGGCAACGCGATTGGCTGGCTGGACAACCGGCTGAACCATGGGGCGTATCGCCGCCTCAAAGGGGTTGCGACGGTGCTCATCCTGGTTGCGGTGGCACTCATCCTTGGCCGGTTGCTGGAGCTGCTTGGTCCGATCGTCGAGATCGTGGTCTGCGCCATCCTTCTGGCCCAGAAATCCCTGATCACCCATGTTCGCGCAGTAGGTGAAGGCCTGTTGACCTCGCTTGCCGAAGGGCGCGCGCAAGTCGCCATGATTGTCTCGCGCGATACGCGGGACATGACCGAGGCGCAGGTGGCGCGGTCCGCCATCGAAAGTGCCGCCGAAAACCTGAGCGACGGGGTGATTGCCCCTGCCTTCTGGTTTCTGGTCGCAGGTCTGCCGGGGCTGCTGGTTTACAAGGTCGTCAACACCGCCGACAGTATGATCGGTTATCGCAACGACAAATACCGCGCCTTCGGCTGGGCAGCGGCGCGGCTGGATGATTTACTGAACCTTGTCCCGGCACGCCTGACCTTTGTAATGATCGTGGCGCTGTCCAGCCAATGGTCGCGCTGGCGAGAGATGGTTGAGGATGCACGCCGCCATATCTCACCTAACGCAGGCTGGCCCGAGGCCGCGATGGCACGTGCGCTTGATATCGCACTGGCCGGACCGCGCAGCTATGACGGGCAGATGCGGGATCTTGCTTGGGTGAACGGGAATGCGCGGCAGAATATAGACGCTGCGGAGGTTTTTCGCGCATCAGACATGCTCTGGCAGGTATGGGGGCTTGCGCTTGGGCTCGTGTCGGTGTGGGTTGGGTTCAACTTCATATTCTGACGGATCAGCCTTATGCGTTTCCTTTCCGGCCTTATTGCCGCCGCCCTCTTCGCCTCGCCTGCACTCGCCCAATGCGGCGGCGGGTTCAATACCTTCGTCAAAGGGCTGAAAGCCGAAGCCATTCAGCAGGGTTACGACAAATCCACCGTCAACAGCTTTTTCAAGGGCGTGCAGCAGGACGGAGCCGTTCTGAAAGCCGACCGCGCGCAGGGCGTATTCCAGAAACCATTCATCGACTTCTCGCGGCGCCTGATTTCACAGAACCGGATCGACCGGGGCAAGGCCATGTCTGGCAAATACGACGCGATATTTGACCGGATTGAGCAGGAATACGGCATTTCGCGCGGTGTGCTACTGGCATTTTGGGCGTTCGAGACCGACTACGGGTCCTTTCAGGGCGATTTCAACACTCGCAACGCGCTGGTGACGCTGGCCCACGACTGCCGCCGCCCCGAGTTGTTCCGCCCGCAGATTTTCGCCGCGATCGAGCTGTACAGCCAGGGCAATTTTGACCCCGCCCGCACCACCGGGGCTTGGGCCGGTGAAATCGGCATGGTCCAGATGCTGCCCCGCGACATTCTGGAAAACGGCGTTGATGGGGACGGAGACGGCAAGGTTTCACTAAAAACCTCGGCGCCAGATGCACTGATGTCCGGGGCCAAGATGCTGTCGCATCTGGGTTGGCAACCGGGTCAGCCATGGTTGCAAGAGGTCACCGTGCCCGCGCAGATGGACTGGTCTCTCTCTGGCCCCGGCAAGCCCCGCTCAGTGTCCGAATGGCAGGCGATGGGCGTGCAGGCGCGCAGTGGGTCGTTGGCAAATCTGCCTGCCTCGCTGATCCTGCCACAAGGGCACAAGGGCCCCGCCTTTCTGGCTTACCCGAATTTCGACGTCTATTTCGAATGGAACCAGAGCTTCGTTTACGTCCTGACCGCCGCCTATTTCGGCACACGGCTGGAAGGCGCGCAGATTTACGATGCAGGTAATTCTGCGCCGGGGCTGACGGGCGCGCAGATGAAGCAGTTGCAGAGCAAACTGCAGGCGCGTGGGCACGACGTGGGCAAGATCGACGGCATCCTTGGGGCCGGAACGCGTGCGGCTGTGCAGGCTGAACAATTGCGTCTGGGTTTGCCAGCGGATGCGTGGCCAACGACACAGCTGCTGAAGCAGCTATAAGGGTCAGCGCCTAGGCAACCTTTGCAGGTTCACGTTTCACTGACGGATCAAACGCATGGATAGATACCAGCGAGCCTTCTGTGACGATGGCGGTATTGGGCTGTATTTCAACCCAGCCGTCACTGTCTGCATCAAGCGGTTCGGACGATATCACTATCCCGTCTTCTGAGGTTCGGTAATGCAGACTGGGTGCATAACGATCAGACGCATAGCGCGCCGCAAATACACGCTTGCCGTCTGACCAGCACGCAGCAAACCGCATATAAGGCGACGATCCGCATTGTCGGGACAGCGCTTCCACCCGCCCCACGGCCCGTGCCATTGCCTCGATCGGATTTGAATCCAGACCTTCGCCATGAGCAATCAAAAAGATCGCTTCACTTTCTGTCGCACCCATTCGGTGCCCGTATAAATGTGCCGGGATCATAGCATCGAGCTGCTGCCGGATTTGGTCATGCCCTCCAGCCTGGCCATTGTGCATGAAGCTCCATTTGCCAAATCCAAATGGGTGACAGTTGTTGCGCGAGGTCGCAGTGCCTGTCGACGCTCTTACATGGGCCAAAAACAGTCGTGATCGTGTGTGATGAGCCAGTTGTTTGAGATTTGCATCGGACCATGCGGGATGAGTGTCCTTGTAGAAACAGGGCGTTTCGCGATCAGAATACCAGGCCAGTCCAAACCCATCGGCATTGATTGGTGTCTTCCCAATCAACGCGTTGCGGCTTTGAATGACAAGCGATTGCTCTTGCTCCTGAATCAATTCATCCAGATATCGCTGCTCCCCAACCCAAGCCAAAAAACGGCACATTTGGCATCCCCATCAGTTTTTCGATCCAGGGCATTCTACAACTTGATTTGACGATGATTATCCCGTTTTCTTCCGTTTTTATTCAGAGCCTCTATCAAATTTACCAATTGATCGGGAAAAACAGATCAATTACTCGCTCTGACCGGGTAGCGATCGCCTTTCTCGTCGATCAGGATCAACCGCTCACCACTGCGGACATATAGGTCGCATCGGCTGAGCCCATTGCGATACGCTATGCAAACACTGCCGTCCCCGGCGATGGAATAGGTGCCAAAGGCGGATTCTCCGCTGGCATAGGTATAAGAATAGGCCCCTCCAGCCGAGTATTTGGACTGGCCGTCGTCGTAGAAAGTGAGAGTGCGGCCGGCCAAAGCCTCCAATTCTTCTGGCGTCAAGGGGACGTCACCGGGTTTCGTGGGCCATTCGGCAGCCCAGAGGGGGTTGGCCGCGAGCAATGCGAGGATGAAATATCGGATCATGATGCTAGCCTACCCTCATACACGGGTGATGGCTCATAACGTTGCAGTGATCGATCAAGCGACCATCTGCTCGGCCTTTTTCAGATCGACCGAAACCAGTTGGCTGACACCCTGTTCCTGCATCGTCACACCGAACAGCCGATCCATCCGCGCCATGGTCACCGCGTGGTGGGTGATGATCAGGAAACGCGTATCGGTCTGGCGGCACATCTCGTCCAGCAAGTCGCAGAAGCGGGTGACGTTGGCATCGTCCAGCGGCGCGTCGACCTCATCAAGCACACAGATCGGCGCGGGATTGGCAAGGAACACGCCAAAGATCAGCGCGGTCGCGGTCAGCGTCTGTTCGCCGCCCGACAGCAGGCTGAGAGTCGAGAGCTTTTTGCCCGGCGGCTGGCACATGATCTCAAGGCCCGCATCCAGCGGATCGTCGCTTTCGACCATGACCAGATTGGCCTCGCCGCCACCAAACAGATGCTTGAACAGCATGGCGAAGTTGGAATTCACCTGTTCGAACGCGGTCAACAGACGCTCGCGTCCTTCGCGGTTGAGGCTGGCGATGCCGCTGCGCAGGGCCTTGATCGCCTCTTCCAGATCGGCCTTTTCGCCGTTCAGCGTGTCGAATTCTTCCTGGACTTCTTTGCTGTCCTCTTCAGCCCGTAGGTTCACTGCGCCCATGGCGTCGCGCTGACGCTTGTGGCGGTTCACTTCGGCTTCAAGTGCGTCGGCGGCGGGCATCTGATCAGGGTTCACGTCCAGTTGGTTCAGCAGCTGGTTAGGCGTCAGTTGCTGATCCTCGGCAATGCGTTCTGCTGCGGCGACTACGCTTTCCTTGGCGGCGTCGCAACGCGCCTCAGCCGCCGCGCGGCTTTCGCGCGCCTCCGAGGCCAGACGTTCGGCTTCGCGCTCGGCAAGAACCACCTCGCGCTGCTGGGTCTCGGCCTCGGCCAACTTGTCGGCGGCTTCGGCGCGCCGAGCCTCAGCGGTTTCGATCAGCTCGTTCAGTTCTTCCCGTGCCTCGGCGATTTCGCTGGGGGCCGCCATCGCCTCGGTCAGTTCTTCTTCCGAGCTTTCCTTGCGTTCGGCCAGTTCCGATATCCGCTTTTCCGCCGTTTCCAGACGATGCCGCCAACCGCTGAGGTCCTTAGTCACCTCCTGCGTGCGCCGGGTGCGCGCCTCGCCCTCGCGGCGCAATTCATCATGCGTCGAGCGGTGGGTCAGCATGGTGATCCGCGCCGCCTCGACCGTCTGCTTGATGTCCTCGACCTGCGCGCGGGCGCTGTCGAGATCGCCCAGGCCAGTCAACGCGCCTTCAGCCTCACGCAGTTGTGCGCGGGCGGACATGGCGTCTTCCTTGTGACGGTCGACCGCGAGGGTCAGTGTTTCCAGCTTGCCCTGCGCCAGATTTCGATCCGCCTCAGCCCGGCTGAGCATCCGCGCGGTTTCCGCCATGCGCTGATCCGCGGCACGGCGGGCCTCGCGGGCGCGGCGGTCGGCTTCGGTGACGTCGGCCAGTTGCTGCGACAGCGCTTCATGCGCGGCGCGCGCGCCGTCGGCCTGCGCCTCGGTGCGTGTCAGTTCCTGTTTCAGCGCCTCAAGCTTGTTGAGCTGTTCCAAACGCAGGGCGGCAGCGCTTGGTGCATCCTCGGCCCAGGCGCGGAATCCGTCCCAGCGCCACAAATCTCCCGAGCGTGAGACCAAGCGTTGACCCGGTTTCAACGACGCCTGCAGGCGCGCGCCCTGATCCGCATCGACCAGACCGATCTGCGCAATACGGCGACTTAGGCGGTCGGGGCCGGACACATGCAACGCCAGCGGCTCGGCCCCGTCGGGCAAGGGCTGGTCGCTGTCATAGCCCGCTACCTGCACCCAACCTGAAGGTCCGTCGCCCTCGACCAATGGTGCACGCAGGTCATCCGCCAGCGCAGCCCCCAATGCCTTTTCAAAGCCCGTTGCCACCCGCAGCATGTCGAGCACTTGCCCACCCTCAGCCGTGTCGCGTTCGACCAGCTTGGCCAGCGCGGTGGTCTCGGCCCTTATCGCGCCCAGTTCACCCTCGGCCTCGGAGCGTTTGGCGCGGGCCTCGGCCTCACGCGCCTGTGTATCGTTGCGCAACTCGTCGGCGGCGGCCAGTGCTTCTTCCGCTGCCTCAGCAGCTTCGCGGGCTTCTTCCTCACCCTCCTGCGCGGTCTCGAACGCCTCGCTGGCGCGGGAAAGGGCATTGCGCGCCTCGTCCACGGCGGCGCGGGCCTTTTCTTCCTCGCCCTCGGAACGAGCCAGTGTCTTGCGGCTGTCTTCAACCAGTCGTTGCGCCGATTGGTGGCGGGCCACCAGACGGGCCATGTCTTCGGTTTCCTGCGACAGGTGATCTTCGCGATCCTGCAGCACTGACGCGGCCTCGCGCGCAACTTCTGCAGCTTCAGCGACCTTTTCGTCATAGCCATCGGCGGCTTTGGCAAGCTCGCGGGCCTCCCATTCGAGCCGTTCGATCATCTCACCCGCGTCCCGGTTCAGACCGGATTCGCGTTCGATGTCGTTGCCCAATTGCTGGATACGGTTGGTCAGAGTCTCAATCGTCTGGCGTGCGCGGGTTTCCTGATCCGACAGCTGATCGCGCTGCACCTGCTGGCGCTGCAGGACGGCGGCAGCGATGGCCTCTTCCTCACGCAAGGGCGGCAGGGTTTCCTCGATCTCGGCGCGTTTGGCGGCGGATTCACGGGCGGATGCCTCGGCGCGAGAGGCCTCGGTGATCCGGTCGCGTAGCTTTTCCTCGGCCGCCTGACGGGCCATGTCGGCCTCTTTCCAACGGCGATAGAGCAGCATCCCTTCGGCCTGACGCAACAGCTCGCCGATCTCACGATAACGCGCTGCCTGACGGGCCTGACGGGCGAGTTGCGCCAACTGCCCGCCCAACTGTTCCAAAACGTCATCCACGCGGGTCAGGTTGGCCTCGGTGCCTTTCAGTTTCAGTTCTGCCTCGTGGCGGCGTTGATAAAGCCCGGAGATGCCGGCGGCCTCTTCCAGAATGCGACGTCGTGCGCGGGGTTTGGCGTTGATCAGTTCGGCAATGCGGTTTTGCCCCACCAGCGCAGGCGAATGCGCACCGGTCGATGCGTCCGCGAACAGCATTTGAACGTCGCGGGCGCGCACGTCCTTGCCGTTTGTCTTGTAGGCACTGCCCACATCGCGGGTGATGCGGCGGACAATTTCCAACTGGTCGCTGTCGTTGAAGCCGGATGGCGCCAAACGTTCCGAGTTGTCCATCGTCAGGACCACCTCGGCAAAGTTGCGCGCAGGCCGAGTGGCAGCGCCCGCAAAGATCACATCCTCCATCGCGCCACCGCGCATGGATTTGGGACGGTTTTCACCCATCACCCAGCGCAACGCTTCCAGCAGATTGGACTTGCCGCAGCCATTCGGACCAACCACTCCGGTCAGCCCGTCCGCGATGATCAGATCGGTCGGGTCCACGAAGCTTTTGAAGCCGGTCAGTTTGAGTTTGCTAAAGCGCAATGGCTGCTCTTGGTATGATTCCTATGGGTAAGAAGTCTGCGCAACGGATGGGGGAGGTGTCAACGTGATTGCGCAGGATATGGGAGATTGGACCAAGTTATCCACAACATCTTGGCAAAACTACGCGGAGTCCCGCGTATCTCAGTAAGGCGAGCATTCAAAGACCTGATATCCGTAGTCTTCGTAATATCCGTAATCAACGCATTCATAGGGACGGCGAAGGAGTGCGCCGAAAATCAGTTTTTCCCCCAGTTCCTGGTCGCAGCCCAGCACGCCCACAGTGACGGCCGCATCGCCAAGAACGTCCAGAAGCGGGCAACCCGAGACCTGAGCCATGGCCAGCGCGGCCCGGTCACGGATCGGACCCAGACGCGGCGCGTATTGCGGGTTCACGCGGACGGCCTCGGCCAGTTCATTGCGGACGCGGACGTCGAAGATACTGCCATTCACCGCGACGCGCGTTGCGGGCAAGTCGCGAAAATAGGGTGTACCACCCGAGCAGGCGGCGAGGCACAGGAAAGCGAGCACGCGGATCATGCTGCTTTATTAGCGACAATATGGTTAATGAAACCTTTCCCCGGTTCAGGCGCGCAACACTTCTCCTAACCGGCGTATACCCTCGCGGATCGTGTTCTCATCCGAGTTGGAAAAACTCAGTCGAATGGTATTGGACCCGGTGTCGTCGGGATAGAAAGCCTGACCAGGGACAAAGGCCAGCTTGACCGTTTCCAGCGCCCTCGCCAGCAGGTCGGCGCCGTTCATTCCCTTGGGCAGAATGACCCAAATGAACATGCCGCCCTCGGGTCGGGTCCAGTCGACGCCATTGGGCATGTGCTCTTTGAGCGCCTCAAGCATCGCATCGCGGCGCGCGGCATAGGTCTGGCGCAGCATGGGGACATGAGTGTCGAAGCGATCCCGTGCCACCTGGTACACCGCCATCTGGTTGATCGTAGAAGAATGCAGATCAGCCGCCTGTTTCAGCAGCACCAGTTGCGAGATCACCGGTTTTGCTGCAACCACCCAACCCAGCCGCAACCCCGGTGAAAGAGTTTTCGAGAAGCTGCCGCAATAGATCGTCCGGCAGTTCTCGATCGATCCCTTGCGCGCCTGTTCTAACGCGAGGATCGGAGGGATCGGATCGCCGTCATAGCGCAGCGCCTGATAGGCTCCGTCCTCGATCACTGCGCAATCCAATTCATCTGCCAGATCGAGCAGCGCCTCCCTGCCCCGCAGATCGACCGTCTCACCAGTCGGATTTGCAAAATCGGCGGAGAGATAAGCGAATTTGATCGGGCTGTTGCCGGCGGCGGCCTGGTATTCGGCAGCCCCACGATTGCCATTGATGCTAAGCTGGTCAAAGCGCGGCTCATAAGCGTCAAACGCATTGAGCGCGCCCAGATATGTGGGCCACCCAACCAACGCAGTATCACCCGGTGACAAGAACAACTTACCCAAGTAATCCAGCGCTTGCTGCGAGCCTGAGGTGATCAGGATGTTGTCGATGCCGCACGTAACGCCGATCCCACGCATATGGTCGGCCAGCCATTCACGCAGCGGGGCATAGCCCTCGCTGACCGAGTATTGCAGCGCCTGCGCCTGTTGATCTGGGCTAAGCGCATTTTGAAACGCTTCGGCGAAAGCCTCTGCTGGAAACAAAGCGGGGTCGGGAATACCGCCTGCGAAGGAAATGATACCGGGCTCGCCCAGCAGTTTCAGCAATTCGCGGATTTCGGAAGCCTTCATCCGAGCGGTTCGGGTGGCGTAGAGCTGATCCATCGTAGGGGGCCTCCTCCGCCCTTGGGTCGCAGATTAGGCAATGCGCCTCTTATGTCAATAATTCTGACCTAATGTTTCAACCTCTGTGAGCGACTTGAACGCCCCTTACAAACGTGGTCAAGTGACTTGACCAATTCCAAGTGGTAGCCAGATGCCTTTTCAAAAAGTTCAAACCGAAAAACTGTCACTGGCTGTTGTGCGCCAGATCGAACTGCTGATCCTGCGCGGCATTCTGCGCCCCGGAGAACGCCTGCCCTCAGAACGGGAGCTGGCCGAGCGGATGGGCGTGTCGCGCCCGTCGCTGCGCGAGGCAATCTCGGACCTCCAGGAGCAGGGATTGCTGACTGCCAAGGCCGGATCGGGCATCTATGTGGCCGAGGTTCTGGGCTCGGCCTTCGCGCCAGCTTTGATCCGGTTGTTCGGCAATCACGACGAGGCAGTGTTCGACTATCTCTCATTCCGGCGTGACATGGAGGGTCTAGCGGCTGAGCGTGCCGCCCGCATGGGCTCGGGCAGCGATCTGAAGGTGGTGCAGACCATACTGGACAAGATGGAAGACGCCCACGCCCGCAATGCAGCCGAAGAAGAGGCGCATCTGGACGCCCAGTTCCATATGGCGATCATCGAGGCCAGTCATAACGTGGTGATGCTGCATATGATGCGGTCGATGTTCGATCTGCTGCGGCAGGGCGTATTCTACAACCGACAGATCATGTTCCAGCAACGCACCACCCGCGACGCAATTCTGGACCAGCACCGAGCCATCAACACAGCCCTGCAGGACCGCGACCCGAAAGGGGCACGGAAGGCGGTCGAAGATCATCTGAACTTTGTCAAAAGCTGCATGGCCGATCAGCAGAAGGCCCTGCGCAATGAAGAGATCGCGCAACAGCGTTTGAAGCACGAGACTGGAGAGGTCTGATCCTTCAAACTGGAAGCCACGAAAAGAAAAAACCCGAGAGCCTGAAGCCCTCGGGTTTTTCAAATCATATGATCCAGGCGATCAGTGTAGCTTTTCACCCACATCCGCGATGGATGCATCGATCAGCTTGTTCGCCTGCGTTGCGGTCATCTGTTTGGCCAGCACGGCGTTGGCTGCCGAAACCGCTACGGTGATGGCCTGATCGCGGACTTCCTTGACGGCAGATGCCTCGGCGGATGCGATTTGATCCTGCGCTGCCGCGAGACGGCGCGCGATGGATTTTTCCAGATCGACCTTAGCCTGTTCAGCTGCCAGAACCGCGTCTTCCTTGGCCGCGGCAACGATAGCTTCGGCCTGACCCTGAACTTCGCGCTGCTTGCGCTCGTACGAGGCCAACAGGCTGCGTGCTTCTTCATGCAGGGCGCGGGCTTCGTCCAGCTCGGCTTGAATACCTTCGGCGCGATTGTCCAGCGCACCACCGATCATACCGGGGACCTTGAAGTAGAACAGGACCGCGATAAAGACGATGAAGCCCAGAGTGACGACAAAGTCAGTGTTGGCAAGCGAGAAGAACGGGCCGCTTGCGGCCAGCGCGGGGCTGGCGGCACCAACGGTCAGGGTAAGGGCAAGAGTGTTCCGCATGTCACTTATCCTTTCGTCTGCGCATCTACTGCACTGTTGATGGCTTTGGCATCCGCCTCGCCGCCCAGTGCTGTGACCAGTTCAGCCGCCGTATCCTTGGCAACCACTTGAATGCTTTCCAGCGCACCTGCACGGATTTCGGCAATTGCCTTTTCCGATTCAGTCGCCTTTGCAGCGATTTCCGCATCCGCCTTGGCAATCGCGTCATCCAGACCGGCCTGGATTTCGGCGCGGGCTTCCGCTGCGATACGCTGAGCCTCAGAACGGGCATCGGCCAGCGCTTTGTTATAGGCCTCTTCGGCCTCGACCGCTTTGGCCTTCAGATCTTCGGCCGCAGCCAGGTCATTTGTAATGGTCCCCTGGCGTTCAGCCAGGATTGCCGCGATGCGGGGCAGAGCCACGCGGGACAGGACCAGAAAGATGACGACCAGCGTGATGACCAGCCAGAAAATCTGGTTGGGGAACCAATCGAAGCAGAGCTGCGGCATCCCGACGGCGTAGCCGCTGGAATCAACGCATGTGCCTACTACTTCTTCAGCAATGGGTTCAGTCGCCATGATGTCCTCCGTCGGAACGTTGTCTTTACAACAGATGGGCCGCTATGGCTTGGGCCCACCTGCGCGTAAGGATCAGGTTCCGCAGATTATACGGCGAACATCAGCAGCAGCGAGACCAGGAATGCGAAGATGCCCAGCGCTTCTGCGAACGCGATACCGATGAACAGGGTTGCGGTCTGCGAAGCAGCCGCCGAAGGGTTGCGCAGGGCGCCGGCCAGGAAGTTGCCTGCAACGTTGCCCACCCCGATTGCGGCTGCGCCGGAACCGATTGCTGCCAGGCCTGCGCCGATGTGTGCGAGATCGCCTTCCATGAGAATTCTCCTTACGATTTGGAAGTTTCGATGTTGGGGGTTCGGACCTTAGTGCGACGGATGCAGCGCATCTTTCAGATACACACAGGTCAGAATGGTGAAGACGTAGGCCTGAATGAAGGACACGAGGACCTCAAGGCCATACATTGCGGTGATCGCCAGAACCGACACGGGCGAGATCACGGCAATCGCGGCAAAGCCTGCGAACACCTTGATAACCGCGTGGCCTGCCATGACGTTACCGGCAAGACGAATGGAGTGGCTGACCGGGCGTACGAAGTACGAGATCAGCTCGATAATCGCCAGAACAGGGCGCAGCGCCAGCGGCGCGCTGGAGACCCAGAACAAGCCCAGGAACGCAGCGCCGTTCTTGACGAAACCCAAAACGGTCACGGTCAGGAACACGGCCAGCGCCAGCGGGATGGTCACGGCGAAATGCGATGTGGTGGTGAAGGACATGGGCAACATGCCCAGGAAGTTCGCGCAGACGATGAACATGAACAGGGTCATGACATAGGGGAAGTACTTGACGCCTTCCTTGCCGCAGATGTCTTCCAGCATCTTGTAGATGAAACCATAGGCCAGCTCGGCCACCGACTGCATCCGCGTCGGAACAATGGCGCGCTTGGACGTGCTGAGAACCAGCAGGGCAAAGATCGCCGCAATCGCCAGGAACAACCACAGGGTCACGTTTGTGGGCGTGTACCAGGCAATCGCACCGTCGCCGAACAACGGCTTGACGATAAACTGGTCCATTGGATGGAAAGCCAGGCTGCTGCCTTTTTCTGCGGTGGTCTCGGTTGCCACGTTCAGTCCCTCTCGTCCTTCTCGGTCGCGCTTGCGGCCGCTTGTTTCTCTTGAACCTCTTTCGCGCTGCGGAGCATAACCTTCACGCCCGCGACAAGGCCCAGCAATGTGAACAGCACCAGAAAGATCGGGATCGTCCCGAGCAGGCTGTCCAGCCCGTATCCGATGCCAAATCCGATCCCCAGACCGGAAACCATTTCGATGACCATCCTCCAGGCAAGCTCGCCTCCGGATACGTCAGCATCCGCACGAGGTTTCGGCGCTTTGGCCTTTTTCGCCGCTTCGATCTTGGCCTCCAGCTGCGCCATACGCTGCTTTTGGTCATCTTCGGTCACGGGCGTTTCCCTCGCACAGTCTTGGGTAGGGTGCTAAGGGGCTGAAGGCGCAGAGTCAACGGCAATGAAGCCGCAGCATGAACGTCGCTAAGTATAAGATTTTCATAATAAAATCACAGACCGCGTGAAACCTGCCGATGGCGTATAGTTCGCTGACCGGGCGGATAAGCCTGAATCCGCATATTCAACCAAATGGTTGACCAAACTCACAGGCTATGGTTCAGCGGAACCATGTCCAACGACCTCGACACTGTCTTCGCAGCCCTCGCCGATCCCACCCGCCGTGCCATCTTAGCGATGCTGCTGGAAGATGACATGGCCGTCACCGACGTGGCCGAACCGTTCGAAATGTCGCTGGCCGCGATTTCAAAGCATCTGGTGATCCTGACCAAAGCAGGTCTGATTTCTCAGGAAAAACGCGGACGGGTGAAGTGGTGCAAACTTGAACCCGACGCGCTTCGTGCGGCCTCGGTTTGGATGCAGGGGTTCGGACAGTTCGAACCGGTCAATCTGGATGCGTTCGAGCGGTTTCTTGAAGTTGAACTGCCCCCGGATGAGGCCTAACGCACAACTAAGACCGACATGCTGGCGTGTTTGGCCAGATATCCCGCGTGGCTGGACAGGATATAGTCTGTGATCCGGGGTGCGTGGGTTCCCACAACAATCAGATCGGCCCCCATTTCCTCTGCTGCGTGGGTCAGGTCCTTGTCGATCTCGACCGCGACATCAACCGAGTGAATGTTGCGTGTGTCCACACTTGTGCCGCATTGCATCACAATTTCACTGGCACAGGTCAGCAATTCTTGTTTGATCGCGTCTGTTGTCAGGTGGCTATCCCCAGGCTGCGGGCCGGTGACGCTGACGATGGTCACTTTGGCGCCCTGCCATTTGGCCAATTGCGCCGCAACCTCGGTGGCTTTCTTGACCTCGGGCGGCAAGTGTAGGTCGACCGGGACCATGATGTGTTTGAACATATTGGCGTCCTCCTGATCCTGAGATATGTCGACCCGGGCGGTTCGCCAGTCTGACCCGTCGGGACGATCCAAACGGCAGGCTCAGCCCTCGCGGCTATATTCCACCCCGGTCACAACCCCCGTTGGGTCGGCACGACAGAGCCACGGAGCCTCGGCCCCTGCCACGAATACACTGGTGACTGAGCCTGTCGGGCTGGACTGGGTCGACATCGCTTTGACACCATCAGGCCCTGTGCCGGTTTCGGCGCCCACCAGAGCTTCGCAGCTGGCTTGCAGGTCCGCCTCTGCAGCGTCTTTCGCGCCACCGGGGGCACAGGCGGACAGCGCCAGCAATGCGGGAATAAGTGACATTGTTTTCATGGCCCAGCTCCTTGGTGGTGACAGGCAGGCTGCCACATCAGGTAGAAATCACAAGCTTCAATTCGAGCGCACCGGAGTGTTTGCAGGCGCGTCTTCTCCTTTCAGCAGCAACAACAGCGCAACAGCGGTGAGCCCGGCACCAACCAACACCAATGCCGTCGGCGCAGGACGTCCCAGGGCGATTTCCCACAGGATCACCCAGCTGGGCGTCAGGTAAGTGTAGGCCATGACCTTTGCCGCGGGCAAACGCAGGGCTGCAAACTGAACCAGTACAAAACTGGCGGCGGTCGCAAACAACGAGATATAAAGCAGCGTCACCCAGACAATCCCGGGAAGGTTGCCCCAATCTACTGCACGGATATCGGACCAGCCCCAGACCGTCAGGATCAAACACCCCGCAACCAACGTACCGAAGGTGAACACCACCGCAGGCTCTCCCCGGTTCAATCGCCGTATCATCGGCGTATAGACGGCGTGCGCGGCGCAACCCCAGAAATAGATGATCTCGCCGCCTCCGATCTCGAAGACCTGAAAGGCTTGCCAATCCGCTCTGAAGATCACCCACAGCGCACCGACCGCACCGACCGTCAGGGCCAGCGCCATGCGTGGAGTGGTGATCTGGCGCAGCAGCACCCACCCGGCCAGCGCCGACATGACCGGGGTCAGCGTAAAGACCGCCGCCGCGCTGACCGGGGGAGCGGTTTTCAATCCGTAGAACATCAGGACAAAGTAGGCTCCGAACAATCCGCCAAGCACCAGATAGCGCCATGGTGCCCGAGCCGCGCTGCGCGGAATGCCCGTTGTGGCAATCGCAGCGATGCCGATCACAACCGCCGCAATCGCAAAGCGCGCTGCCGTGATCGCCGACGGTGCGATCTCATTTGCCGCCATTGAGCCAAGCGAGAAACTGCCCGCCACCAAAGCCGAGAATGTCAGCATGGCCAGATGGCCGCGCGCCTGCGGTGTCACGGCAGCCAGCCCTTGGATTGATCTTTCAGGAAGGATAGGAAAGCCTGCACCTTAGTGGTCCGGTGCAGATCCACATGAGTCACCAACCAAAGCTTGCCAGACCACTCGGGTAACGGTGCCATCACCTCGACCAGATCGGGATCGCGCGCGGCCTCCCAACGGGCCATAAAGCCGATGCCTGCACCGGCCAGAACAGCCTCTCGCATACAGAAATTATTGGTGCAGCGGAAAGTGATCGCCTGCTCCGGCGCGTTGGCACGCAGCCAGCGGGAAAACGGCGCGCGGCTGTTTTCATCATCATTGCCCACGAAGTAGTGATTGGCGAAATCTGCAACGTTTGCGGGTTTGCCGTGGCGCGCGAGATAGGCCTTGCTGGCGAATAGTCCGACCTCTTGTGGAATGAACGGCTGCACCACATTGTCCGGTTGATCCGGCGCGGCCCCGGCGCGGATCGCCACATGCGCCTCGCCATATTCCAACCGGAACAGGCGGTCGCCGGTCAGATAGCGCACGATCAATCCCGGGTGGGTCTGCTGGAACTCGGTCAGCGTCGGTACGATGAGCGGGGCCAATGAGGCCAGTGAGGTGACCACGATCTCGCCCGAGACATCGTCTCCGCGCCCCTTCATGCGACCGACCAACTGGTTGAATTGATCTTCGGTTGCCTGCGCGACCCGCAACAGGTCCTCACCCGCTTCGGTTGGTGTGTACCCACGCGCGTGACGCTGGAACAGTTTAACGCCCAGCCGCGCCTCGATCGCGTCGATATGGCGGATCACGGTGGCATGGTGCACACCCAGCACGTCCGCCGCGCCGCTGACCGTTCCCATACGCGCCACCTGATAGGCGGTTCTCACTTCATCCCAATTGTCCATTGCATCTGATCCAATGTGCAAATTCTAACAATGCTTGTTGATATATCCGAGTTTTGTTCATGCACGCAACAGCCATATTGGGGCAACAGAAGCTAATTCCGCAACAAAGGACGCCCCGAAATGACCAAAACCATCCTGCATATCGACGCCTCGGCCCGCCGCACTGGATCTGCCACCCGCGATCTGTCCGACCGCGTGGTTCGCCACTTGAACGCCGGGCGTATCATCCGCCGCGATCTGGCCACCCCCCTGCCCCTGCTGACCGAGGACTGGATCGGCGCCAATTTCACCCCCGCCGACCAGCGTGACGCGGTACAGAAAGACCTGCTGGCCCTGTCGGACGAATTGGTGTCCGAGTTGCAAAAGGCCGACACGATCGTCATCGGCCTGCCGATCTACAACTTCTCAGTTCCCGCCGCGTTCAAGGCCTGGATTGATCTGGTCGCCCGTGCCGGTCTGACATTCTCCTATTCCGAAGAAGGACCGAAAGGTCTGCTGGAAGGCAAACGCGCCATCCTTGCTGTTGCATCAGGCGGTACGGCGGTGGGCTCCGAAATCGACTTTGCCACCACCTATGCGCGCCATGTTCTGGGCTTCATCGGCATCCACGATGTCGAGGTCATCGCCGCAGATCGCATGGCACTGGACCCCGAAACAACCCTGTCCAATGCGCAGAAAGCTGTAACCAAACTGGCAGCCTGATTGACCTGACCCCCTTGAACCGTCCAGTCTGCGCCGAGGCAAATCGGCAGACTGGACGGTTCACATGAAAAAGATTGGAATATTGGGTGGTGTTGGCTGGGCCTCAACTGTCGACTACTACCGGGCGATCGCTGAAGGCGCGGGTCGGTATTTTGCTGAACGCGGCCACGGATCGCCGCTGCCCATCCCACCCATGACCATCGAATCCGTCACCCAAGCCAAAACCCGTGCCTTGCGCGGCGTGGCCGGTGACGAAGACAGCTGGGCCGCTTTCGACGCAGTGTTCCGCGAAGCGCTGCTGACTTTGGAACACGCAGGCTGCGATTTCGGCATCATCGCCTCCAATACGCCACACGCGCGGCTTCACGCGATCCGCGAAGGCGTCTCCATGCCTATTCTCAGCATTTTTGACGCAACCGCCGACGCGACCGTCTTGACCGGTGCCACCAATGCTTTGGTCCTTGGAACCGCAGTCACTATGCAGGCCACAAACTATGCCGACCGGCTGGCCGCCGAGGGTATCACGGCAAACACACGCCTGCCCGAGCCTGAGATCGCCGAGATGCAGGCGATGATCGACAGTGATTTCTACGGCGGCGCATCCGACACCGCACATGCGCGCCTGCTGGCCTTCTGCAACAAACTCGCCGCACCCGGAACGGCGATCTTGCTAGCCTGTACCGAGTTGCCTCTGGCCTTCCCCGATCATCTGGACGATCCGGTGTTCGAGGCGGATGGTCACCTGTTCGTCAACCCCTCTGCCGCCCATGTCGCTGCCGCATTGAACGAAGCGCTTGAGGGGTGATCACGGCAGCCAGTTTATCTCGCACCCGATCTTATCAAAGAACACCATCAGTTCTTCGCGCGACAAAACGACGGTTCGGTCGTTGACCAAAGGGTGCATGTTGATGACATCGGCCTGTTGCGCGGCGGCGTCCATGAAGAACTTAACGTTGTTCTCAACGCCGTTGATCATCGCCAGCGGACTGACCGCGCCAGGGCGGATGCCGAGGTTCTGGAACAGCCTATCCGCCGAGCCGAAGGACAGGTTGCCAACCCCCAACTCCGCGCCCAGCGCCTTGAGGTCGATCTCGCGGCTCTGTTCCAGCGTCACTAGATAATTCCGCTTTTTCTTGTCGCGCAGATACAGGTTCTTAAGCCGCAATGTGTTTTCACCCGGCACCATGAACTGGCCTTCCACCCCCTTTGCATCCTCAATCGTGCGCAGCGGGATATGTGTATGCAACCGATAGGGCAGCCCCCATTCATCCAACTGCGCCAAAAGCGCATCCGAGCTGAGCGGCAACGTATCCTGAAATGCGGATGATGCGTCCATGGGAACCTCCTCGTATGGCGCGCTCATCGCCCAACCGACAGGTAAATTCAAGCCACGACAGGCGCGGCATTCGGTGCTAGCGTGCCGCCATGAAAGTCACGCGTAACACTCCGAGCCAACTGATCCTGTCCAATACGCCATGGTTCATCGGCATCACGCTGGTTTTCTTCATTCTGGCATTTGTCGGCGCGGGCGTCTTCTTGGCCAGTGAAGGTGGCGAGGGTATCTTGTTCGGCATTTTCTTCGCACTATTCGGCGGAGGCATGGGTTTTGGTGCATTTTGCGCCTTTGTCCGGCGCGTGCAGGTCATACTGGATCGCAATAATAACAGCATCCTGATCCGCAGACAGTCAGTCTTTGGATATGATGCCGTGGAACATGAGCTCTCGCACCTCTCGCACGCGGAAACCGAAAGCACGACCTCACGTAGCGACAATGGCACATCGACCCTCTATCGCCCTGTCCTAATACTGGATGAGGGCATGAGCGCCGGACGGCATCCCATTGTCGAGGCTTATTCCAGCGGGCGCGGCGCGCATCGGCTGGTTGATGCGATCAATGACTGGCTTCCGGCGCGCAAGGTTGACTCTGCCAGCCAATCGGCCTAAGTCGCCACCAACATCCGGAAGCGCTTGATCTTCCGGTCCCTTGAGTCGTTCAGGGATCGCCCCCCACCAGCGAGTTTCGCCCGTGGGGGCGTTTGTGCATTTAACCGACGCGTCCTATCTAGGGCACGCCACCAGATAACCGGCTAAGGAGGCCGAAGGCATGTTTGAAAATCTATCCGAACGCCTTTCCGGCGTCTTTGACCGGCTGACCAAACAGGGTGCCCTGTCTGAAGAAGACGTGAAAACCGCCCTGCGCGAAGTCCGCGTTGCCCTGCTTGAGGCCGACGTCTCGCTGCCGGTGGCGCGCGAGTTTGTCAAGAAAGTACAGGAACAGGCGACCGGTCAAGCTGTCACCAAATCGATCACGCCCGGCCAGCAGGTCGTTAAGATCGTGCACGACGCGTTGGTCGATACACTGCGCGGCGAAGAAGACCCCGGTGCGCTGAAGATCGACAACCCGCCTGCCCCGATCCTGATGGTCGGCCTGCAGGGTTCCGGTAAGACAACCACCACCGGTAAGCTGGCGAAACGCCTGAAAGAGAAAGAGGGCAAGAAGGTCCTGATGGCCTCGCTGGACGTCTATCGCCCAGCGGCGATGGATCAGCTTGCGGTTCTGGGCACGCAGGTTGGTGTAGATACGCTGCCGATCGTACCCGGGCAGACGCCGGTTGATATCGCCAAGCGCGCCAAGCAACAGGCAACGCTCGGCGGCTATGACGTCTATATGCTCGACACCGCGGGCCGTCTGCATATCGACGAAGTCCTGATGGACGAGGTCGAGCAGGTTCGTAACGTGGTCGACCCGCGCGAGACGCTGCTAGTGGTCGACGGCCTGACCGGTCAGGTCGCTGTTGAAGTGGCCGAAGAGTTTGATGCCAAGGTCGGCATCTCGGGCGTGGTCCTGACCCGTATGGACGGTGACGGGCGCGGCGGTGCGGCGCTGTCGATGCGCGCGGTCACCGGCAAGCCGATCCGCTTTGTTGGTCTGGGCGAGAAGATGGACGCGCTCGAAACCTTCGAGCCGGACCGGATCGCCGGTCGTATTCTGGGCATGGGCGACATCGTTGCTCTGGTCGAAAAAGCCCAGGAAACGATGGAGATGGAACAGACCGAGCGCATGATGAAGCGCATGGTCAAAGGTCAGTTCAATATGAACGACCTGAAAATGCAGCTGGAGCAGATGATCCAGATGGGCGGCATGCAGGGCATGATGGGCATGATGCCGGGCATGAACAAGATGGCCAAGCAGATGGATCAGGCCGGTCTGGACGATAAAATCCTGCGCCAGCAAATCGCGCTGATCCAGTCGATGACCAAACGCGAACGCGCCAACCCGCAACTGCTGCAAGCCAGCCGCAAGAAACGCATCGCCGCCGGTTCGGGTATGGAGGTCAGCGACCTCAACAAGCTGCTCAAGATGCACCGGCAGATGTCCGACATGATGAAAAAGATGGGCAAGATGGGCAAAGGCAAGATGCTGAAACAGGCCATGAAAGGCATGTTCGGCAAAGGCGGCCCCTCGCCTGAGGAAATGGCTGCGGGCATGGACCCCAAGGCGCTGGAACAAGCCGCCAAAGCGATGGGCGGTAAGATGCCCGGCGGTCTGCCCGGACTGGGTGGCGGCATGGGTCTGCCCCCGGGGCTGAGCGGGTTCGGAAAGAAAAAGTGACGTCAGCACGCTGCACCCAGCCCCCGTCCGGAAAGGCGGCGATGGCAGCAGCGCAGTATCGCGCGGCCCTGCCGGTCATTGAAACCCGGCGGCTGGTTCTGCGTGCGCCCACTCTGGACGACCTGCCGGTTTGGACGTCGATCTGCAAGGACAGCTTTGGCGATACCGAGCAGGACGCCTGGACTGAGTTTTCCTACTACACATCAGGCTGGCTTTTGCATGGTCACGGCTTGTTCACCGTCACGTTTAAAGACGATGATGATCAGGTCATTGGCTTCGTCATTCTGGGCCTCGAATGGGACGATCACGAGCCCGAGCTTGGCTATATGTTCGATAGCAAGTTCCGCATGCAAGGTTACGCGACCGAAGCGTGCAGCGCCGTTCGCGATTTTGGCTTCGATCTGCTCGGGTCCGGTCAGTTCGTAAGTTACGTTTCGCAATCCAACACGCGTTCGAACGCATTGGCACAGCGTCTGGGTGCAACGCGCGACGCCGTTGCCGAAAGCGCCTTTGGTCCAACCCAGCATGTCTGGCGATACGGCGAGGTGCAGGCATGACACTTGCCATGGCCATACCAACGCTGGAAACCGAACGCCTGATCATGCGGGCCCCCTGCGAGGCCGATTTTGAGGCTGAGGCAGAGTTTTTTGCCAGCGACGCCTCGAAATTCGTCGGCGGCCCGAAACGCCCGGATGAGACATGGCGCGCTGTTGCGATGCTGTTAGGCCACTGGGCGATGCGGGGATATGGCTTCTGGGGTGTCGAGGAAAAAGACACGGGCACCTATGTAGGCCATGTTGGCTTGTGGAACCCGCATAGCTGGCCCGAGCCCGAAATTGGCTGGACCCTGATGAACCACGCCACCGGCAAGGGTTATGCGACCGAAGCGGCACTGGCTGCACGTGCACATGCCTATGACGTGCTGGGCTGGGAAACCGCAATCTCGCTGATCGATCCGGATAATCTGGGCAGCAAGGCTGTCGCGGAACGGCTGGGCGCGCAGTTCGAATATATGTTCGAACACCCGGCTTTCGGGGCGATGCAGGTCTGGCGTCATTCGGCGCCTGCCGATCTGGTAAACGGTGGCGTGGAGGCATACGCATGACCTCGTTCACTATACCCACCGTCGAAACCGATCGCCTGATCCTTCGCGCGCCGCATCTGGACGATCTTCCTGCGATGACCGCGTTCTACGCGACCGAGCGCAGCCATATGGTTGGTGGTCCCAAGGACGCGCTTGGAAGCTGGAGCTCTCTTTCGAACAGATTGGGTCATTGGGCGCTGCGCGGTTATGGTCTGTGGCATTTGACTGAAAAGACCAGCGGCGCATTCGTGGGATGGGCAGGCATGATCTACGTACCCGGCTGGGCGGAGCCCGAGCTGGGCTGGACGCTGATGGCCGAGGCCGAAGGCAAAGGTCTGGGCTTTGAGGCCGCCGCGGCTGCACGCGACTATGCAGCGCGGCATCAGGGGCTTAACGGTGTAATTTCTTACATCGCCCATGCCAATGATCGCTCGCGCGCGCTGGCCGAACGGCTGGGCGCAACGCTGGAGATTGAGAGAGCCGAGCTTTTGGGCAAGCACGCTCAGATCTGGCGTCATCCGCAGATTGATTTGACCACCGAAAGGACCGGCCAATGAACAACCCCGTGACACAGGCTGCTGCGCTGTTGAAAGACCATCGAGAAAGCATCGACCGGCTGGATGCGATCCTGGTCTATACGCTGGGCGAGCGGTTCAAGCACACGCAGGCCGTTGGCAAGCTCAAGGCCGCACACGACCTTCCCCCGTCCGATCCGTCGCGCGAGGCTGCGCAGATCGCACGGTTAGAAGACCTGGCGAAAGAGGCCGATCTGGACCCCGATTTCGCCAAGGCTTTTCTGAATTTCATCATTCAGGAAGTCATCCGACACCACAAGAAACATCAGAATTAACCGGAAACGATCCCGGTAAACGCCATCTAAAGGAGATACCACCATGGCAATGAAAATTCGTCTCGCCCGCGGCGGCTCGAAAAAGCGTCCCTTCTATCGCATTGTTGCGGCTGACAGCCGTATGCCGCGCGATGGTCGTTTCATCGAAAAACTGGGCACCTACAACCCGCTGCTGCCGAAAGACAGCGAAGAGCGCGTGAAAATGAACATGGAGCGCATCCAGTACTGGCTGGATCAGGGCGCACAGCCCACCGACCGGATCGCACGTATGCTGGAAGCTGCCGGCGCCCGTGACAAGGCCGAGCGCAACAATCCCAACAAGGGTACTCCGGGCAAGAAAGCTCAGGAACGCGCGGAAGAGAAAGCTGCCAAGGCTGCTGAAGCTGCCGAAGCGGCTGCTGCACCGGCTGAAGAAGCTGCTGCAGAAGAATAAGCAGTCAGGCGCGTGCAGGATCAGGCCTTTTCCGACGATTTTCGCACGCAGTTCGATCTGTTGATGCGGCTCCGGCGTGATGTGCGCCGGTTTCGCACCGATGCAATTGACGAGGCAGTGCTTACGCGCTGCCTCGACGCGTTTCGACTGGCCCCTTCTGTTGGGCTCAGCGAACCCTGGCGCGTGATCCGCATCGAAAGTCAGGCCGCGCGCGACGCGGCGCTGAAGAATTTCCAAGCGGCCAACGAGCGGGCGCTGAGCGGGTATTCCGGCGAAAAGGCGCAGCTGTACAGCCAGTTGAAACTGTCCGGGATGAAAGAGGCTCCGGTGCAGCTGGCTGTGTTTTGCGACGATGCCACCGACAAAGGTCAAGGTCTCGGCGCAGGCACTATGCCCGAAATGCGGCGTTATTCCGTCGTCTCAGCCATCACGCTCTTCTGGCTTGCCTTGCGGGCAGAAGGCTTGGGCCTGGGCTGGGTCTCGATCCTCGACCCGGACCAGATGGTGCGCGATCTGGATGTCCCCGAGGACTGGCGGTTGATCGGATATTTCTGCTTGGGCTGGCCCGAGGCCCAATCCGATACGCCGGAGCTGGAGCAGGTCGGCTGGGAATGCCGCGACGCCTCTCTGCCCATCGAGGTGCGCTAGACATGTTCGGATTGTTACGTCTTCCCATCCTGCTGGCGATCGCATTTATTGTGGGCGTATTCTTCGAACGCTCGAACCAGCGCGAGGCGTGCGAGGTGATCGGACAATGGCGGGACGGGCTATGTGTGACGGATGGTCGAAATGAGTGATCTGATCTGCGTAGGCAGCATCGCGGGCTCGTATGGGGTGCGCGGCGAGGTGCGGCTGAAAAGTTTCTGTGCCGTCCCCGAGGATATCGAAGGCTATTCGCCGCTGACAGACGAAGAAGGTAAAGAGCGCTATCCCGTAGTCCTGACCCGCGCGATCAAGAACGGCTTTGCCGCCCGGCTGGGTGGCATTGAGACGAAGGAAGCGGCGGATGCGCTGAATGGCCTGCGCCTTTACGCGCGGCGCGATCAATTGCCGTCGCTGCCGGATGATGAGTTTTACCACACCGACCTTATCGGGCTTGAGGTTTATGACACCGGCGGCACCCTGCTGGGTCGGGTGAAATCGGTTCAAAATCACGGCGCGGCGGATCTGTTGGAACTGCACGGTCCGGGCTTAAAGGCCACCGTGCTGCTGCCGTTTACACTCGAATCCGTTCCGACCGTTGATCTGGACAAGGGCCGCATCATCGCTGATCCGCCCGAGGGCCTGCTGTAATGCGCCGCGTGTTGCTGCATCTGGGTCTGCACAAGACCGGGACGACGGCGGCACAGTCCTTTCTGTTCGAAAACCGCTCACTGATCTGGCCGCACCATGCGTTGGTCCTGCCCTATCGGACCCGCAAAACCGGCTTGTCCGAAGCAGCCACACGCTATTCCGTCTACGGCACCCCCGGCGCGATGAGCGATTTCAAGGATCAGATGCGGCACTTTCTGAATTCACTGGAATTCGGCCAGAAGCGCGGGCTGGTTCTGAGCGAAGAGAATTTCTCGGGCCTGCGCCCCAGCCGCAATGTCGCGGTGGGATATGAGGCCGCGCCCGAGCTCGCCTCGTGCCTTGTCGGCCTGATCCGCGACCGATTTGCCGGGGAAGAGGTGCATATAACGATCTACTACTCGCTGCGCCAACGGGGAAGCTGGCTGCGCAGCCTGTGGGCGCATGATCTGCAACGATCGCGCCTGATTCAGGATTTTGAGACCTTTCGCGCCCGGCTTGAACCGGTGCCGTCGCCTCAGATTGCTGCTGCGGCTGTGCGCGACCGTTTGCCCTCGGTCTCGGTCCGCACCGAATGGCTGGAAGACCTGCAGGGCCAGCGACATGGGCTTGGAAGCACTTTTGCTGAATTCCTTGACCTGCCTGCGGACAAAGCCGCCGAATTGGTAGGCCCGACCCGATCAAACCCACGCCTGCCCGAGGATGTCTTGCAGCAGATGCTGGAAATGAAC
Organism: Ruegeria sp. SCSIO 43209; assembly: GCF_019904295.1. Classification (NCBI taxonomy): domain Bacteria; kingdom Pseudomonadati; phylum Pseudomonadota; class Alphaproteobacteria; order Rhodobacterales; family Roseobacteraceae; genus Ruegeria; species Ruegeria sp. SCSIO 43209. Next base: position 2,454,676 of record NZ_CP065359.1, read on the forward strand.
CGATCCGATCTGGACGATGCTGCGCTGATCGATCAAAAGACGGCTTTGGTTCAAAGCACCCAGAATGATCTGATCGGCTCGAGATGACAGATAAACCCGGAAAGTCCCATGGCCGCAAAGCCATCCGTCCAACGTTGAAGCCGCGCGAGTTGATGACGCCGACGCCCGATCTGCACGGGGTGTGGAAGGCCAAGATCATCACGTTGTTCCCATCTGCCTTCCCTGGTGTTCTGGGCGAAAGCCTGACCGGCAAGGCCCTGCAAGAAGGGCTATGGCAGTTGGAAACTGTGGATTTGCGCCAATTCGGGATCGGCAAGCACCGCAATGTGGATGACACCCCGGCGGGCGGCGGTGCAGGCATGGTCCTGCGTGCCGATGTGCTGGGTGAGGCCATTGAGCATACGATGGCGGGCATCCGGGGCAACTGGCCGTTGATCTACCTCAGCCCGCGTGGGCGTCGGATGGATCAGAAAATGATGCAAAACCTGGCTCGCTGCGATGGCATGACCCTGTTATGTGGTCGTTTCGAAGGCGTCGATGAGCGCGTGCTGGAACATTACGGCGTGCAAGAGATCAGCTTGGGTGATTTTGTCATGACCGGGGGTGAAATCGCCGCGCAGGCCCTGATCGACGCCACCGTGCGGCTGATCCCGGGCGTTCTGGGCAATCAGGCCTCAGCCGAGGAGGAGAGCTTTTCCTCTGGCTTATTGGAGCATCCGCAATACACCCGCCCCGCCGACTGGAAAGGCCGCCCGATCCCCGAGATCCTGATGTCAGGCCACCATGGACGCATTGCGGATTGGCGTCATGAAATGTCGGAACAGATCACCCGCGAACGGCGGCCGGATCTGTGGGACGCCTATCGAAAATCAGAAGATAAGGGCTAAGACTAACGGGTTGCCTTCCACAACGCCCAGGTTTCCGGCGTGCCGTTGAAGGTGTTGATGTCCACCTTACCCTGAACCCCCGGCACCAGCCCGGTGCCGGTGTATTGCCAGAACCGCCAGACCGAGCCTGGATAAACGTTGCGCGGGTGGCCCGCGACCGAGCGCAGCCAGAACTCAGTTTTGGGAAGTCGTCCGATATCGGTGTCGCCGTAGAAATCCACCGTCGTGTAGACAATCGGGCGTCGGCCATAGTGGCGCTCGAGAATATCAAGGAACCGCTGCGCCTCGGCCCGAACGGTTCGGCCATCAGGGCGCAGGGTGCAGGTTTTGGAATGGGGCGTCCATTCCATATCCAGCACATGCGGCAGGTCGGCCCCTTTGGGCACGTTCTGGATGAACCAACGCGCCTGTTCATGGGCCGGACGGCAGAAATAATAATAGTGATAGGCCCCCCACGGCACTCCGGCAGCTTGTGCGCCGCGTCGGTGCTCGTCGAACATCGGGTCGGTAAAATCTCCGCCCTCGGTGGCTTTGATGAAGGCAAAGCTGACACCGTTCTTCTGCGCGGTGCGCCAATCAATCGGCCCCTGCCAACGCGAGACATCCAGCCCATGCACCGGGTAATGGCCGGGATGACGTCCCTCCCACGGGTGCGGGTCAGCGTCACCAAAGGCGGGGTAGATGATCGAAGGCGGGGTCGTGTCCGCGAAGGCCTGCGGCTCAACCACCTGAGGTTGCGGGCCGCGGCGACCACATGAGACAAGTGCAAGCGCCATAACGGCCAGCAGAAGTGCTTTGCGCATCTTATGATCCTGTATCAAATATCTGCTCTTATAATTAATCCCAGAATGCCTGATCTGGTGAACAAGGCAACGGTGGATTTGACGGGTGGCAAAAACTCACCTGTTTCACCAAGAATAAGGCTTGATCCCCGCCCGCAAAGCCCGTAAAGCAGCGCAATCCGGTGTGGCGTTATGCGACTCCGGTGTTTTGGTTTGCATCCTGACGTGACGCCCAGCTTTCTTCGGCACCGGCGCGACAGGGCGGACCGGACCAAAAGGAACATTCGATCTGACCTCTGGCGGGCTGTGCGCAGGACCCGGTGAAGACCAAGAGCTCTCAGGCCGTGCCCAAACTTCGTGGACCAACCACGAGCAGATAGGAGTAACTGCGATGGACCTGATCGCACAGCTTGAGGCGGAACAGATTGCCGCCCTGGGGAAAGACATCCCCGATTTCAAAGCCGGTGACACCATCCGTGTCGGCTTTAAAGTGACCGAAGGGTCGCGTACCCGTGTGCAGAACTATGAAGGCGTCTGCATCGCGCGCAAAGGTGGCAGCGGCATCGCCGGTTCGTTCACCGTTCGCAAGATTTCGTTTGGCGAAGGCGTGGAGCGTGTGTTCCCGCTGCATTCGACCAATATCGACAGCATCACCGTTGTCCGCCGTGGCCGCGTTCGTCGCGCCAAACTTTACTACCTGCGCTCGCGCCGTGGTAAATCCGCGCGTATCGCAGAAGTCACCAACTACAAGCCCAAGGCTGGCGCCGAGGCGTAAGGAGCGGAAAGATGAAAAAAGACATCCATCCCGATTATCACGTCATCAACGTCAAAATGACCGATGGCTCTGTGGTTCAGATGAAATCCACCTGGGGCAGCGAAGGCGACCAGTTGGCTCTGGAAATCGACCCTTCCGTGCACCCCGCATGGACCGGTGGTTCGTCGCGCCTGATGGACGCAGGCGGCCGCGTGTCGAAGTTCAAGAAGAAATACGAAGGTCTGGGCTTCTAATCCCGACCTGGTTGAAATGCGAAAGGCCGTCCAATTGGGCGGCCTTTTTTTGTTTTGGAATTACCCCACTGCACTTTGCGGCTGTTTCAGAAATCAAACCCGGTCTGGACCGGGGGCGTGTAAGGCTCAATCATATCTTCGCCCTCAGCTCCGCGCTTGATGGGTTTGACGGTGTGATATTCAAACCGGCCTTCGTACTGCGCACCCAACGACTGCTGCGCCTCTTGCGCGGTCGTGACGCCTGATAGCCAGTTTTCGATCTCATCCGGGGTCAGGATCAACGGCATTCGGCTGTGAATATGCGCGATCTGCGGGCTGGGTGTCCGGGTCAGGATCGTACAGCTATGGCTGCCATCATCCGTTCGGTAAAACCCCGCAAAGAACATCACCGGGGCATTGCGCTGAACCGTAATGTAGACCGGGCAATTATGGCCCTGATCCTTGGGCCATTCGTAATAGCCCAGCGCCGGAATAAGACAGCGCCCCTTGTTCCAGTACTCCTGCCAGAAGCTGACATTTTCGATCTTCGAGTTGATCATCGGCTTCTTGCTGCGCGGGTCCTTGATCTGCCAGCGCGCCGTCGCCAGCTCGGCCCGGTCTCCGTCCCAACGGACCATGCCAACCCGATTGGTCGGAGACACATTGTACCCGCCCGAAGGCAGCTGTTCGGGCAGATCAGGCGAGACCTTGCCGTAGAGAAAATACTCGGTAATCGCCAGCATTTCCCGCTGCGTCAGGTGACCGGCTGCAAATTTTCCACACATGGCGAAAACCTAGGCCGATTGGGTGCCGGTCACAAGTGGCCCCACCGACGATCAGTCCCTTGTCAGATCAACCGCGCTGTGCGGTGGAGGCACGGGGCCTCGCAGCATTACGGCAGCCAGGATCATCCCCAAAAGCGCAGCGATAGCGGCGACAAGCATGGCACTGTTAAATGCATCATCCTGCAGATCTCGCAAGGCGCGCGCCAACGCTTCGCCCGTGGTCGGATCAAGCGCCGCTATAAGCTGCTGCACCTGACTTGCAGTGCCATGTGTCAACGCATGGGCCAGATCAGCCCGTTGCTCGGACCCGGTGGGCAAGGCGTTGATCACTTCGGTCAGGCCGCGCCGGGTGGTGATCGCTTCAGCCAACCCGCCGACAACCGCACCAAGCGTGGCCCCAAAATAAAGGAACGCATTCACTACGCCCGAGCCCTGCCCCATATGTTCTTCCGGCAACAAGCGCAGCCCGAGACGCGGCAATAACGAAAAACCGATGCCAAGCCCGATCCCGATAATCACCAGCTTCCACCAAATCGCACCCATGCCGGTTGTGTTCGTCGTTGTCGTCAACAGCATGAACCCACAGGTCATGAACCCCATGCCCAGGATCACCGGCCATCGAAAACTGTAAGGTGCAAGAAAACGCGGAGCCACCACGGACACGACGAACATACTGAGGCTCAACGGCAGGATCGCCACCCCCGCCCCAACAGCGGACAGGCCAAACGCATCTGGCGATTGCACGAAGACGTTGAAATAGACGAAAAAGCTGAACAGCGCGAAGCCGGTAATGAACATCCCTGCCGCCGCCATGAAATAACGGGGGTGGCGGAAGTAGCGCAGCTCGATCAGAGGGTCCGCGCTGCGGCGCGAGGTGATGATCAGTGCAATCACCGCTACAGCCGACACGGCAAGCGGGATCAGGGTCGATCTTGTGGCCCATCCGTGGCTTTCCCCGTTGCTGAGCGCGAAGGATAGCGGGCCAAGCAGCAGGACCAATGCGACTGCACCCGCAAGATCGAACTTTGCGCCTGCAAGACGGGTGTCGGGGACGTAATGCTCTTTGCTGACCCGCAACCCGACCGCAAAGGCCACGATCAGCAGCGCCAGATCGGTGGCAAACACGCCCCGCCAGCTGAGGTAATGCGCAAACGCGCCGCCAACGATCGGACCAACACCAATTGCCAGCCCGACGATCGCGCCCCAGGCACCGGTGACGCTGGCCCGTTGTTCCTCGGGCGTGGCGGCAGTCAGCAGCGAAAGCGAGGTGCCAAACAGCGCTGCCGCCCCGGCACCTTGGGCCCCGCGGCCTGCCAGCAACATGGCTGCATCCTGCGAAAACAATACAAGGGCCGAGCCAAGACCGAACACGATCATTCCGGCAAAGAAGACGCCCATCTTGCCGGTGATATCGCCAAGTCGGCTGACGATGGTGACGAGGGTCGCGCTAACCACTGTATAGATCGCCATCACCCATTGCAGGCTGGAAGGCGACAGATCGAACTCGGCCTTCAGATTTGGCAGGATCGTCGCAACGGCGGTTGTGTTGAAGCCAACAACCATCATGCACAGCGCGGTCATCACCAGAACCAGACGTGCCCCTCCCGCGCCGGATATGTCCTCAGTGACGTCTTTTGGCATCTGCCTGTCCCCCGTTCAGGAATAGCGCGCTGGCCCTTCGGGCACCGTGTTGTGCCTATTATTAAACGGTTTTTTGCTGATAGATACTGTTTTTAGCGCGCTGCGCGCCCAGCGCCTATTAGATCCAGTAGGACAGCGCCAATGGCAGCACCAGGATCGTGGACAGAGTCGAAACCAGAATGAACCCGGCCACATCGGGTCCGTATTCCGGCACATGCTGATCGATAAACAAATAGGTCGCGACAGAGGATGGCATCAAACAGCACAGGATCACCGCGCCCCGCTCAGCCCCGGTGAAGCCGAAGCTCCAGACCAACGCGCTGGCAATCACCGCAGCCATCAGCAGGTGCAGCGCTGTCAGCGAAACGGCTCGGCCAAGGCTTTTGATCCGCAGGGTCGCCAGCGTGTGGCCCAGCGTCAGCAACATCAGCGGGATCGAGAGCCCACCCAGAATATCAAAGGATTTGGCCACCGGTTGCGGCAGGCTGGTGCCCGTCGCCATCAACACCAGCGACAGTGCGACCGCGTAAATAATCGGCGAAGTCGCCAGTTTCTTGGGTGAGAACTCTCCGGCCGGAATCCACATGCCGATCGTGAAGATACTGATCAGCACAACCACCACAAATGCCATCGTATAGGCCATACCCGCATCGCCCAGCGCCAAAAGGGTAATGGGCAGGCCGATATTGCCGACATTGCCATGCATCAGTGGCGTCAGAAATGCCCGCACCGGCAGCCGCATCAGTTTGAGCGCGACAAGCCCCAACAGCCCAAAACCTGCAATCGCCAAAGCGGCGGCCATCATGACATCAAGGAAGGTGCCGACCGCAATCTGGGTGGTTGAAAGGTGCGAGATAATCAGCGTCGGATACCCGACCCGCGAGACGATCCCGCCAATAACTTTGTTGTCATAGGGGGCCTTGATCACAGCCAGAGCGTAACCGATTCCAGCGCAAATCAGGACAGGCAGAACCACGTTCAAAACGTTCAGAAACAGATGATCCAATGGCTGCCCTCGATCACAAATCCATAGGATGGACAGTGAAACAGGGGTGTGTGTTTGGCAAGGATTTACCCTAACCCCCAAGTACCAAGCACTTTTCCAATTTGAGGCTTGATAATAGCGCTCAAGACGGCCCGAGGTTCTTCCCTTCTCAGCTCACACAACATATAGTGGCCGCCAACAACGTGTAGGCAAACACGGCGGGACTTGGGAATACAGGCATGGCACATATCATTGTGGTCGGGAACGAAAAGGGCGGCGCAGGCAAATCAACCGTGTCGATGCATGTGGCCACCGCATTGGCACGGCTGGGGCACAAGGTCAGCACACTCGATCTTGACCTGCGTCAGCGCAGTCTGGGTCGTTATTTCGAGAACCGCTTGAACTTCCTGAACGGCTCGGACCTGTCTCTGCCCAGCCCACGCCACCACGACCTGCCCGAGATTGACGCCAGCGCTCTGCAACCCGGTGAAAACATCTATGACCACCGCCTTTCAGCCGCCGTGGCCGAACTGGAAAGCGATAGCGATTTCATCCTGATCGACTGCCCCGGTTCGCACACTCGACTCAGCCAGGTTGCACATTCGCTGGCCGATACGCTGATTACACCGCTGAACGACAGTTTCATCGATTTTGACCTGCTAGCGCGGATCGATTCCAAAGGTGAGAGAATCCTTGGCCCCTCAGTCTATTCCGAGATGGTCTGGAATGCCCGCCAACTGCGCGCCCAAGCTGGGCTGAAACCGATCGACTGGGTCGTCGTCCGCAACCGGGTCGGCACCCAGCGCATGGTCAACAAGGAAAAGATGCAACGCGCGATCGAGATGCTGTCACAGCGCATCGGCTTCCGCGTCGCCTCGGGCTTTTCCGAGCGGGTGATTTTCCGCGAGTTGTTCCCGCGCGGACTGACTTTGCTGGACCTCAAGGATATCGGGGTCAAGCAATTAAACATCTCAAACATCGCCGCACGTCAGGAATTGCGCGACATGATGAAGGAACTGAGCTTGCCGGGTGTTGAGATCGACTTCTAGCCGCGTGGCAGCGCCTGCACAGCTAACCAAAGTAAATCCAAGTGCCTTAAGATGCTCTACGTAGCCGCTCAAGTGTAAGCCACTCTCCGTCGCGCGCAGAGTCAGTAAACGCACATTTCCGGAGAACAGCTTGAGATGCCAAGTTGTCTGTGTGCACAACCGCGATCACCCGGTAAACCTTGGGGCGTTGGCGCAAATATTCGTCACAGTACTGTGCGACGATCGAACTGGCGTACCTCTTGCCCCAATGCTTCTCACCCAACCAATAGCTGACTTCGGCGGTGCCCGACCCCTTTTCCAGCATACGAACCTGTCCGATTGCGTGCCCGTCTTTCTCGATGGCCAACACCTGATGATGATCTTCGTAACCCAGTTCGATCAATTGGGCGGCATCGTCCGCACTGATTGGGCCTGGATAGACCTCCGGCAGATAGCGCCACAGGCGCTCAGAGGAAAGCATCGCCGCATACTCTGCCGAGTCCTTCAGATCCCATGCACGGAAGTGGAATGGCCGGGGATTCGGACGCCCAAATGTGCCCAGGATGTCATCCTCACATTCCAGTGGGACCCAGCCTATTTGAATCGGGTCGTAAGCGACCTCGACACCGTTCGACTGACACCATTTGACTTCACGTTCGGAAAGAACGCCCTGCGACCTCAATCTGCGCAGATCAACTGATCTCGAATGCCCGCAGGAGTGTTCAGATCGAATAGATTTGTTTTGAATGTTCATGACGTCCTCCGAGCGAACACACCAACACCAAGTGCTCTGAAACAAGAGACTGCGCCAATTGTTGGATATTCCAACAAAATAGGATAGCCTATTATTCAACAATATTTGATTGGAAAAACCTATTGATCGACATCCAGCTGACATTGAAACAACTGTCCTATTTCCGTACGCTGGCCGACACTGGCCACTACAGGAAAGCCGCCGAGCGTATCGGCATTAGCCAGCCTTCCCTTAGCCTGCAGATTGCCAATTTGGAATCTGTGCTTTGTCTGAACCTCGTCGAACGAGGCCGCGCCGGAGCGATGCTGACGCCTGAAGGACGAGAAATTCTTGAGCAAACCCGAAGCATACTATCTGATGTGATGGCCCTACAAGAAACACACAATCGGATGAAATCCGAACTTTCAGGAAGTTTTCGCCTTGGCTCATCCCCAACGCTGGGGCCCTATCTGTTGCCGCGCGTTTTTCTGCATTTGCATCAGAACCATCCGGATCTGAGATTGATCGTGCGTGACGGCCCCCCCTCAGAACTGCTGCAAGAACTGCTGAGCGGAATGCACGACGTTATTCTGACGCAACTGCCGGTGAAATCGGCCGATGTTTTTGTTCAGCGATTACTGCGAGAGCCTCTTCATCTGGCTGTGGCCCTCAGCCATCCGCTGGCAAAAAAGGAATACGTAGAAGACGAAGATCTAAAGGGGGAAAACGTTTTGGTCCTGTCGCGGCGCTTCACCCTCCACAGCCAGATCGAAAACCTGACCAAGGAGGTCGGCGCAAATCTGCTGTATGACTATGAAGGCACCAGTTTGGATGCCATTCGTCAGATGACCGCTATGAATATCGGAATCTCATTCCTTCCATCACTTTATGTGGCGTCCGAAGTGCCCAAATTTGGCGGGGACGTGGCACTTGTGCCCTATAGGCCCGGCCGCCTGAATAGGTCGATTGGCCTTGTCTGGCGCGCCTCCAGTGGCCACCATCGCGCATTCAGCTTTATCTCAGACGCCATTCGCAGCGTTGCCAAGACAGATTATTCTGGATTGGTCAGCGTTGAAAAATAGTGGTGTTGACCTCTGGCCTTAAGCTACCGCATTAAGCAGCTGTACAATGGCCAGACCTAGCCAGCCGTTCTGTAGATGGTAAACAACTCTTTTGGCTCTGCCACGCCCCGCAACATATAGCGACCGACCGAGATCAGATCCTGATCGCAGGGATGGGCAGCGCGGGCTACATCGTCGGAAATCAGGATGCGCTGCCCCAGCGACCGATGCATCCCCGCAATTCTGGACGTCTGGTTGACCGCCGGACCAATTACCGTGAAATCCAGCCGACTTTCGGAGCCGATGTTTCCATAGAGGATCTCACCAGAGTGCAATGCCAGCGTATAGTTCGAAACCGGTTGCCCCCGTGAACTCCGCTGAGTGTTCAATTCGGCCATGCGCTCTTGCAGCATGGTCGCCGCGGCCAGCGCGGCGCGGGCATCGGCATCGATCTCGCCGACATCAAACATCGCCATGACACCGTCGCCCATGAACTTCAGGATGTTGCCTTCGCATTGATGAACAACATCGACCACCACACCCAGGTAGTCATTCAGCATATCTATGACTTCGATCCCTGGCATCTCTTCCGACAGGCTGGTGAACCCTTCCAGATCGAAGTTCCAGATCACCGCATCAATCTGCTGCAGTGACCCGCGACGGATTTCACCGGACAAGACCCGACGACCGGCATCGCGCCCCAGATAAACCCGCATCAAATCTTTCGACACCCGCGCGTTCGAGGCTGATTTAAGAGCCAGCCCCAGATGCGGTAGCGCCGTATTGATTACGTCCAGATCATCGTCGCAGAATCCTTCCGGCGCATTGCTGGACCAGGACATCAAGACGCCGTCGATTGCCTCTTTCGCATCATAGGGGTTGCGTTGAGCCGGCATATCAAAGCTGATGCCAGTCGCGTAATAGTCCGTGGCCCCGTTTTCCCGCAACTCGTTTAGCAGGGGAAAACGGCTGGGTTCGTTCTGATCGACCAGCCGTTCACGGATAGCATCGATATCTTCGTGCAATACGGCATACAGCGGACTTTGTGTCCAAACTTCACTGGGCTCTTCGGAATACTCGAAGGTTTCCAGATTACTTCCTTTGCTGCGGTACCAGCTATAGCCCGTTCCGCCATAGACGGGATGCAAGGCCGGTTGCGCCGCATGAAAGCGCATCAAGGGCACACCAAGATCAACTAAACGGGTGCAATACCCGTCCAGAAGTTCTTGTTTGTCGGCCCCTTCCAGGCCGCGGGTCACCAACCAATCTATCAGATCATGGGATTTTGCCGTTGGGGAATCCGGCGCTGTCATGTGTCGTTCCTGTGTCCGTTATGACGTTGATCTGGGGGCAGCTGTACCGGATTACCAGTACCCTAATCCATTCCGGCCAGACGTCGCAGCATCATGCGCAGCAAAGCGGCCTCACCCGTGGTGAAACGCGATGCCAGTTTCTGATCATAATCCTGCGCGATACCGCTTAGCTCACGATAAACCTTCTGGCCAGCCGAGGTCAGCGATAGCCGCTCAACCCGCCGGTCATTTTCATCCCGCAACCTTTGCAAATATCGGCGCTGTTGCAATCGGCTGACCGCACGGCTGACCTTGGTTTTGTGGATTTTGGCACGCTCAACAATGTCGCGTGCGGTCATCTCACCATGATTGCCCAGATGAAACAGCACCCGCCATTCAGTTCGCAGCATTCCGTAGCGATCCTTGTAAACGCGCTGAAACTCAAGCGAACTTTCCTCGGCCGCCTGATTCAACAGGAACGGCAGGAAATTTCGCAAATCAAACTCATCTTTTTGGTCATTTTTAGGCTGGGTCATCCTTGTTAGTTACAAAATCAACTATTATTCGACAAGTGACAAGTTGAAGGATCACCGGAGACGAGATGAGTTTTGATATCTGGATCACCTATGTGGCGACGGTGTTGCTGCTGATGAGCACACCGGGGCCAAGCCAGTTGCTGATGCTGTCGAACTCGGCAACCAATGGGCTGCGGCGAGGTTTTTTTACCGCTGCGGGTGATTTGACGGCCAATTTCTTTCAAATGTTGGCCGCCGGTCTGGGTCTGGCTGCCCTGATCGCCACGTCCGGGACCGCCTTTACCGTGATCAAGTGGTTGGGCGTGGCCTATCTGGTCTATCTCGGCGTCAAGCAAATCGTGAAGGCACGCGTTGCCGAAACCAGCGATGCGCCACGTGCCAGCCGCAAGGCGCTCTGGATGCAGGGCTTCATCACCTCTGCCGCGAATCCCAAGGCGGTGGTGTTCTTCGCCGCTCTGTTTCCGCTGTTCATCGATGGCGCGCTGCCATTCTGGCCGCAATTCGCCATCCTCTCGGCCACATATCTGATCATAGACGGGTTGTTTCTGATGGCCTATGGCTCCACTGCCAGTTGGCTGGCCCGGCGCCTGCAGGGGCCGGCAAGGCTTTGGCTCGACCGGATCGGTGGCAGCTTCATGATATTGGCGGCAGTCCTGCTGGGCTTCAAATCCCTGCGCGCCGCCTCGTAACCGAAAGACATAAGGACGCAATATGCCTTTGAAGAAATCCTGGGTCGCATCGGCCAATTCCGCCGACCACCCCTTCCCGCTGAACAACCTGCCTTATGGCGTGTTCTCGACCGAAACCACCGAGCCCCGCTGCGGCGTTGCCATCGGCGACATGATCTTCGACGTGACTGCTGCCGAAGCTGATGGATTAATCGCGCTGTCGGATGAGCCGCTGTTCGATCTGCCCTTCTGGAATCCGCTAATGGAAGAAGGCCCTGCCGTATGGGCTGCATTGCGCGACCGCCTTTCTACGCTATTGGCTGAAGATTCGGACGAACAGCACAAGATCGAAGGACTGCTGATCCCGCAGGACGAGGCCGAGATGCACATGCCCTTTGCCGTCAGCGAATACACCGATTTCTACGCGGGCCGCCACCATGCCCAGAACGTGGGCACCATGTTCCGCGGCCCGGAAAACGCGTTGCCGCCGAACTGGCTGCACATCCCCATCGGCTATAACGGCCGCGCTTCGTCTGTTGTCGTTTCAGGCACGGATATCCGTCGCCCCTGGGGTCAGTTGAAATCGCCCGATCAGGACCTGCCTGCTTTCCTGCCCAGCCGTCGATTTGATATCGAACTAGAGATGGGTGCAATCGTGGGCACACCGTCTGACGGCCCAATTTCAGTGCAGGAAGCCGATGACAACATCTTTGGCTATGTCCTGCTAAACGACTGGTCCGCGCGCGATATTCAGGCCTGGGAATACCAGCCGCTGGGGCCATTTCAGGCCAAGGCGACCGCGACCTCGATCAGCCCCTGGATCGTGACCAAAGCGGCGCTGGAACCGTTCCGCTGCGATACGCCCGACCGTGAGTTTGCCCTGCTGGACCACCTGAAGGATTGCGGCCCGATGCTCTATGACATCGATTTGGCCGTGACGATGGCGCCCGAGAATAAAGACGCCACGACCATCGCACGGACCAATTATCGCGAGATGTACTACTCGGCGGCGCAGCAGTTGGCGCATCACTCGACGTCTGGGTGTCCGATGAACACGGGCGACCTGTTGGGGTCCGGCACCATTTCGGGGCCGAACAAGCCAGAGCGCGGATCACTTCTGGAACTCAGCTGGGGCGGGAAAGAGCCGCTGACGCTGGACACAGGCGAGACCCGCACCTTCATCGAGAACGGCGACACGCTGACCCTGACCGGCGCAGCCAAGGGCGACGGCTATTCCATCGGGTTCGGCGATTGCACCGGCACTGTGCTGCCCGCACTCGAAAATCCATTCGCCAGAGATTGATGCAGGTCCAGTCCGCATATTCAGAGCGCGCTCTGCCAGTCCTTAACGGCCTCGATGGGATAAAGCAGCATCAGCACGTTCAGCGTCAGACCATCGCGGATCAGCGTGGTGGTCAGGATCTCGAATCCCAGCGCAATGGTGACCGTCATCCAGATCGGCAGGCGACGCGCCACCAGCCACAGAAGACCGTAAAACAGAAAGCCATGAATGATGTGGCTGGGCGTGTACCAATCGGTCAGATGCTGCGAGCTTTCGGAACTGAAGGTTTCACCATGCCACAGCTTGACATAACCGCATTTGCAAATCGGTTCGCGGCCCATCCACAGCAGGATGATGGCGCAGGCAATGACAACACAAGCGGTTGCCCAATAAGGCAAAAATCGACGTTCAAACATATGGCGACAACATCATCAAAGCCAGTCGCTGTCCAGAAGGGAAATCACTGATATGGCCAAGGCATTTGCGTCCCAGGGGGACATGTCGGAAAAGAAAATCAGCTTCACTGAGGTGGGCGAAGGGCTGTATGCCTTCACTGCCGAAGGCGACCCGAACTCGGGCGTGATCATCGGCGATGACAGCGTGATGATTGTCGAGGCGCAGGCGACGCCGCGTCTGGCCAACAAGGTGATCGAATGCGTGCGGTCGGTGACTGACAAGCCGATCACCCATGTGGCGCTGACCCATTACCACGCAGTACGCGTGCTGGGCGCGAGCGCCTTTGGTGCGCAACAGATACTGATGTCGGATATGGCGCGCGCAATGGTGGTTGAACGTGGTCAGGAAGACTGGGACAGCGAATTCCAACGCTTCCCGCGTCTCTTTGAAGGACACGAAAGCATCCCCGGCCTCACATGGCCCACCACCACCTTCAGCGACACAATGACGGTTTATCTGGGCAACCGCCGGATCGACCTGATGCATCTGGGCCGTGCGCATACCGCTGGCGATATCGTCATCCACGTGCCCGATCAGAATGTCATGTTCACCGGTGACATCGTCGAATACCATTCGGCCTGCTACTGCGGCGATGGGCATTTCAGCGACTGGGGAGATACGCTGGATGAGATCAAGTGGTTCGACGTAGACGCTATCGCGCCGGGGCGCGGCGACGCTCTGGTCGGTAAAGACATGGTCAACGCGGCCATCGAAAACACCCGCGATTTCGTAGAAAGCACCTACCGACCGGCCGCCAAGGTTGCGGCGCGTGGCGGTTCGCTGAAAGAAGCCTGGGACGCCGTGCGCGCAGAATGCGACCCAAAATTCGCCGACTATGCGATCTACGAACACTGCCTGCCCTTCAATGTTGCCCGCGCCTATGACGAGGCCCGCGGCATCGACACGCCCCGTATCTGGACCGCCCAGCGCGATCTGGAGATGTGGGAGGCCCTGCAGGGCTAAGAATTCCGGGCCGGATTTGATCCAGATCGTGGCGGCCCGGATTTGACGGTGAAACTCTAACGCAAGACCTCCGGCGCAACTGCGCCGGGGAACAGATGAGGTGCGCCCGATGCGCCAGAAATGGGAGAGAGAGAGTGAACAAGATTTTTGAAGTTCCACTTTATGCCTACGAGGCCAGCCCGGATCAATCCGCGCCAGCGCCCGTGCGCCACAAGGTCATCGTTGTTGGGGCCGGTCCGGTGGGTCTGGCCGCCGCCATCGATCTGGCCCAGCAAGGGGTCGAGGTGCTGGTGCTGGACGACAACGACAAGGTCAGCTTCGGCAGCCGCGCCATTTGTTTTGCCAAGCGCCCGCTGGAAATCCTCGACCGTCTGGGTTGCGGGCAGCCGATGGTGGACAAAGGCGTTCTTTGGAACAAGGGCAAAGTGTTCTTCGACGAACGTCAGGTCTACGAGTTCGACCTGCAGCCCGACAGCGGCGATCAGCGCCCGGCCTTCATCAACCTGCAGCAATACTATTTCGAGCAGTTTCTGGTCGACCGCGTCCGCGAATTGCAAGCGCAGGGTGCACCGATCGAAATCCGCGGCCGCAACAAGGTCGAAGCCGTTGGAACCCACCCCGATCACGTCAAGCTTGAGGTCGAAACGCCTGAGGGTTCGTACACCATCGAAGCGGATTGGGTCATCGCCTGCGACGGCGCGGGCTCACCCATGCGCGCCATGATGGGTAAGGATTTTGTGGGCCGCGTGTTCGAAGACAACTTCCTGATCGCTGATGTGATCATGGAGGCCGATTTCCCTTCGGAACGCTGGTTCTGGTTCGATCCGCCCTTCAACAAAGGCCAATCTGCGTTGCTACATAAACAACCCGATGGCGTCTGGCGCATCGATCTGCAACTGGGATGGGATATCGACAAGGAACGCGAAAAGCGCCCGGAAAACGTGATCCCACGCCTCAAGGCCATGCTGGGCGAGGAGGTAAATTTCGAGCTGGAATGGGTCAGCATCTACACCTTCCAGTGCCGCCGGATGGAGCAATTCCGCCATGGCCGCGTGATCTTTGCCGGTGACAGTGCCCATCAGGTCAGCCCGTTTGGCGCACGGGGCGCAAACTCGGGCGTACAGGATACCGACAACCTGTGCTGGAAACTGAAACTGGTGATTGAGGGCAGCGCACCTGAATCTTTGCTGGACAGCTACGATCAGGAACGCATTCACGGCGCGGACGAGAATATCCTGAACTCGACCCGCTCGACCGATTTCATCACCCCGAAATCGCAGATGTCACGCATCCTGCGCGATGCGGTGCTGGACTTGAGCGAGCACTATGACTTCGCCCGCCCGATGGTGAATTCTGGCCGCCTGAGCGTACCTTGCGTCTATGACGGTTCGTCGTTGAATTCGGCGGATGCGTTGAACGGGCCGACGCAGACGCGTCCCGGAGCGTCCTGTCCCGATGCGCCTTTGGGTGACGGCTTTCTACTGCCTAAACTGGCTGGACAGTTCACACTGCTGACCATCGACGCCGATGCACCAGATGAGATCGAGGTCGATGGCATCATCGTCAAACGCCTGGCACTCTCGGTCAAAGACGACCCGACCCAAACGCTGAAGCGCCGCTATTTAGGCGATGCCAGCGGAGCGGTTTATCTGATCCGTCCCGATCAGCACGTGGCCGCCCGCCGCGACACCTACGAAGAAAATGCATTCCGGCACGCGGTGCGCCGCGCCACAGGCAAGGAGTAAGCGACATGGCTGATCTGATCCTCTCATCCAATCTGACCCAGGCAGACGATTTCTATGCCGATCTGGTGGCCGCCCATGAAGGGCTTGAGAAAGCCGAAAGCGATGCGTTCAACGCGCGCCTTGTGCTGGTTCTGGCAAACCACATCGGCGACAACGCGGTGCTGAAGCAGGCGTTGGATGCCGCAGCCCTGAAACAGGAGTAAGCCCATGAAAATCGAACAGATTCACCACGTCGCCTATCGCTGCAAGGACGCGAAAGAGACCGTTGAATGGTACGGCAAGATGCTGAACATGGATTTCATTCTGGCGATTGCCGAAGACCATGTGCCCTCCACCCATGAACCTGATCCCTACATGCACCTGTTTCTGGATGCCGGAAATGGCAATGTGCTGGCGTTTTTTGAGCTGCCTACCAAGCCGGAAATGGGGCGCGATCCCAATACGCCGATTTGGGTGCAGCACATCGCATTCAAGGTGAAGGACCGTGATGAGCTGATCGCATTCAAGGACCATCTCGAAGCCAACGGCGTCGAGGTTCTGGGTGTCACGGATCATTCGATCTTTCATTCGATCTATTTCTTCGATCCGAACGGTCACCGGGTGGAACTGGCTTGCCCCGACCCCGAGGAAGAGGCCATGCTGGCCCGGCTGGATTCGGTCAAATGGGATATGCTCGAAGAATGGTCGCGCACCAAACGAGCCCCTCAGCATGCCGACTGGCTGCATGCCAAGGAACTAAGCAAAGGCTAACCATCGTATGTCCGAAGTGGTTCTGTTTGATTACTGGCGTTCGTCCGCCAGTTACCGGGTGCGGATTGCACTGAATCTGGCTGGGATCACCTACCGCCCGGTCGTCGTGGATCTGGTGAATGGGGCGCATCGCGCCCCGGATCATTTGGACCGCAACCCACAGGGTCTGGTCCCGGTGCTGGATATCGATGGGGTTCGGTTGACCCAATCGCTGGCGATCATCGATTATCTGGATGAGACCCGCGAACTGGGTCTGCTGCCCACCGATCCGGCCAAGCGAGCCGCGGCGCGGGCATTGGCGCACAGTATCGCGGTGGATATCCATCCGGTCTGCAACCTGTCGGTTGCCAAACATGCCACCGCGCTTAGTAATGGTGCAGGCGACATGCCCGGCGACTGGATGCGTCACTTCATCCGGCCGGGTCTGCTGGCGTTTGAATCGCTGCTGGGCGGCTTTGATCAATCCCCGTTCTGCACCGGTGAAACGCCGGGTCTGGCCGATATCTGCCTGATCCCACAGCTTTATAATGCGCGCCGGTGGGAAGTTGATCTATCCGATATGCCACGCCTGACAGCAGTCGAGGCCGTCTGCGCCGAGCATTCGGCCTTTGCCGCAGCCCATCCTGACCTGCACGCTCCGCTCTGAACCGGCGCACAGAGTCTGTGTGGCGGTGCGGGTGCACAAATCCTCGCGCCGTCCTTAGGTTTCTGTGCAACGACAGATGGAGACCCCCATGCCCAAGATCACCGGCTACCACGCCCATGTCTATTTCGACGCCGACTCTCAGGACACGGCACGGCAGGTCTGTGAAGAGGCCGCGCGTCTGTTTCCCACTGTGCAGATGGGCCGCATGCATGCGCGCAATGTTGGCCCGCATCCGCGATGGAGTTGCCAGCTGGGCTTTCCCGCCGAAGCCTTTGATCAGGTCTTTCCCTGGCTGATCCTGAACCGGCAAGGGCTGACCATTTTCACCCATCCAGAAACCGGCGATCACTTGGCCGATCACCGGGATCGCGCTATCTGGATGGGCGAGATGCTGCCGCTTGATTTGTCGATCTTCGATTAACCCAATTCACGCGCCCGGTCGCGCAGGATGAACTTCTGAATCTTCCCCGTCGACGTCTTGGGCAACGCCCCAAACACAACCGTCTTGGGTGCTTTGAAATGGGCCATATGATCCCGGCAGAAGGCAATAATTTCAGCTTCATTCGCCTCTGCCTGCGGTTTCAATTCAACAAATGCACACGGCGTTTCACCCCATTTCTCATCCGGGCGGGCCACCACGGCCGCCTCCATCACGGCCGGGTGTTTATAAAGCGTGTCTTCGACCTCAACGGATGAGATATTCTCGCCGCCCGAGATGATGATGTCCTTGGACCGATCCTTCAGCGCGATATAGCCATCCGGATGCATCACCCCCAGATCGCCCGAGGCAAACCACCCGCCTTTGAAGGCTTTGTCTGTCGCCTCAGCGTTCTTGAGATAGCCCTTCATGACAATGTTGCCCTGCATGAAAATCTCACCCATGGTTTCGCCATCCGAAGGCACGGGTTCCATCGTCTCGGGGTCAGCCACCATCAACCCGGACAGGGCGACGTATTTCACCCCCTGACGCACCTTCAGCGCGGCGCGATCTTCCGCGCTTTTCTCGTTCCATTCGTCCTTCCATGCACAGACAACGGACGGACCATAGGTCTCGGTCAGGCCATAGACATGGGTAACCTCAACACCCATCCCTTCCATCGCTTCGATCACCTTGGCCGGCGGTGGAGCGCCAGCGGTCATCGCCTTGATCTGCTGCGTGAAATCCTTGAGATGATCGGGCGCGTTGGCCAGCATATTCAACACGATCGGTGCGCCACAGAAATGGGTCACACCCTCTTCTCGGAAGGCGCGATAGATCGGTTCGTCCCGCACGGCGCGCAGGCAGACGGAGGTGCCCGCATTGGCCGCCATCGTCCACGGGAAGCACCAGCCATTGCAGTGAAACATCGGCAGCGTCCACAGATAGACCGAATGCTGCGGCATCCCCCATGTCAGGATATTCGACGTTGCGTTCAGCGCCGCGCCGCGGTGGTGATAGACCACACCCTTGGGGTTGCCGGTGGTGCCCGAGGTATAGTTCAGCGTGATCGCATCCCATTCATCTGCGGGCAAAGACCAGTCGAACTCTGGATCACCCTCGGCCAACAGAGCCTCATAGGTCAGATCTCCCAATCGCTCGCCACCGTCAATACTGGCGTCTTCGATGTCGATCACCAGAATGTTGTGATCCACCTGTCCTAACGCCTGTTTCACGACGCCTGAAAACTCGGGATCGACCAGCAGAACCTTGGCTTCGGCATGGTTCAGAATGAAGGCGATGATCGGCGCATCCAACCGCGTGTTGATCGCGTTCAGCACCGCCCCTGCCATGGGCACGCCAAAATGCGCCTCATACAGCTCGGGGATATTGGCCGCGATGATCGAGACTGTATCGCCCACGCCTACGCCACGCGTAGTCAGCGCGCTGGCCAGACGTCGGCTCCGCGCATAGGTTTCTGCCCAGCTATACCGGCGCTCGCCATACACAACGGATGGGTAATCCGGATACACTGCCGCCGTCCGCTCAAGATAGCTCAGCGGAGACAACGGCGTGAAATTCGCCGGGGTTTTATCCAGATGTTGCTGGTAGATAGGTGTGGCTGTCATCCGGCGATCCTCCCAAACTCGTCAGATTGTCGTATTGAGCACAAAGTTTACGTCATAACAAACCCGTATTAATACGCGTTTGAGCTACACTGGAGATATCCTATGGGCTAATCTGGCCCTACTTCACGCGCACCATTCGCGTTGATCTGCAGTATCACGTCACTTTGCGCCCGCCGGGACCTACTGATTCCCCGCGCGCCCCACTTTTGAAAGGACATGTCATGGACGGCACGTTCAACGAAAACGATCTTTCCCGCGTCGTCGAAGCCGACCGCGCCCACCTCTGGCATCACCTGATCCAGCACAAGCCGTTTGAGACCAACGATCCCCGTATCATTGTCGAAGGCAAAGGCATGCGCGTGTGGGACCAAAAGGGCAAAGAGCACCTGGATGCCGTATCAGGCGGTGTCTGGACCGTGAACGTGGGCTATGGCCGCGAATCTATCTGTAAGGCGGTTTATGACCAGCTGATGAAGCTGTGCTACTTCGCCAACACCGCAGGCTCGATCCCCGGTTCGAATTTCGCGGAAATGCTGATCGACAAGATGCCGGGCATGAGCCGCGTGTACTACACCAATTCAGGTTCTGAGGCGAACGAGAAGGCGTTCAAGATGATCCGCCAGATCGCGCACAAGAAATATGGCGGCAAGAAAACCAAAATCCTGTATCGCGACCGCGACTATCACGGCTCCACCCTGGCGACCATGTCGGCAGGTGGTCAGGACGAGCGCACCGCGCAGTACGGTCCCTTTGCACCCGATTTCGTGCGCGTGCCTCACTGCATGGAGTACCGCAAGCACGAGCTGGACGGCGCACCTGAAGAGAACTTTGGCGAATGGGCTGCAGATCAGATCGAAGAGGTCATCCTGCGCGAAGGCCCCGACACCGTTGGCGCCCTGTGCCTTGAGCCCGTGACCGCAGGCGGTGGCGTCATCGAAGCGCCTGAAGGCTATTGGCCCTGCGTGCAGGAGATCTGCAAGAAATACGACATCCTGCTGCACATTGACGAGGTTGTCTGCGGCGTAGGTCGGACCGGCACGTGGTTCGGCTATCAGCAGTACGGCATCAAGCCGGACTTCGTGACCATGGCCAAGGGCGTTGCCTCGGGTTATGCCGCGATCGCCTGCATGGTCACCACCGAGGAAGTCTTTGACATGTTCAAAGACGACGCGGCAGACCCGATGAACTATTTCCGTGATATCTCGACCTTTGGCGGCTGCACTGCCGGTCCGGCGGCAGCGGTTGAAAACATGCGCATCATTCAGGATGAAAACCTGCTGCAGAACTGCGTCGACATGGGTGATCGCATGATGGGCAACCTGCAGGCGCTGATGGAAAAGCACAAAGTCATCGGCGACGTGCGCGGCAAGGGTCTGTTCCTTGGCGCCGAGCTAGTAACCGATCGGACCACCAAGGATCCGATGGACGAAAAGCGCGTTCAGGCCGTTGTCGCAGATTGTATGGCGCAGGGCGTCATCATCGGTGCCACCAACCGCTCGATCCCCAGCCGCAACAACACGCTGTGCTTCTCGCCAGCGCTGATCGCGACAGCGGACGACATCGATCAGATCACCGACGCCGTAGACGGCGCGCTGGGGCGTGTGTTCGGCTGATCTAGGCAACGAACTACCATTGAACCACATGAAACCCGCCAAATTTCGGCGGGTTTCTTTTCATGAGGACATCAGCCAAGCGTATGAGCTGATGCCAAAGATACTCAATTTTCATTCAAATGGCGGGAAAGAGTCCAAATTGGCCCTGAGCGCCGACGTTTTCTGCTGATGAAACGTCCCAAAATATCCATCTCAAAACTTACCTGCGTCCTATGTTTCAGGAGGTTGGGAGGGAAATCGAATGGCGACGCACGGGTATTGTCTGTGTAAAAGAACGAGCTGGGCCTACCAGGGCAGTCAAACATGGGCATGCTATTGCCACTGCGATGATTGCCGTCGGAATTGTGCCGCGCCGGTGGTTGCCTGGTTAGGCGTGCCGATAGAGAACTTTGAGTGGACCGGCGATAAACCCGGCACTTATGAAAGTTCCAAAGGCGTTTTCAGGCACTTTTGCGGGACGTGCGGATCACCTATTGGATTTGAAGCCGATCATTATCCGGGTGGTATGCACCTTTACGCAGCGTCGCTCGAAAACCCGGAAGATTTCAAACCGACTTTTCACGTCAACAAGCAAAGCAAATTGCCTTGGCTGCAAATGACTGATGATCTCGACGCGTTTGAAGGCACATTGCTACACACCCCTAACGACCCAGACGGATATCGTTAGATGAGGAAGCCACCTGGTTTTCAAGTGGCTGCTTTGCGCTGCCCTGCAGTCATTGATCATGTGTCAATGTAAACATACCCGCCACCGAACACACGCGCCCGGATGACAGCGGCACGTCGGACGCTCGGCTTCACCGTACCAGCTATCGGCGGGGGCGCGGAGAGCTTAGATTACTCACCAAAATTCGGATAGATAAACCCGTTCACCGGGTACGAACTGCCGTAACTGCCCGGCCGGCTTTCAACCCGAACAAGCGTCCAATCATTGTTTTTGGACACGTCCCTCACGCCCATCTGCAACGACACCTTATTCCGGAGCCAGTTTGCGTGGTTCACAATGACTTCCCGCTCGGTGACAATATCGGATACGACAGCCACATGTCCCAGGGGCATCCCTCTGGTGGCCCGAAACGACATCACCGCACCGACCTCCGGTTCATTACCCCGGTCAAACCCATTGCGGGCCTTGCCCCACCAATCCTTGGCGTTGCCACGAATTTCGATGCCGCTGAGGTTGCGTGCGTAGGGCACGCACCACACCCTTTGTCCCAGCGCATGTTTTCTTGAGACCTCTTGCAACGCCATGGCCTGACGTTCGGGATCCAAGTCCACCTCATTCGGATTCTTGGCACAGGCCGAGATCAGACTGAAAAGTCCCAAAACAACGGCAATTCGCGCGACGCCGGGCAGGCGCGACCAGATCGTATCGGTATTGCGTGCGTTGTACTGCAAGAAGGTTCTTTGCCGGTTTGAGTGGTGAAGCAGTTTTAATAATATCTTTAGGAAAAAGAAAAGAGCCCAACTGTTCCCCGGCAGAATATTGCCAGTTCCTGCGCCGCATTCCGGCCGTTGGCCGAGCGTGCGGTCACTTATGCAACAGGTTTCCTCCCTGTGCCGTCCCTGGGATTCATGGCAGGCGAAGAGACCGGCACAATGTCATCGGACACATGAACGCCAACCCGTCCCGCAGGTCGACGATCAAGCATCCGCTGGACAGTCGGGTTAGGCAGAATTACTTTGACCGCAACCCAATCCAACAGGAGGTTTGTATCGGATGTCCAAGACACTCTCGATCGCGGCAACTTCAATTCTGTTTTTGTCAACAGCGGCCTATGCGCAAGAACAATGCGCTGCTGGCAAAACGCTGACAGACGGCAAATTCACCATCGCAACAGGCAACCCGGCCTACTATCCGTGGGTGATCGACGACGCGCCAGAAAGCGGCGAAGGGTTCGAGGCAGCCGTTGCTTATGCCGTGGCTGAAGAAATGGGGTTCGCAGCTGATGATGTCGTTTGGGTCCGCTCGTCCTTCGACGAGGCGATCCAGCCCGGCGCCAAGGAATTTGACGTCAACATGCAGCAATATTCGATCACGCCTGAACGGGATCAGGTGGTCGATTTCTCTACCCCTTACTACACCGCCCCGATGGCAGTTCTGGTCAGCCCCAATTCGACCGACACTGCCCCGACGCTTGAAGCGCTGAAAGGCCTGCAATGGGGGGCCGTCGGCTCGACCACGGCGGTGCCGAAACTGGCCAGCATCATCCAACCCGACAGCGACCCGTTGCTGTATGGCGACAATGCTGACGTTAACGCCGCCATGTCGGCCAACCAGATTGATGCGGCCCTGTTCGATCTGCCCACCGCCCTGTTCCTCAGCGCGGTGATGATCGAAGGCTCAAAGGTCATCGGTCAGTTCCCGGCGGATGAAAATGATAATCCGGATCATTTCGGCATGTTGATGGAAGAAGGCAACCCGCTGAAAGCCTGCGTGGACGAGGCGCTGGCGGCACTGGCAGCTAACGGCAAACTGGCCGAGATCGAGGCCGTATGGCTGCAGGACACCACTGGTGTCCCTCTGATCAAGTAACATGGCAGATCATAAGGCGGCGGGGATGACCCGCCGCGAACGGTACGAGGCGCACCAACGACGCAGGTCGTTGGTGATCGCCACGATTAGCACGGTCACTGTTGTGGCCGCGATCTACTTTCTGGTTCCGCTGGCTCCGGGCTGGTCGAAGGTTCAGCAGAGCTTTTTTAACGGCGAGACGCTTGTCAAAACCTTCCCGAAACTGCTTGAAGCGTTTCGGATCAACGTGATGATCTTTTTGTGGTCCGCACCGGCGATCGCCGTGCTTGGCCTGTTGATTGCCTTGGCGCGGGATGCCAAATCGCCCGCCCTGTTTCCGCTGCGCATCTTTGGCGCGGCGTTCACTGACATTTTTCGCGGCGTGCCTGTGATCCTGACGGTCTATCTGATCGGCTTCGGCATACCGGGGCTGGGCCTGCCGCGCCCGTGGAATTCGCCTTACATATGGGGCTCGCTGGCGCTGATCCTGACCTATTCGGCCTATGTGGCCGAGATTTTCCGCTCAGGCATCGACAGCGTCCACCACAGCCAGCGCGCCGCCGCATTGTCGCTGGGTCTGTCGGAACGGCAAGTGATGCGCGACGTGGTGTTGCCGCAGGCGATCCGCAACGTGGTGCCCTCACAGATGAACATGCTGATTGCGCTGCAAAAGGATGTCTCGCTGCTCAGCTTCATCGGCCCGGTCGAAATCTTCCGTCAGGCCGGAGTGTTCAAGTCGCTGCTGGCGAATTTCACCCCCTATGTGGGCGCGGCGATCATCTTCCTGATCGTCACCATCCCCGCCACACGCTACGCCGATCACCTGATGGCCCGCCAAATGCGAGAGAGGCGCTGATGCCCAAACTGGAACTTCAGGGAGTGGTGAAACGCTTTGGCGACCGCACGGTCTGTGACGGGATTAATCTCACCGTTGATGAGGGCCAAATGGTTTGCTTAATCGGCGCATCCGGGTCGGGCAAGTCGACTCTGCTGCGTTGTATCAACCTTCTGGAACCCATCGAAGACGGCGCGATCTTTCTGGATGGCGAGGATATCTCGATCCCCGGTCTGAACCCGCAATCGGTGCGTGCCCGGATCGGGATCGTGTTCCAAAGCTTCAACTTGTTTCCGCATATGACCGCGCTTGAGAATGTCATGCTCGCGCCTCGCCGGGTGCGTGGACTGACACGCGCTGAATTGCAGCCCGAGGTCGAAGCGCTGTTTGCCCGGTTCGGGTTGGCTGACCGGATGCACAACTATCCTGACCAATTGTCGGGCGGGCAGCAGCAGCGCGTCGCCATCGTGCGCGCCTTGGCCATGCAGCCCGAGGTCATGCTGTTTGATGAGATCACCTCGGCCCTCGACCCTCAACTTGTGGGCGAGGTGCTGGATGTTCTGCTGATGCTTAAGAAACAGGGCATGACGATGATGATGGCCACGCATGAAATGGGCTTTGCCCGCGAGGCCGCCGACAAGATCTGCTTCCTAGACAGCGGTCGGATCATTGAAGAAGGCCCGCCCGAAGCGGTGTTTGACCACCCGACACACCAGACCACACAAGCCTTTTTGGCGCGGGCGTTGAAGTAAGCGCCTGGGCTCTGAATCCCTGACAATCTGGCCCTCAAGGACTCGACTCTTTGAGGGTCAAGAACATATAAGAACAAATATAGAACATTTGGGGGTTTTACATGTTCGGCGGGATGCAGCGCCGCATCGTTTCACTCTGGTTTCCCCGGCTGGCAAGTGACCGGGCTTTGCGTGTGCGCCCGGTCGATGGGCCGTTTGTTCTGACGCTGAAACAGAACAATGCAAACCGGGTGTATTGCCTGAATGTACAGGCCCAGCGGCAGGGCCTGCACAGCGGCATGCCCTATTCTGATGCCCGCGCCTTTTGCCCCGATCTGCAAAGCCATCCTGCCGACCCGCAAGGGGATCAGCGGTTTCTGCACGCCCTGCGCCGCTGGGCCACGCGCTATTGCCCCTGGGTCGGGCTGGAAGGTGAGGACGGGCTGGTTCTGGACATCACCGGATCGGCTCATCTGGCGGGCGGGGAAGAGATGATGCTGACCGACATGCGCAGGCGTCTGGCCCGCGCCGGGCTGGCGGTGCAGATCGGTCTGGCCCCGACACGCGGCGCGGCCTGGGCTTTGGCCCATTATGGCGAAGGGGTTGCGACCCAGGATACGCTGAAGGCCATCCGCGCCCTGCCGGTGGCAGCGCTGCGGCTGGATGAGGATACCTCGGTCGCGCTGCAACGGCTGGGCCTGCGCCGGATTGGCGAGCTGGCGCAAACCCCGCGCGCGCCGCTGACACGCCGCTTTGGCCCCGAGGTGCTGATGCGGCTGGATCAGGCGCTGGGGGATCAACCTGAACAGATTACCCCGCTGGCCGACCCGCCCCATTACGGCGTGCGCATGACCCTGCCCGAGCCCATTGGGCTACTGTCCGACATGATGGCCGGGGCGGAACGGCTGCTGGAACGGCTCTGCGACAAGCTGAAAGCGCAGGAAATGGGCGCGCGCAAGCTGTGCATCACCTTACGCCGGGTGGATCAGGACCATCAGCAGGTCGAACTGCGGCTGGCCCGCCCCTTGCGTGATCCATATCGCATCCTGCCCCTGTTCGAGCGTGGATTGACCGAGGTGGATGCAGGCTTTGGCGTCGATCAGCTGCGGCTGGAGGCCACGCTGGTGGAACCCCTGCCGGTGCGCCAGATCAGCCGCGCCGCAAGCCGGGGCAAAGATCAACTGGATGACCTGATCACCCGCATCGGCACCCGGATCGGGTTGGATCAGATCCACCGCCTGCTGCCCGCGCAAAGCCATATCCCCGAACGCAGCTTCATCATCTCGCCCGCCGCCTATTCCGACCCTGCAGGCGGGTGGGCCGCCCTGCGCCCGCGCCCCCTGCAGCTGTTTCCGCCGGAACCCATCGCCGGATCAGGCCCACACCCGCCGCGCCGCTTTCGCTGGCGACGCATGTCGCTGACCACAGGCCGCTCAACCGGCCCCGAACGCATCTGCCCCGAATGGTGGCTGGAAGATGAGAACTGGCGCACGGGCTTGCGTGATTACTGGCAGGTTGAAACCCGGCAGGGGCGGCGGTTGTGGCTGTATTACACGCCGCAAAATCCGGGATGGTTCGTGCATGGGGAATTCGCATGAGCAAACCGAACCCGCCCAGTTCCCACGCGCAGGACCCCGGCTATGCCGAGCTGGGCGTGACCACCAACTTTACCTTCCTGACCGGAGCCTCACACCCAGAAGAGCTGGTGACCCGCGCGGCAGAGCTGGGCCTGAAGGCCATCGCGATCACCGACCGGAACTCACTGGCCGGGGTGGTCCGGGGCTGGAGCGCGTTGAAAGAACTGCGGCGCGAGGAGGAAGGCGCAGTTCAAATCCGCTCGCAGCACCGCCTCGATTCTTCGTCCCGACAAGAGGTCGGGCATGTGCAGCCAATCGACAAACCGGACGTACCCGCCCTGCCCAAGCTGATCGTTGGCTGCCGTCTGATTCTGCGCGACAGCGCGGTGCACTGGCTGGCCCTGCCCCGCGACCGCGTCGCCTATCAGCGACTGACCCGCCTGCTGACCCTGGGCAAGCGACGGGCCGAGAAAGGGGAGTGCCATTTGGGCTTGCAGGACATGCTGGCGGCCTGTCAGGGGATGATACTGATCGCGCTGCCTCAGGCGGGGTTGAAACAGGCCATCCCCGATATTCAGACCGTCCGGCGGCAATTCCCCAATGCGGTCTTTCTGGGGGCGGTGCCGCGTTATGACGGTAGCGACCGGGCCTATCTGGCGGCCTGTGCGCAGGCGGCGCTGCGGGCCTCGGCCCCCATGGTGGCGGTAGGCGATGTGCTGATGCACCGTGGCAACCGCCGCCAACTGGCCGATGTGCTGACCTGCATGCGCGAACACATCACGATTGACCAGATCGGCACCCGCGCCCTGCCCAATGCCGAGCGGCGGCTGAAAGGCTACGCGGATATGGCCCGGCTGTTTCAGGACCACCCCGGCGCGCTGCGCCGCACGCTGGAAATCGCCGACCGCTGCAGCTTTGACTTAAGTGAGTTGTCTTATGAATACCCCGACGAGATCGCCAGCACTGAAACCCCGCTGGCGCGGCTAGAACGTCTGGCGCGCGAGGGGTTGAAACGGCGCTATCCCGATGGCCCGACCGAGAAGGCCATCAGTCTGATGAAAAAGGAACTGGCGCTGGTCGCCGATCTGGATTTCCCGGCCTATTTCCTGACCGTGCATGACATTGTGCAATTCGCCCGCTCGCAAGGCATTCTGTGTCAGGGGCGCGGCTCGGCCGCCAATTCGATCCTGTGTTATCTGCTGGGCATCACCGATGTCAGCCCCGACATGATCGCCATGGTGTTCGAGCGTTTTGTCTCGAAATACCGGGGTGAGCCGCCGGATATCGATGTGGATTTCGAACACGAGCGGCGCGAAGAGGTGATCCAATGGATTTACGAGAAATATGGCCGCCACCGCGCGGGCCTCTGTGCCACGGTCATCCATTTCCGATCCCGCGCGGCAATCCGTGAGGTGGGCAAGGTGATGGGCCTGTCTCAGGACGTGACCGCGGGCCTGTCCGGCCAGATCTGGGGGATGAGCAATGGCGGCGTTGATGCCGAGAGGCTGCAGGAACTGGGCCTCGACCTCAAGGACCGACGCCTGATGCAGACGGTTCGCCTGATTGGCGAGATCATCGGCTTCCCGCGCCACCTGTCGCAGCATGTGGGCGGGTTTGTCATCACCAAGCAGCGGCTGGATGAGCTCTGCCCGATCGAAAACGCCGCGATGGAAGACCGCACCGTGATCGAATGGGACAAGGATGACATCGACGCGCTTGGCATTCTGAAGGTGGATATATTGGGGCTGGGGATGCTCAGCTGTATCCGCAAGGCGTTTGACCTGATGCGGCAGCATGACGGCGAAACCCTCAGCATCGCGACCGTCCCGCAAGAGGACGTGGCGACCTATGACATGCTGTGTGCCGCTGATGCGGTGGGCGTGTTTCAGGTCGAAAGCCGGGCACAAATGAATTTCCTGCCCCGGATGAGGCCGCGCGAATTCTACGATCTGGTGATCGAGGTTGCCATCGTCCGCCCCGGCCCTATCCAGGGCGATATGGTGCAGCCCTATATCCGGCGGCGCAACGGGCTGGAAAAGTCCGAACCCTTCGGCCCTGCCTTGGAAGAGGTGACGCGGCGCACGCTGGGCGTGCCGCTGTTTCAGGAACAGGCCCTGCAAATCGCCGTGGTTGGTGCAGGGTTTTCGGCGGAAGAGGCGGATCACCTGCGCCGCTCGCTGGCCTCATTCCGGCGCATGGGGACCATTGGCACTTATCGCGACAAGTTCATCGCAGGGATGCTGAACAATGGCTATACGCCCGAAGTCGCCGACCGCTGCTTTGGCCAGATCGAAGGCTTTGCCGATTACGGCTTTCCCGAAAGCCATGCCGCGGCATTTGCGATGCTGGCCTATGTCTCGGCCTGGATGAAATGCCACCACCCGGCGATCTTTGCCTGCGCGCTGCTGAACTCGCAGCCCATGGGGTTTTACGCGCCTGCCCAGATCGTGCGCGACGCGCGCGAGCATGGGGTCGAGATTCGTCCGGTCTGCGTTAACGCCTCGGAATGGGACAATCTGCTGGAACGCCGCGCCGATGGGGCGCTGTCCCTGCGGCTGGGTTTTCGCCAGATCAAGGGGTTCAAGCAGGAGGATGCGGATTGGATCGTGGCCGCGCGCGGCAATGGGTATCCGGACCCCGAAACGCTGTGGCTGCGGGCCGGGCTGCGCCCGGATGTGCTGACCCGTCTGGCCGAAGCGGATGCGTTTTCCGGCATGGACCTGACCCGGCGCGACGCCCTGTGGCATGTCAAAGCCATCCGCAGCCGGACCGCCCTGCCGCTGTTCAATGACCCTATCGATGGCGAAAGCATCAATGAGCCGCAGGTCAACCTGCCGGTGATGCATCTGGGCGAGGAGGTTGTCGAAGACTACGTCTCGACCCGTCTGACCCTACGCTCGCACCCGATGGAGCTGTTGCGCCCCTCCATCCCCGGCCTTGTGCCGCATGCCACGCTGCAGGACATCCCGCTGGGCCGTTACAGCGTCTGCGGGTTGGTGATTACGCGCCAGCGGCCGGGAACCGCCTCGGGCGTGATCTTTCTGACGCTCGAGGATGAAACCGGTGTCAGCAATGTGGTTGTCTGGCCCAAGGTCTATGAACGGTTTCGTCGGATCGTGATGGGCGGACGGTTGCTGCAGGTCCGTGGATATCTGCAACGCGAGGGAATCGTCGTGCATCTGATCGCGCAGGAAATCACCGATATGTCGCACAAACTGTCCGAGCTTGGGCATCCGCTGGACGAAGCTATCGGGATCACCCAACCCCAAGCGGATGACACCCCGCGCCCCCGCCAGAACGGCCCAAGCGCCCGCCATCCGCGCGAACAGGCCAAACGGCTGTTTCCAAGCCGGGATTTTCACTAGAACACGCATCATCATAAGGCCAGTTTCAAAGAAACATCCGGCTAACGTGATCCGGTCACCTCTTTCCCTTGCCCTTGCCCGCAATATGTTGCACCACACACGGGTTCAAACCCGGTGAACGGGCCAAAGGATAAGGACAAGGCGCATGGCTGACGGATCGATCGACATCAACGCAAAACCCACCGAGGACATTTCGGTTCGTGAGGTGTTTGGCATTGACAGCGATATGGCAGTCAAAGGCTTTGCCGAACGCAGCGACCGCGTGCCGGTGATCGACCCGACCTACAAGTTCGATCCCGAAACCACGTTGGCGATTCTTGCGGGCTTTACCCATAACCGCCGGGTGATGATTCAGGGCTATCACGGCACCGGGAAATCGACCCATATCGAACAGGTTGCCGCCCGTCTGAACTGGCCTGCCGTGCGCGTGAACCTCGACAGCCATATCAGCCGGATCGACCTGATTGGTAAGGACGCGATCAAACTGCGCGACGGCAAGCAGGTCACTGAATTCCACGAAGGCATCCTGCCCTGGGCGCTGCGCAACCCCGTTGCCATCGTCTTCGACGAATACGACGCGGGCCGTGCGGATGTGATGTTCGTGATCCAGCGCGTGCTGGAGCATGACGGCAAGCTGACCTTGCTGGACCAGAACGAGATCATCACACCGAACCCGAACTTCCGCCTGTTTGCGACGGCCAACACTGTGGGTCTGGGCGACACCACCGGCCTCTATCACGGTACTCAGCAGATCAACCAGGCGCAGATGGACCGCTGGTCTCTGGTTTCGACGCTGAACTATCTCAGCCACGATGCCGAGACTATGATCGTTCTGTCGAAAGCGCCGCATTACAACACCGCCGAGGGCCGCAAGACCGTCAGCCAGATGGTCACCGTCGCCGACCTGACCCGGACCGCCTTCATGAACGGCGATCTGTCCACCGTGATGAGCCCCCGGACCGTGATCAACTGGGCCCAAAACGCAGAAATCTTCCGCAACATCGGCTATGCCTTCCGCCTGTCGTTCCTGAACAAATGTGACGAGCTAGAGCGCCAGACGGTTGCTGAGTTCTATCAGCGCTGCTTTGATGAGGAACTGCCGGAAAGCGCGGCGAGCGCGAGCTTGGGCTAAGCAATATGAATTGCGCCCTGCGGGGCGCAATGCCTCCGGCGGAGGTATTTTTGGCCAGATGAAGGGGGATCCGGTTTCGCATTGATGCGGCGGGTCACTGCAACACAAAGGGCGATTGAACATGGTGCAGAAGAACGACAATCCTGCTGATCCGTTCAAGAAGGCTCTGGCCGAGGCTACTAAAGTTATGGCCGACGATCCCGAATTGTCGGTGAGCTACACTGTTGATCCATCGGGCCTGTCGGGCGAGTCGATGCGTTTGCCGCAGGTCTCACGCCGGATGACGCGCGAAGAGGTTCTGTTGGCGCGCGGGACGGCAGACGCATTAGCTTTACAACGCAAATATCATGATGACGCGACCCATGCGCGATATGCCCCTCCGGGTGATATGGCACGGGATCTTTATGAGGCGATGGAGACCGCCCGGTGCGAGGCGATGGGTGCGCGGGATATGCCCGGCACCGCGTCGAATATCGACGTCAAGATCGGGCATGAGGCGATCCGGCGCGGCTATGATCAGTGCAAACAGCCTGCGGATGCGCCATTGGCTGTGGCGGCGGGCTATCTGATCCGGCATCTGGCCACGGGCCGCGACATGCCGCCTGCCGCCGAGAATGTCATGAACCTGTGGCGCGGATTTATCGAGGAACAGGCCGGCGGGACGCTGGAAAATCTTGACGAAATCCTTTCGGACCAGGCCGAATTTGCCAAATTCGCCCGACAGATGATCAAAGATCTGGGTTACGGCGATCAGCTGGGTGATGACCCGGATGAACTGGACGACGAGCAGGAAGATCAAGCCGAGGATGACGCTGAAGAACAGCCCGATCCCGACAGCACCGGGCAGGATGATCAGGACGAACAAGACGCCGACGCGACGCCTGAACAAACTCAGGAAGAACAGCAGGACCAGTCTCAGGCTCAGGTCTCGATGGACGAGATGGCCGAGGATGAGATGGGTGATGAGGCTGAAATGCCCGAGGGCGAGGCTCCGCTAGAACCGCCAGCCCCGCCACCTGCGTCCGAGGCGGACCCGGATTACAAGGTCTATCTGAACACCCACGACGAAGAGATCGCAGCTGAAGATCTGGCCGAACCGGCCGAGCTGGAACGCCTTCGCGCCTATCTGGACCAGCAGTTGGAGCCCTTGAAGGGCGCGGTCAGCCGCCTGGCTAACAAGTTGCAACGCCGCCTGCAGGCGCAGCAGAACCGGTCTTGGGAGTTCGACCGCGAGGAAGGCATTCTGGATGCCGGACGTCTGGCGCGCGTCGTGGCCAACCCGACCACGCCACTAAGCTTCAAGGTCGAAAAAGATACCGAATTCCGCGATACGGTGGTGACGCTGCTTCTGGACAATTCCGGCTCGATGCGGGGCCGTCCGATCTCGATTGCCGCGATCTGTGCAGATGTCCTGGCGCGGACGCTGGAACGTTGCAACGTCAAGGTCGAGATCCTGGGCTTTACCACCCGGGCCTGGAAAGGCGGTCAGGCGCGCGAGGCGTGGCTGAACGATGGCCGCCCGCAGCAACCGGGGCGTCTGAACGATCTGCGCCACATCATCTACAAGGGCGCCGATGCCCCATGGCGTCGCGCGCGACCCAATCTGGGGCTGATGATGAAAGAGGGCCTGCTGAAGGAAAACATCGACGGTGAGGCGTTGGAATGGGCGCATCGCCGGATGCTCGCGCGGCGTGAGGCCCGCAAGATCCTGATGGTGATCTCGGATGGCGCGCCGGTCGATGATTCAACGCTCAGCGTGAACCCGGCGAACTATCTGGAAAAACACCTGCGCGACGTGATTGCTATGGTGGAAAAACGCAAGATGGTGGAATTGCTGGCCATCGGGATCGGCCATGACGTGACCCGCTATTATGATCGCGCCGTCACGATCACCGATGTCGAGCAGCTTGCGGGTGCTATGACCGAGCAGTTGGCCGCACTGTTCGACAGCGACCCGCGCGCCCGCGCGCGCGTGATGGGGATGAAGCGGGCCAGTTGACGGCCCTGCTTCGACAGTGCAGACTTAGTGCCATCCAAGCCAGTTTTTGCACCGCTGAAGGCGACTTTGCTTATGGTGGCGTAACGGATAGCGCATAAGCGCTATATCGAAGGGCAGGAACATCATTCGTTCTCCTGTTTATCTGCTTGAATAGTGTCCCAACCCTGCCCGGCCTGCTTGTAGCTGGTCCTGAGATACGCCCTAGAAACCCTTGAGATTGTTGTTGAACCTTGTCGTTCCGCGAGAAACGGAGTGTATTTGCCCCATGCGCTATGAGTTTGCAGACTGTATTCTGGATGTGGATCGACACGTCCTGACCCGCCGGGGTGAGCCCGTCGCAATCGAACCTCAGGTATTCGATCTGTTGGTCCTCTTGGCCCAGCACCCAGGTAAGCTGGTGCCCCGGGACGAGATCATCGCGCGTGTTTGGAGTGGCCGCTTTGTCTCGGATTCTACCATCAGCGCACGAATTGCAGCGGCGCGTAAAGCAGTCGGCGACGATGGCAAAGCGCAGCGGATCATTCGGACAGTCGTACGGCGCGGGTTGCAAATGGCGGCGGATGTGACCTGTGACGCCGACACCGATTCAGGCGTAGACAACCATACGCAACGGCTGCGTTACGCGCGCGGTGCGAAGGGTCGCGCTGTTCCATACACGCTTTCCGGTGATGGGTTGCCGGTGCTGCGCATCGGTTCGGTCGTGCACGATCTGGAGGCGGAATGGCGCATCCCGTCCGAGCGTACCCGGTTACAGGACATGGCAAACCGTTTCCGCCTGTTACGCTACAACAAGGACAATGACGTCAGCTCAAACATCGACCATCAGGCGGTGTATGACCGCAGAATAGAAGAAATCCTGACCGTCGTGAATGCAGCGGGGTTTGACCGCTTTTCAATTCTCGGTGAAATGGGCGGCACCTTCCCTGCCCTACACTTCGCCGCAAGACACCCCGAGCGGATTGACAAGCTGATTATCTCCGGCGGATGGGCAGAAGGGCGAGATTACCGGGAAGATACCAAACAACCCGACTCGATCCGGTCACTGATCGCGGAAGGGTGGAACACGCCGGGCAGCGGCTATGCTATGGGCGCTGAATTCAGCTATTTTCCAGAAGGTCCGCTGGATAGCGTTCGGCACATGGTCAATGAATTGCAGACACTTTATTCAAGCGAGGAGAGACTTCACTACCGTGACATCGCCAATAGCACCTCGGTGCTGCAACTTCTTCCGATGGTGCAATGCCCCACGCTGGTTCTGCACGGGCGGCACACAGCCGTTCACCCCCTGTCCGAGGCGCGCAAACTGGCGGCTGGAATCCCCAATGCCTCGCTCGTGATCCTTGAGACCGGCAACCAGATACCATTACCTGGAAATGAGGCCTACAACCCGTATATCCAGGCCATTCAACGCTTTCTTGAGACAGAAGAATAGTGTGCGCCGGGGCGCTGGACATTTCCTACCGCAGGCCGCAGGTTTGCGCGCAGCAAGACTGACGAATGAGGCCGCCCATGTTCCAGAGTTTCGAAGTGACCGCACGCCCCGAGCAAGGCCCACCACGACTGGCCGCTTTGCGGGACGAGCTGGCGCGCGAAGGCCTGCAGGGCTTCCTGATCCCGCGTGCGGATGCGCATCAGGGTGAATATGTGGCCCCTCGGGATGAAAGGCTGGCCTGGCTTACCGGATTCACCGGTTCTGCGGGGTTTTGCGCGGCGCTCACGGACATTGCCGGGGTTTTCATCGACGGGCGCTATCGCACTCAGGTAAAGGCCCAGGTCGCACAGGATTACACGCCGGTCCCATGGCCAGATGTCAGCCTGAGCGCCTGGTTGAAAGAGCAATTGCCAAATGGCGGCAAAGTCGGGTTTGATCCGTGGCTCCACGCTGCAGGACAGATTTCGTCTGCACAGAAAGAGCTTGAAGGCAGCGGCGTCGAACTGGTGCGCTGTGATAACCTTGTAGACCGAATTTGGGCGGATCAACCCGACCCTCCGATGAATCCTGTCAGGGCACATCCGATTGAATTTGCAGGTGAAAGCGCCGAGAGCAAAATCAAGCGCCTCGCGAGTGACCTGCAGAGCGGAGATCGCGCGGCAGCGGTGATCACCTTGCCGGATTCGATCATGTGGTTGTTGAATATCCGTGGCGCGGACATCGCATACAACCCTGTGGCCCATGGCTTTGCCATCCTGCGCGGTGATGGGCGGGTGGATCTGTTCATGGCCGCTGCCAAACTGACCGGGATCGGGGATCATCTGGGCCCGCAGGTCACCCAACACCAACCCGACGCGTTCCTGACAGCGGTTGAGGCACTTGAAGGCAAGGTGCAGGTCGATCCGGGAACGGTTCCGCAGATCGTAGCGGATGCGTTGGGGGACCGTATGGTCGATGGCGGCGATCCCTGCGCCCTGCCCAAAGCCCGCAAGAACCCGGCCGAAATCGCAGGCACGGCCGAGGCACATCTGCGAGATGCCGCAGCGGTGATCGAACTGCTGTGTTGGCTGGACGCGCAGAAGCCCAGCACCCTGACCGAGACACAGGTAGTAACGCGGCTGGAAGAAAGCCGCCGCCGGGACAACGCGCTGCAGGATATCTCATTCGACACCATCGCGGGCACCGGGCCGAACGGGGCCATCATGCATTATCGCGTGACCGAGGAAACCGACAGCAGGCTGGAAAACGGTCACCTGCTGGTGCTGGACAGCGGTGGGCAATATCTGGACGGCACCACCGATATCACCCGCACAATTGCAATCGGCGATGTTGGGGATGAGGAGAAGGCCTGCTTTACACGCGTCCTCAAAGGCATGATCGCCATGTCGATGCTACGCTGGCCTGTTGGCTTGGCAGGACGCGATATCGAATGCGTAGCACGCCTGCCGCTGTGGCTGGCCGGGCAGGATTTCAACCATGGGGTCGGTCATGGGGTCGGTACCTATCTCAGCGTGCATGAGGGCCCTCAGCGCCTATCTCGGGTCAGCCATGTCCCGCTTGAGCCGGGTATGATCCTGTCGAACGAGCCGGGATATTACCGCGAGGGTGCTTTTGGCATCCGGCTTGAGAACCTTGTCGTAGTGGAAGAGGCCCCAAACCTGCCCAGCGGTGACGACGAACGCGCCATGCTGAACTGGCGTACGCTGACTTATGTCCCAATCGACAGGCGTTTGATTGTAGTCGATATGCTGTCACGAGAGGAACGTGCTTGGCTGAACGCCTATCACCGCGACGTGGCGGAAAAAGTCCGGCCAAGGCTGGGCGACGCCGCTCAACTGTGGTTGGATGCCGCAACCGCACCGGTCTGACACCGGATTGATACATAGTTTGGGCAGAGGAGAAGCCCTGACACGACGAGGGAAGGAACAGGAATGACAGACACCATCACGATCCGCAAAGCACCGGGCAAATGGAGCGTCCGTTCAGGCGGCGCGATTTTGGGTGAAACCAACAACGCGCTGGAACTTCTGGAAGGCGACAAAGACCCGGTTATCTACTTCCCGCGTGCGGACATTGCGATGGCCTTTCTGGATCGGACCAACAAAGTCACCCAATGCGCAGGCAAGGGAGACGCCACGCATTTCTCGATCGTAAACAAATCCTCAGTCACCGAAAACGCCGCTTGGAGTTATGAAAACCCGATCGACGCGGTGGCCGAAATCAAGGATCACTTGGCCTTTTATCCCGCAGACTCGATCAAGGTGGAACAACTCTGATCCAAGTATCCGCGCAGGACCGGATCGATCTGCAAAACGGCGAAAATCCTCAGAACCTGCCCTGTCCACAATGTTGCGAGGTGACCATGACAAAGCGTCTATTGAATTCCGCAGGCCCGATTGCGGCCCTGACGATGGCCTTTTCAATGGCCCTGCCCGCCGCAAGCTCTGCCAACACTGGTCTGGCCAATCCCGCGGCAACATATTGCATCGCGCAAGGCGGGCTCTACGGTATACATGACGGCCCGGACGGTCAGAGCGGTATCTGCCAATTGCCCGACGGCACCCGGATCGATGCCTGGACCTATTTTCGCGAACACCATGCGGGCACGGATGGCAGCAAGCCGGTCGGCCTTGCAAATCCCGCCGCCGTGTACTGTGGCTCAATTGGAGGCGAATATGACCTGACCACGTCTCGCTGCGCACTGAGCGACGGTACGTCCGCCGATGCATGGGAGCTGTACCGCAAGGCACATGAAAAAACGCATCAGGTGGTGAACCCAGCAGCAGCCTACTGCCTTGAGATCGGCGGCAGCTACAAGATCAAAGACACTGGTTCGGGTCAGGTAGGCATATGCACCAAGCCGGACGGCACCTCGCAGGACGCATGGGCCCTGTTCCGTGCGGAAAATCCCGAGTGATCCGATCCGGTAATCAAGCCCGACATCCACACCCAAAATGAACTTGAAGCCCCGATTGAGCCGCAGTTTACTGACGATCAGAGCGCGTGTTAGTGACCGTTTTGCGACAGCCTGATCGCGTCCATTAAGTCGCCTTGGCTAATTTTCAGGTTTTCCTGCGACGGAAGCACATCATCTGGCTGTAGATTTCACTAGGATTTGCCTTCCTCGCTTTCGATGAAGGGTTCGAGATTCACGAAAGTCTGGACAGGGCATTTCACCGCTTTTTCGGGATTGCACAAACCAGCCTGACCGACCGGATCGACGACATACCTGATCTCCGGATTTGCCCTTCAGACCGCATCCTTGGTGCTCGATGCCGTTACAAATGACAGCGCCTTGTTTCCGTGAGCCGATATCCCCGGGGCCAATGTTCTTGATGTAAAACTGCCCCTTCGCACGCTTGAAGAACTTGAAAAACTGATGCCCGAGGTGGAGTTCCTTGCCTGTTTCGTTCAGGTTCTTCGATAGGTCAAATCGACCTCTGATCAGCCATTCGATGCAATCTCTGCACCGGCGGCCGAGAAAACCTGCCAATAAACACACACCCGCATCGAAACAGTAAGTCGCAACATAGGTTTCAGAATCACCCGTGCCGCGATTGCAGTAGCCCTGGACGATCTGCTGTTCTAGTGTCGCGCAGCGACCAGACATAGGACTTGGGAATGAAAATCGCCACCGCCGCCTACGACCTCGATTGGCTCGATAGTTGGGCTCAATATGAAGACAAGCTTGAGGCATGGGTTTCCGAGGCCGCAGGACAAGGTGCCGACCTTCTGGTCTTTCCCGAATACGGCGCAATGGAGTTGTCGACGCTCGACGGCCCTAAGGTGGCCGGCGATCTCGAACGCTCAATCCGGGCGGTTTCCGACCGGATGGAAGATGTACAAGTTGTGCATTCGCGCCTTGCAAAGATGTATAACACATACATTCTGGGGGCTTCCGCCCCGGTCATCGACGGACCAGGGCGCCCGGTGAACCGCGCAGTGTTCTACGCTCCTGACGGTCGTCTCGATCATCAGGACAAGCAGATCATGACACGGTTTGAACGCGAGGCCTGGGACATCGCCCCGGGCGGTTCGTTGAAACTGTTTGATACCGCATTGGGTAAAATCGGCGTTCTGATCTGCTATGACAGTGAGTTCCCTCTCTTGGGTCGGGCCCTGAGCGAGGCCGACTTGATCCTCGTACCATCCTGCACCGAAGCCCTGTCCGGGTATTGGCGTGTGCGGATCGGCGCCATGTCTCGTGCCCTTGAAAATCAATGCGTTACGGTAATGTCATCGTTAGTTGGCGGCAATGAATGGTCCGAAGCAGTCGACATGAATACCGGCATGGGTGGCGTGTTTGGCCCGCCCGATATCGGGTTCCCACCGACGGGAGTGCTTGCCGAGGGCACGCTGAATACCGCCGGCTGGACCTATGCCGAGGCCGACCTGTCCACAATTGCAAACGTCCGCGCAGACGGGTGGGTGTTGAACCGCACGCACTGGACCGAGCAAGACGCTCGGGTCGATTCAGTCACAATATCACCCCTTTAGGTGACTTCGCCCTTGAAATAAGGCCGAAATAGGCTCATTTAAGCGCACGATCTGCAGATTCTGCAGGTGCAACCTAATGATGGAGACAACATGGCCAAGGAAGATACGCTCGAATTTCCCGGTGTCGTGAAGGAACTCCTGCCTAATGCGACGTTTCGGGTCGAGCTGGAAAACGGCCATGAGATCATCGCACATACGGCAGGCAAGATGCGCAAGAACCGCATCCGTGTTCTGGCCGGCGACAAAGTTCAGGTCGAAATGACCCCATATGATCTGACCAAGGGTCGGATCAACTATCGCTTCAAGTAACGCTTCGTACATGGCGTTTATCCTCGGATCGGGCAGCCCGCGGCGGCTGGACCTGCTGGCGCAGCTTGGCGTTCGGCCCGATGCGATCCGTCCGCCGGATATCGATGAAACCCCGCTGAATGGCGAACTGCCAGCCCCCTATTGCAGCCGCATCACGCGGCAAAAAGTTCAGGCTGTTCAAGCTGATAGCGATGATATCACCTTATGTGCTGACACAACGGTCGCACTGGGTCGCCGCATTCTTGGCAAACCCGAAGACGCGGGACAAGCTGCAGAGTTTCTGCACGCCCTGTCCGGCCGACGCCATCGGGTGATCACTTCGGTCGCTGTGCGGCGCGGGGATAAAATCCTCCAGCGTGACGTGGTTTCTCAGGTAAAAGTGAAACGTCTGTCCGACAGCGAAATCAATGCCTATCTTGCGACCGATGACTGGCAGGGCAAGGCCGGAGCCTATGCAATACAAGGTCCTGCCGGTGCGTTCATCCCGTGGATTTCAGGCTCGTTCACCGGTATCGTCGGCCTGCCCTTATCCGAAGCGGCTGCACTGCTGCAAGGCATCGGCTATCCCTTATATCGCGAGGTATCATGAAGGGTCGTACCATCATTCTGGATCATATTCAGGGACGCGAAGCTGCAGCTCTGATGGTGGATGGTATTCTCGACGATTTCCTGATCGCCACAGATGCCCCTGCGCCAGGTACGATCTACCGCGCCCGCGCCGATCGCCCGGTCAAAGGTCAGGGCGGCATGTTTCTCACCACACCCGACGGCCCGGCTTTTCTGAGGCAAGTCAAAGGGTTGGCACCCGGCGCTTTGCTACTGGTGCAGGTGACCGGATATGCCGAGCCCGGCAAAGCCATACCCGTCTCGAACCGTATTTTGTTCAAAAGCCGCTTTGCGATCGTGACACCTGACGCGCCCGGCCTGAACATCTCGCGCCGTATCCGTGATGAAGATACGCGCGACCAACTTCTCGAAATCGCGCATGAGCAAATGGGAAACAGCACGCACGGCCTGATCCTGCGCTCGTGCTGTCAGACGGCGGATGCAGATGAAATCGCTGAAGATATCACAGCCATGTTGGCACTTGCCGAGCAGGTATTGGCTGATACGGGCAGTGAACCAGAATTGCTGAGCGAGGGCGATGGTCCGCATATCCTGGCCTGGCGTGATTGGACGGACCCGGCAGAGGTCGTGACCGCATCCGGTGGATTTGAGGACCACGGTGTCGTTGATGCGCTCGATACAGCAAAGGGGATTTCCGAAACGCTTCCCGGTGGAGGACACCTCTATATCCAACCGACCCGCGCGCTGGTTGCGGTGGATGTGAACACCGGCGCCGACACATCTCTCGCAGCGGGAACCAAAGCTAACTTCGCCTGCGCCAAAGCCCTGCCGCGCGCCCTGCGCGTGCGCGGGTTGGGGGGGCAGATCACTCTGGACCTTGCACCGATGCCCAAGAAAGACCGGAGGGGTTTCGAATCGGCCTTGCGGGCGGCATTCAAGTCCGATCCTGATGAGACGATCCTGGCCGGTTGGACCCCGCTTGGCCATTTCGAACTACAGCGCAAACGTGGTCGTATCCCATTGACGGAGATCCTGAAATGAGCTGCCCGATCTGCGGAGAAGATACCCAGCAGGCCTTTCGACCATTCTGCTCCAAACGCTGCGCGGATATCGATCTGGCAAAATGGCTAAACGGTTCTTATGCGGTGCCATCGCAACGTGAAGAAGACGCCGAGACGACCTCGGAACCAACCGAAAGCCCCACGTCTCGCCCGCATTGAAAAAATGTCAAAAAGCCTCTGGACACTGCCTGTGGCAAGTCATAGAAGGCCTCCACCCAATGGCAAACGCCATTCCCGTGCCCGGGTAGCTCAGGGGTAGAGCAGTGGATTGAAAATCCTCGTGTCGGTGGTTCGATTCCGCCCCCGGGCACCATTCCCAACAGGTAAGCTACTGTTTCCCTTCAGCTTTAACTGAAGCTGACCAAGGGCGTAGTACATGCTGGAGAACAAAACCGTTCCCTTCTCATTTGTGAATGCAGAGGTCTTCTACTTCACACGACGGGTCCCGAAAGACCTCGATCACCACTAGCTGCAGAGAAGTGTTGCTTTCCGGCGGTCTCCGAGCGACTCAATGCGATGGCTGAACTCGTGAGGCTGGGGATTCCCGTCTCGGCGAGTCTGCAGCCGCTTGTACCGGACAACGAAGAAGACGCGGCAAGACTAATTCGCGGATTCGCTGATTGTGGTGCGAAACACGTTTCGGTCGAGTAATTGAAACTGCCTATCGAAAAAATGCTTCGCAGTCAAAAGTGTTGGAAAGAGTTCTTCCGAGCGCCCGAAAAGACTACCAATCACGGCAAGCGGTTCGCGCAGCTAGGGAGTATGTGCTACCGCCTTAGCACAAGATTGAGGGCCACGAGTATCTATCAACAACCGCCAAGAAACATGGATTAATCCATGGCTATGCTGATAACGAGTTTTTGCTTCGCAACCCCTTTCGCTCTTGCTGTAATGGTGCAGATTAGTTCCTGAGGGGCTCTGGGTCGCTAACATCACTCATTTCATTGTGGTCAAGATAGCCATAGCTCAGCCCAAAACTCAGATCCTCAGCACCTATTCCTACCGAAAATTGAAGGCATGATCTGCACCTCTCAGACCTAGTTATCACCCATACGTCGATCCATGTCATGCCTATTGCTTCACCAACGCAGGTCCATCTAGCGCGGGGGACGATCTAAATACTGAAGATTATTAGTGCGATCAATTTACACCTTTAACCGCAGAATAAAGTCGGCGAAATTTCATCAACCGTTCGGAAAGTGCAGTCATTTCAGTGGGTTCAAACCTTTCGGTTGTGGGCGGCTGATATGCCAAATCAGCTTTCGTCAACGCGCCGAGACCACACGCCGCCAGCCGGGCTGCGCCATATGCCGGACCGGAATCCGCCCCATCAGATCGTACAATGGGTTTTCCAATCACCGGTGCGATCAAACCAAGCAACAATTCTGATCGGCTGCCGCCTCCTATGGCGGCCAATTCGGGCAGGTCGTCAATTGTGTCACCAAAACTGAGCGCTGCATCGGCAAAGCTAAACGCAATTGCCTCAACTACAGAGCGGCAGATGTCAGCACGTGTTGTTGAATCCTCCAGTCCAAAGAAACTGGCCCGAATACGTGGGTCTCCGTGCGGGCTGCGTTCACCCGTCAGATAGGGCAGAAAAATCGGAACGCGATCACCGTTGACCGTTTCAGCAAGCGCGACAACTTCGGTAGAAGTCAGCCCCAACTGATCCCCAATCCATGAAATGGGCCTTGCCCCGTTCAGCATCGCAGCCATTTGATACCAACGATCGGGCAGCGTGTGTGCAAAAGCATGAACATAGCTTTCAGGGTTAGGCTTATAACTTCGATTAGCCGCAAATAGCTGACCGGATGTCCCAAGTGAGATGAACCCACGCCCTGGCTCGGTAGCACCCAATGACACCGCCCCTGTTGCCGCGTCCCCTCCTCCGGTCACGACGGGAATACCGGGTTTCAGCCTTGTCTCTGCCGCAGCACGTGCGGTCACTTTCCCAACAACCGTTTGACCGTCGAATACTGGCGGTAACCAGTCGGGCTTTACAAATGTGGCTTCGGTAACAGCGGCATTCCATTTGCGCGACGCCTGATCGAGCCACATTGTTCCGGCCGCATCGGACGTATCGGTTGCCAATTCTCCATGCAGGCATAAGCCGATGTAGTCTTTGGGCAGCAGGATATGGGCAAGTCGACCGTAATGTTCGGGCTCATGTTGTCTAAGCCATGCAATCTTAGGTGCGGTAATGCCTGGCAAGGGCAGGACACCCGCAATCTGTCCAATCTTTGGTTCGGCCGCACGCAGTTCATCACACTCGCGTGCTGATCTGCTGTCATTCCAAAGGATCGCC
Source organism: Ruegeria sp. SCSIO 43209 (assembly GCF_019904295.1). NCBI lineage: Bacteria > Pseudomonadati > Pseudomonadota > Alphaproteobacteria > Rhodobacterales > Roseobacteraceae > Ruegeria > Ruegeria sp. SCSIO 43209. The sequence continues at coordinate 2,497,887 of NZ_CP065359.1, forward strand.
GGGCGGATCGGACGCAGATCGCGGTCCAGCAAAACGGCTCCATGCATTTGACCGGACAATCCGACGGCCTTGATTTCGGACAACTCAATTCGGCCCACAAGTTGGTTCAAAGCGTCTACTGTCGCCTTCCACCAAAGGTCCGGGTGCTGCTCAGACCAGCCGGGTTGGAGTGAAGATGTCTGTATCCCCACCGAAGATGTCGCGAGAATCCGGTCGCTATCCGTGTAGGCAAGCTTGACAGCCGAAGTTCCGATATCGATCCCGAGATACACTCAAACCCCTCGCCCCGTTCAACTACTCGGAGACCGTCTGGCTATTGATTTTTTAGCGCGCGCAAAGAATATGTAAAGATACGATAAAATCAAGGCGGCTATGATCCGCAGGCAGACTAGCATGACCAAGATTAAGAATATGGAAGAGTTCGCGGCCCTCAGCGGCATTTCGCGGCCCACAGTATCCAAATATTTCCATGATCCCGAAAGTGTTCGCCCGACGACAAGGGCGCGCATCGAAGAAGCGCTCGAACGGTTTGATTACCGCCCTAACATTTATGCGGTGAACCAGAACCGAAAGCTGACCAAGAATATCGGCATCGTCGTACCCTATTTGTCTGACCCTTTCTTTGCAGAAATCGCACGGTATCTGGAACAATCCTGCATCGCGGCGGGCTATCGACCGTCTCTCTTCAGCTCACATGGCGAGCAAAAGCTCGAGAACGAAATTCTGGACGGCCTGCAATCCCTGAAACCCGCCGGAGTTTTGCTAGCCCCTTTGGGGCGTATCTCGGACCGATCCGCGATCGAGAAATTCTGTGCCAACGTGCCAACGGTCTTGTTTGACAGTAACCTGGATGGTTTGGGGGCTGCCTTTGTTGGATCGGACAATTTCAGTTTTGTGTCACAAACGGTCGAATACATGACCCGCACGGGCGAACCGCCATCTTTCTTTGAAATGCGTACGCCTGCGAATCCGAACGCCAACAAACGTCGAAAAGCTTATGTTGAGGTGATGGAGCGTCTCGGGTTTGAGCCTCATATCATCAAAGTCGACGGCATAGGCTGGGCATTTGAAGAAATCGGTCACCGGGGCGCGTTGAAAGTTCTGGACGAGCGTCAATTGAGGACGAATTCAGTTCTATGCAGCAATGACCGACTGGCAATTGGCTTTCTTGCGGCCTGTTACGAACAGGGGATTCGGGTCGGACGCAAGAACGATTGCACGCTGCGCGTGGCCTCAAATGACGATCATCCGTTCGCAAAATTCACCTGCCCTTCTCTGACCACAGCTGCGCATGACTACGACAACGTAGCCGGAAGAAGTGTCGAAACGCTGTTCGAACTCATTGAAAACGGGGGAGAATTTGAGGCGCGAACAGAAACCCTTTTCCCTGCGCGGCTCGTATTAAGGAATTCGGCATAGCTCGATAATTTTAACGCGCGTAAAGTTTTTATTGACGGCGCGACAATTTACACTCTACGCTCTCTGCACCACATCCAAGCTCAGGGAGGACAGGGATGTATCTCAAGCACGCACTTCGCGCGGCGACTGCATTGACATTCGTCGCTACGGCCGCAGCCCACGCGCAATCCATCACGATCGCCACCGTGAATAATGGCGACATGATCCGGATGCAGGGCTATACTGACAAATTCACCGAAGCGACCGGTATCGACGTCGAATGGGTAACGCTGGAAGAGAACGTGCTGCGTCAGCGCGTCACCACCGACATCACGACCAAGGGCGGTCAGTTCGACATCATGACCATCGGCATGTACGAGACGCCCATCTGGGGCGCGAATGGCTGGTTGGTTCCGCTAGATGGTTTGTCCGAAGACTACGATGTCGGGGACATTCTGCCCGCAATGGCGGGGGGCCTAAGCCATGAAGGGACGCTGTACGCAGCGCCATTCTATGGTGAAAGCTCGATGATCATGTACCGCACTGACCTGATGGAACAGGCCGGCCTTGAAATGCCCGACGCGCCTACCTGGCAATTCATCCGCGAAGCTGCCGCTGCGATGACGGATCGGGACAATGACATCAACGGTATCTGCCTACGTGGCAAGGCTGGTTGGGGTGAAGGCGGCGCCTTTATCACCGTGACAGGCAATTCCTTCGGCGCGCGCTGGTTTGACGAGGATTGGAAGCCCCAGTTCGATCAGCCGGAATGGAAAGAAGCGCTCACTTTCTTCGTCGACATGATGAATGAATCTGGCCCTGCAGGCTTCGCCACCAATGGGTTCAATGAAAACCTGTCGTTGTTCCAGCAGGGCAAGTGTGGCATGTGGATCGACGCAACCGTCGCGGCATCCTTCGTGACCAATCCTGACGACTCAACAGTGGCAGACAAGGTTGGTTTTGCACTGGCACCGAACTCGGAAGGCGTAGATAAACGCGCCAATTGGTTGTGGGCCTGGGCGCTAGCGATCCCAGCGGGCACGCAGCAAGAGGACGCGGCAAAGCAATTCATCGAATGGGCGACCTCGAAAGACTACATTGAGTTGGTGGCCGAAAATGAAGGCTGGGCCAATGTGCCGCCGGGTGCGCGAACCTCGCTCTATGAGAACCCGAACTACAAGGAAGTTCCCTTTGCGAACATGACCTTAGAGTCGATCCTGATGGCCGATCCACAGAATTGCTGCGCACAGCCGACGCCATACACGGGTATCCAGTTCGTCGCGATCCCCGAGTTTGCCGGTATCGCTACGCAAGTAAGTCAGGAGTTCTCGGCAGTTTATGCCGGACAGCAGTCAGTGGACGAAGCACTCGCCAAAGCGCAGGCCTTCACCACCGAAGAAATGGAAGCCGCAGGCTACTGAGGCATCCCTCCCCGGCGGGCGGGCAGAGGTCTGCCCCCCGCTCTACCCTTCCACAACTCGCGTTTTTCTCGCAGGCTTTGGTTATGCCTGAACAGAGAGGGTTTGCGTCATGGCAACTCAACATTCCCGATCCGTCGCGCGCCTGATGATGGCACCCGCAGTGGTCCTGCTACTTGGCTGGATGCTCGTGCCCCTGACGATGACGCTGTATTTTTCCTTCAAGAAGTATCTGCCCCTTCGCGGTGGCGACTTGGGCTGGGTCGGGTTCGACAACTATGTCCGGTTCGTCTCGTCCAGCTCCTTCTGGCCCGCGGTGCAAGCGACGTTGATGATCGTAGGCGGCGTCTTGGTGATCACCGTAATTCTAGGCATTCTACTAGCGATGCTGCTGGATCAACCCATGTGGGGTCAGGGCGTTGTCCGTATCCTCGTGATCGCTCCCTTCTTTGTCATGCCCACGGTGTCTGCGTTGGTGTGGAAGAACATGTTCATGGATCCTGTGAATGGGTTGCTGGCCCATCTATGGCGCTTTTTCGGGGCCGAGCCGATCTCATGGCTATCCGAGGCCTCGATGACTTCGATCATCATGATCGTCTCATGGCAGTGGCTACCCTTCGCGACACTGATCCTGCTGACCGCAATTCAGTCACTGGACAGTGAACAGCTGGAAGCAGCCGAAATGGATGGTGCGCCAGTCCTGAAACGCTTTTATCACATCGTCCTGCCACATCTGAGCCGCGCGATAACCATCGTGATCCTGATCCAGACGATCTTTCTTCTGTCGATCTTCGCCGAAATCTTCGTGACCACCGGCGGCGCCTTCGGCACCCGAACCCTCACCTACCTGATATTCCAGCGCGTGCTGGAAAGCCAGAATGTCGGCCTTGGATCAGCCGGAGGTGTCTACGCCATCATCCTTGCCAATATCGTTGCCATCTTCCTGATGCGCATCGTCGGCAAAAACCTGGACGCGTGAGGAGGAACGACCATGGCCCGCGCCGTCACATCCCGTCGTAAATCGCTGAACACCGCCCTTGCCTGGGCCGTTGGTCTGCTGATCTTTTTCCCGATCCTCTGGACGATCCTGACCAGCTTCAAAACCGAAGCTCAGGCGATCGCCAGCCCACCGCTGTTCCTGAACTTCGATTGGACGCTCGAGAACTATGCAATCGTACAGGAACGCTCGGATTACATGCGGTTCCTGTGGAATTCGGTGATCATCGCAGGTGGATCAACCATTCTGGGCGTGATCATCGCAGTGCCCGCAGCATGGGCCATGGCCTTCGTGCCGTCCAAGCGTACCAAGGACATCCTGCTGTGGATGCTGTCCACCAAGATGCTGCCCGCGGTGGGTGTTCTCTACCCGATCTATCTGCTGTTCATCCGGTTGGGTCTACTGGACACGCGCGGAGGGCTGGTCGTGGTGCTGATGCTGATCAACCTGCCGATCATCGTCTGGATGCTTTACACCTATTTCCGTGAAATCCCCGGTGAGATTCTGGAAGCCGCCCGGATGGATGGTGCCACGCTGAAAGAAGAAATCCTCTATGTGTTGACACCCATGGCCGTGCCCGGCATCGCCTCGACCGTGCTACTGAACTTCATTCTTGCCTGGAACGAGGCATTCTGGACGCTCAACCTGACTGCCGTTGACGCAGCGCCGCTTACCGCATTCATCGCCAGCTATTCCAGCCCCGAAGGCCTGTTCTTCGCCAAGCTCAGCGCGGCATCGACCATGGCGATCGCACCAATCCTCATCCTTGGCTGGTTCAGCCAGAAACAACTTGTCCGCGGCCTGACTTTCGGCGCTGTGAAATAAGGAAGACGACTATGGGACGTATCCAACTCAAGTCAGTGACCAAAAGCTTCGGTGACGTAGAGGTCATTCCACCACTAGATTTGACTATCGAGGACGGTGAATTCACCGTCTTCGTCGGGCCCTCTGGTTGTGGCAAGTCCACGCTGTTGCGGCTCATTGCGGGGCTAGAGGACATCACTTCGGGCTCCATCGACATTGATGGCGCGGATGCAACCGACGTACCGCCCGCCAAACGTGGTCTGGCAATGGTGTTCCAGTCTTATGCTTTGTACCCGCATATGAGTGTGCGCAAGAACATCGCCTTTCCCTTGCGTATGGCCAAGCTGGATCAGGCCGAAATCGACAAGCGTGTCGAAGGCGCGGCAAGCGTCCTGAACCTGAGCGATTATCTCGACCGCCGCCCGGGGCAGCTTTCCGGTGGGCAACGCCAGCGCGTTGCCATTGGTCGCGCCATTGTTCGTGAGCCCGCGGCATTCCTGTTCGACGAGCCCCTTTCAAACCTAGACGCGGCGCTGCGCGTTGGCATGCGGCTGGAGATCAGCGAACTGCACGAACGTCTGGCGACAACGATGATCTACGTGACGCACGATCAGGTTGAAGCCATGACAATGGCCGACAAGATCGTCGTGCTTCAAGCCGGTGTGATCGAACAGGTCGGCAGCCCGCTTGAATTATATCGGACGCCGCGCAACTTGTTTGTTGCAGGGTTCATCGGCTCGCCCAAAATGAACTTCATCGAAGGACCAGAGGCGGCGAAACACGGAGCACAAACAATCGGTATTCGCCCGGAACACATCGCGGTTTCGGAAACTGAAGGCGAATGGTCCGGGATCGTCAGCGTTTCAGAACACTTGGGATCGGACACCTTTTTTCACGTCCACGAGACCGGCCTGGCCGAAACCATTACCGTCCGCGCAGATGGTGAGGTCGGCTTCCGCCATGGGGATCGAATTCACCTGACACCGCGTGCAGATGTCATCCATCGGTTTGATGCGAAAGGCTTGCGGATCGAATGACACGCTTGGCAGGCAAAACCGCCCTGATCACCGGGGCTGCGCGAGGCATCGGATTGGCCTTTGCCAAAGCTTATGTTGCAGAAGGCGCGCGTGTTGCCATCGCCGACATCGACATCCAGCGTGCGAAAGACGCCGCCGCAGAATTGGGTCAGGTTGCATTCGCCATCGAGATGGACGTGACAAACCAACAAAGCATAGATGAGGCCGTCGCAAGAGCCGCTACACATTTCGGCCCTATCGACATTCTGATCAACAATGCGGCAATCTTCACCGCCGCCCCAATCGTTGAGATTGATCGGGAAGACTACAACCGCGTGTTTGACATCAACGTCTCGGGTGCTTTGTTCACGATGCAAGCGGTCGCCCGGCACATGATCGAGCACGGGACCAAAGGTCGGATCATCAACATGGCATCTCAGGCTGGGCGAAGGGGGGAACCTTTGGTCGCGGTTTACTGCGCCAGCAAGGCGGCGATCATATCGCTGACCCAATCGGCAGGGCTGAACCTGATCGCTCATGGGATCAACGTGAACGCAATTGCTCCGGGTGTTGTTGATGGCGAGCATTGGGACGGCGTTGATGCGTTCTTTGCAAAACATGAAGATAAACCGCTCGGCCAAAAGAAACGCGAAGTGGCGGCAGCTGTTCCCTATGGGCGGATGGGTCGCGCAGAGGATCTGACCGGGATGGCTGTATTTCTGGCCTCTGACGAAGCCAGGTACATTGTCGCCCAGACATATAACGTCGATGGCGGAAACTGGATGAGCTGATGAATCCTGTGGCAAACGCAAATCCTGCAGTACATCTAAGGCGAGATAACCTTTCAAACCTGCCGACAACTGTCAGGACCCCATCTTACAGGTGCTCGGACCTGACGCCCGGCATTGTCCATATCGGTCTTGGGAATTTTCACCGCGCGCATCAGGCTTGGTATATCCATCAGTTGATGCAGCAAGGTCAGGCCCACGACTGGGCAATCATCGGAGCCGGTGTGCGAAGCTACGATTCCGAGATGCGAGGGCGTCTGCTGGCGCAGGACTGCTTGACGACATTGATCGAACTGGACCCGAAAGGGATGTCCGCCCAGGTAATTGGTCCGATGATCGATTATCTTCCGGTCGAGGCAGGCAATGCAGCGTTGATCCGCAAGATGTCCGAGCCTTCCATCAAGATTGTGTCTTTGACAGTGACCGAAGGTGGATATTACCGAGATGCCAACACGGGTGCCCTCGACACAGATCACCAAGAAATTCTTCATGATGCAGCAAATCCAAACCAGCCGCGCACGGCCTTCGGTGCGATCATTGCGGCGCTCAAGCAGCGCAGGGCGCAGGGCATCAAACCCTTCACCGCGCTGAGCTGCGATAACCTTAAGGATAATGGCGTGATCCTGAGGAACTGCGTTGTCGGTCTAGCACGCCTGTCTGACCCTGCTCTGGCCGACTGGATAGACCAGAACGGCGCATTCCCCAATTCAATGGTGGATTGCATCGTGCCCGCTACAACAGACCAAGTGATATCACAATGCCACGCACTTGGCGTCGATGACCAAGCACCCGTATCGCACGAGAACTATCGCCAATGGGTGATCGAGGACGATTTCTGCGCCGGGCGCCCACCCCTTGAACAGGTTGGCGTCACGCTGACCCGTGATGTCCAAAGCTATGAGACGATGAAACTGCGCATTTTGAACGGCGGTCACCAGTTGCTTGCTAATGTCGGCGAAATACTTAATGTCCCGACAATTTCGGATTGCATGCAGGACCGGGATATCCTGGCGTTTTTCAGAAAGGTCCAAGAAGAAGAAATTCTGCCTCATGTCGCAGCCGTCCCCGGAGCGACTGCAAATGAATACCTTGAGCAGGTTGAGACGCGATTTGCAAATACGGCCATTCACGACACGACGCGCCGGGTTGCTTTCGATGGATCGGCGCGACACCCCGGGTTCTTGCTGCCGTCACTTCGTGATGCACTTGCGGCAGGCTCTTCCATAAGCGGGCTCGCGCTGGCCGAAGCTTTCTGGTGCCGGATGTGTGCAGGATACCGTGAAGATGGCTCCGAAATCGCCCCCAATGACCCCCAATGGGAGAGTCTACAGAAAGCTTCGCTGGCTTCCAAAGACGATCCAGAACTCTGGGTCGGCCAGCAACACTATAGCGATGCTTGCGCCCTCGGCGCAGGCTTTCCCAGAGCTTTTGCCTTCTGGCTAACTACGATCTGGAAACACGGCAGTCGGGCAGCTATCGCGGAATATATCAATCGCAGTTGAGCCCTTTTCTGAACGCGCTTTGCAGAGCAGGGTCAGTCGCCGATACGAATATCGAGCGACACAGTATTCAGCCATCCGGCCTTAGCGAAGCCGTTGATTTTGATACGACCCCAATACCCACTACGCGCAAGTTTTGCGATTTTCGCCTATAAGTTCTTCCATCATGTCCACGCATCCGAGAAGTTGTCATCGAATTTAAGCGCAAACCAAGTCGGCGGAGAGCCCTTAAAGGATCAAAATGAGCGACGCCTCATTTAACGCACAGGTCGTGTAGCGGCCCTTCATTCGTGTTATCAATTGTGTCAACCAGAGGATTGGTTGCTTTTTTCGACAATAGTTGCCCGCTTAGACGAGACACTGCTTAAACTAAAAATCAGAATTACTTCGCTTTGCGTCGATGAATAAAGTAGTCAACAAGTGCGAGACCAGAACATCAGCCCAACCTTCTATTTGCTTCGTCACGGCGAGACCGAATGGAACTCCCAAAAACGGAGGCAAGGACGTCGGGACTCGCCCCTGACCGACCGAGGCATTCGTCAAGCATTGGCAAACGCAAGTAAACTACGAAGCCGCCTTTCTTTCGATCATTCGCTTTCAATATTTTCGAGCCCGCTTGGCCGAGCTGCACAGACAGCATCAATCGTGATCAAGGAACTAGGTCTGCCGCCAGAAATCATCGAGTACGAGACCAGTTTGGTGGAATGCAGTTTCGGGCAATGGGAAGGATTGACTGAAAAAGAGATCACTCGACAGTTTCCCAAGGAATGGGAAGCGCGATGCTCTGATCGCTGGAATTATCCACCCCCGGGTGGAGAGTCCTATGCTGACGTGCACAATCGTGTTTCCTCATGGTATTCGAGCAGCTCGTTCGAAGGAACAGTGATAATTGTTGGCCACGGATTAACATCCCGCGTGTTTCGAGGAATCTTCCTGGGCCTATCCGCACAAGAGGTATTTGAATTGAACGAACCTCAAGACGGCTTCATCAGGTTGCAAGACGGACATTCAGCCTACATTGAACACTAAAGCTTCGTTGATTGGGCATTTGTCCCGAGTATCCGGTTTTCCGTTGGTTGCAGGTCCAAATTATTATCTCGATGAAGCGGGGGATATCGGCTCATTCACCGCAAATTCAATACGACACTGAGTTTTCACAAACTGCGCCCCTGTAGTTGAATGCGCCACTTCAAGGATAGATTTGTTTTTCTCGGTATGTTTTTTTGTTAGTGTAACACACTGTTCACGCCGACCTCTCCAAGCGAAGCAATTTCTGCTGCACACGGATCTTAATCGCATCCATTGGCCAGCCTTTCGGCATGATCCAATGCGGCTACCTAACAATTGCACGGTGCTTTAGACGATGGTTCTTTTGCAAATTTAGGCTAGTTGATGTGTCTGATCCTTCCCAACTGCAACTGAAAAGAACATGAACGGCGTCAGCTTTTGTGGCGCGGTGCTCACCGGCAATCGACACTCCACCTCACGCCCAAATCCGACAGATGCCTTTGAACCCGCCCAGGATAATCAGATACAATTGCATCCACGCGCAGGTCGATCATTCTGCCTATTTCTTCGTGCGAATTGACCGTCCATACGGCAACACATAGGCCCAGTTCTTTTGCGCGCGCCACATTTTCAGCCGTTACATCCGTGTAGTATGGGCACCAAAGCGAACCGCCAGCTTGCTTGACCAAATTTGGAATTTCATCACGACGACCACGAAAGTCAGGGCAAACCGCTTTCGAGGAATCCTCACCAACATCCGCCGCGTTTTCCGGAAGCTGCGTCAGGTAGGAAGACGGCATGTCAGGAGCCTGCCGCTGACACTCCTCCAACAGGTTCCAATCAAAACTGTGGAGCACCGCGCGCGAAGACAATCCTTTGTCACGTACTTCTTGAAGAACCCGCCCGACAAATTTCTTCCTATAAAGCGCATCGTGAGCCAAATCCGGATCCGACTTCAGTTCGAGCATCAAATAGGCGTCGCCGTATTTTGGATCATCAACCAAATCCAGCAAATCCTGCAACTTTGGAACACGGATGCCATCCAGTTGAGCCTGGTCCGGAAACCGTTGGCCATAAGCCGAATGACCATCCAACCGCCCGATGTCAAATTGCTGGATTTGCTCGAACGTCAATGACGAGACCTTCGGCTCTTCTCCGGTCAGAAACAGGCCATTTGCGTCACGAAAGCTAGGAGCGTGCAGCCGATGGTTGTGGGTTATGATCGGTACGTCATCGGCCGTCAGGACAACATCAAACTCAAGCAGCGGGACGCCGATAGAGAGCGAAAAGTCAAAGCCAATCATACTGTTTTCGGGCAGCACACCCCGCGCACCTCGATGCCCCACAACCCGGATCAGGTTTTTGCCACCACGAAAGGCTTCAACCTGTGGAAAGACCATCAGCCTTCCAACCTCTTGCCGGATGAATGGTCAAACAGATGCATGTGCTCTGAGGCAACTGAGAACCGCATGCTCGGATGCCGGCCTTCGATTGGGTGGACACCCGGAAGACTTATCGTAATCGCGTCGCCTGCATCCGTGAGCTGGCCATGCAATAAGGTGTTTGCGCCTAGCGGTTCCGCCATCTGAATAGCGGCTTCCAACGGACCATTGTCGTCCAGAAACAGATGCTCTGGTCGGATTCCAAGCTTTAGTGGGATATCAGGCCCCGTGGATGGGCCAATCTCTAAGCCCCCTATCTTAACCGTTCCGTTTTCACGCTGAGCATCAAAGATATTCATTGCAGGGCTACCAATAAACTGAGCCGCGAAAAGGGTTCCTGGTGTTTCATATACCTCCAATGGCGTCCCAATCTGCTCAGCGATGCCTCCGTTCATCACGATCATCCTGTCTGCCATCGTCATCGCTTCGACCTGATCGTGAGTCACGTAAAGCGATGTAATTCCAAGCTTTTCCTGAAGCTCGCGGATTTCTAAACGCATCTGAACACGCAGCTTTGCATCAAGATTTGAGAGTGGTTCATCAAACAGGAAAACCGCCGGCTCGCGAACAATTGCCCGCCCCATTGCCACCCTTTGGCGTTGACCGCCTGAAAGCTGCCGGGGTTTGCGGTCCAACAAAGCTTCCAGCTGCAACAGTTTGGCGGCCTCGGTCACCTTCTGGTCAATCTGGTTCTTTGGAAGCCCCGCGATTTTCAGCCCATACCCCATGTTCTGGCGCACCGACATATGTGGGTAGAGCGCGTAATTCTGGAACACCATCGCGATATCGCGATCCATCGGCTCTTTGTCGTTGGCTCGTTCTTCTCCAATCCGGATTTCACCGGACGTTACGGTTTCAAGGCCCGCAACCATTCGCAAAAGCGTGGATTTTCCGCAGCCCGAAGGGCCAACAATCACAATGAATTCACCGTCCGCAATATCTATGTCGATGCCATGGATAACATCCGTCGGGCCAAAGCTCTTTTTGACATTCTCTAAGTTTACTGTTGCCATTTTTTATTTCTCGCTATCGACAAGGCCGCGGACAAAGAGCTTTTGCATAGACACCACCACGATGACCGGCGGGATCATCGCCAAAATCGAAGTGGCCATGATGACCGGCCATTCCGCTACGTCGTCGCCGGATGGGAACATCTGTTTGATACCCATCACGATGGTGTTCATTTCAGGATCGGTAGTGATGAGCAGCGGCCAGAGATATTGATTCCACCCGTAGATAAAAAGGATCACGAACAGCGCCGCGATATTCGTTCGGCTCATGGGGACCACGATATCAATGAAGAACCGCATCGGGCGGGCACCATCGACGCGTGCAGCTTCGGCCAGTTCATCCGGGATCGTCAGAAAGAACTGCCGGAACAGGAACGTTGCCGTGGCCGAGGCGATTAAGGGGAAGATCAGCCCATAGTAGCTGTTGAGCATGCCGAACCCGGCGACAACTTCGAACGTCGGCACAATACGAACCTCGACCGGAAGCATAAGCGTTAGGAAGATCAGCCAAAAGAACGTCGTTCGCCCGGGAAAACGGAAATAGACGATCGCAAAAGCTGACAGCAGCGAAATTATGATCTTGCCCACTGCGATTCCGATGGCCATCACAAGACTGTTGAACAACATTGTGGCGACTGGGACGTTCACACCGGAGAACAGCGCGGCCTTATAGTTTTCCCAGAATTGATCGCCGGGAAGAATGGGCATGGGCGGCGAAACGATTTCCGGCTGGGTCACAGTCGATGCCACGAACGCCAGCCAGATCGGGAAAAAGATGATTAAGACGCCAAGGATCATCATGGCATGGGTCAACCAGATCCCCATTCCACGTTTTTCGACCATTCCGTGTTGTTGGGCTGCCATCAGTAGTGCACCCTTTTTTCCACGTATTTGAATTGGATGACGGTCAGCAGACCAACGACAATAAGCAGGATGACGGACTGAGCGGAGGACGAACCGAGATCTTGTCCAACGAACCCATCCGAGAAGACTTTGTAGACTAGAATGGTCGTCGCCTGCTGTGGGCCACCGCCAGTGATCGTGTGGATGACGCCAAAGGTCTCAAAGAATGCGTAGACAACATTCACCACCAACAGGAAGAACGCGGTTGGTGACAAAAGCGGCAGCACGATTGTGAAGAACCGGCGCCAGAAGCGCGCGCCGTCAATTGCCGCAGCCTCGATCACCGATCTTGGGACCGACTGCAGCGCTGCGAAGAAGAACAAGAAGTTATAGCTGATTCGCCCCCAGGCCGAGGCTACAACCACCAGGCCCATGGCCTCGGTGCCGTTCAGAACGTGGTTCCAGTCATAACCAAGCTGGCCGAGGTACCACGACACGACACCAACACGTGTGTTGAACATGAACAGCCACAGCACGCCTGCAACAGCGGGGGCAACGGCGTAGGGCCAGATCAGCAGCGTCCGGTAAATACCCGATCCTTTGATCAGGCGGTCCGCTATGACGGCCAGAAACAACGCCGGGATCATCGAACACAGCGTGACGAGCGTTGAAAACACCGCCGTCGTCACGAAAGAAGCACGGTAGAATTTATCGCTCAGCAGGAATTCAAAGTTGCCGAACCCCACGAATTGGGACGACAGCCCAAAGGGATCAGGTATGAACAAAGACTGCCAAACCGCCTGTCCGGCCGGATAGAAAAAGAAAACGGCGGAGATAATGACCTGAGGGGCGATCAGAGCCAATGGCAGAAGCCAGCCGCGAAAGGTGACGCGTTTTTCCATCCCGATAAACCACCGAATAAAGAAGATGCGGGCCCGAAACAGGCCCGCATCGAATTAGGACTTATTGATTGGCAGACTCGAACCGGCGCAGTAGGGCATCGCCGCGTTCTTTCGCACTGTCCATTGCTTCCTGAGCGGTCTTTTCACCGGACCAGACAGCCTCGAGCTCTTCGTCGATGATGCCGCGAATCTGGTCAAACGACCCCAGACGCAGACCCTTCGAATTCGCAGTCGGCTCTTTGGCGGTCATCTGTATGACAGCAATGTCAGTACCTGGGTTTTCTTCATAGAAACCAGCATTTCGGGTCGCGACGCCAGCTTCGGCGGTGATTGGAAGATACCCTGTGTTCTGGTGCCAGTTCGCCTGAACGTCCGAAGATGACAGGAAGCTCAGGAATTCACCGACACCTTTGTATTCTTCAGGATCGTGACCCTCCATCACCCAAAGCGAAGCGCCACCAATAATGGTGTTTTGCGGCTCGCTTACGACCGCCTCCCAATAGGGCAATGGGCGCACGTCGAATTCGAACTCAGCCTCAGAGCTAATGCCGGCATAACCTGCCGAACTTTCGGTGAATAGCGCGCATTCACCTGCCCGGAAGTTCGCGCCACCTTCATTTCTGCGGCCGGTATAGATGAATTTACCATCTTTGGCCCAGTCACCCATCGCGGTCAGGTGCGCCACCTGCGTCGGTCCATTCAACATCAGTTCGGTATCAAGACCGGCAAATCCATTATCCTTCGAAGCGAATGGGACGTCGTGATAGGCCGAAAGGTTCTCAAGGTGGATCCAGCTTTGCCAAGCAGTGACCAGCGGACAGTCTTCACCCCCAGCCTTAAGCTGGTCAAGAACGTCACCAACTTTTTCCCAGGTCGACAAATCCGTGTCAGGGTCAACACCCGCCGCTTCCATAGCATCGCGATTGACCCAGAGAACGGGTGTTGACGAGTTGAAGGGCAGCGACAGCATGTCCCCGTCAGTGGTCGTATAGTAGCCTTTGACGGCACCAATGTAGGCATCAGGATCGAATGATGCACCGCTTTCAGCCATCACTTCATACACGGGTTTGATAGCCCCTTCGGCCGACATCATCGTTGCCGTGCCTACTTCGAAAACCATCAGGATATGTGGTTGTTCACCTGCTCGGAAAGCAGCAATACCCGCATTCAAGGTTTCCGAATAGTTGCCTTTATGGCTTTCTACTACAGTGAACTCATCTTGGCTGGCATTGAACTCTTCAACCTGAGCCTTCACAAGATCGCCTAGTCGACCGGTGAAGGCATGCCAGAACTGAATTTCGGTTTGCGCCATAGCCGCCACCGGCGACAGAGCAGTTGTTAAGGCGAGAGCGCCTAGAAAATTCTTTTTCATGATTCCTCCCATGCATCAGGGGTTGATGCTTCGTTGAATACCGACCGCAACGCGTAATCAGCACACATGACGATTTCACGACGTTAACGTTACAATTTTATAATTCAAGCATTTAATTTTTGAGAAAAACATAACATTACATTATAAACCAACCAGGCAAACAACGAACCAGGTTCAAAATATGAGTCAAACTTTGCGGATCCGGCAATTGGAAGCGCTCATGGCCGTTTCCACCAATGGGTCGGTCACTGCTGCAGCAACGGATCTTGGGATAAGTCAGCCCGCAGTCAGCAGACTGCTTTCTGATTTGGAAAAATCACTTGGCTTTCAGCTTTTTGATCGCCGCGAAGGTCGCTTGGTGCCCTCACAGGAGGTACGATATCTGCAACCCAGCGTAGAGCGCGTTCTGGAATTGATGAAGCAAATCTCGGATGTCAGTCAGGACATCACACAGCGCAAAGCGGGTCACATCCGCGTCGCTTGCTTACCGGGGTTCGCCACAAGTCATCTTCCCGATGTCGTCGCCAAGTTTTTGCAGGATCGGCCCGGCGTCACCCTGACGATTGAACCAGATCGACCGGAACGGATTCTCGAGTGGATGATAGGTGAGCAGTATGATTTCGGGATCACGGACAGCTTTAACGGTCACCCGGCCGTTGAAAGCAGAAACATCAATGTCCGCACAGTTTGCGTGTTTCCCACCGGGCATGAATTGGAAAGCCTCGCTGAGGTGACACCAGCGGATATTAAAGATGCTAAAATTATCCATACACGACGCGACAGCGACTTTTTTGGGCGGCTTTCCAAAGCGTTTCAGAGCGCCAACGTAGAGTTGAATTCCCACATCGAAGTCAGGCAGTTCACCGCAGCTTGTGAGTTGGCACTAAAAGGTGTCGGAGTTTCCGTGGTAAGCGAGTTGGACGCCATCCAGTATTCAACGCGTGGATTGAGCTATAGGCCGTTCAAGCCATTGCTTCCACATACACTATCGCTTGTGCGCCCAATATTGAAACAACCGTCACTGGTGACACTCGAATTCATCGAACAGTTTCAAGAAAGCTTAAAACCGTTCAAAGCCCAATGAGCCCGTCAAAAAACCACGGCACATGAAAGAGCCTTTGCGCTGCCGACAAATCACCTACCCCTTTCTGCATAAGAAACATCAGAGTTTTGAGACCTCTGGGCATCATCCGGATCCAGCACCAAAGCGATCCACACCCATTCAGCCATGATCAGTGAAACAGCCATAAATTTCGCAAAGGAGCATCAATTGCAAGCTTCCTAATCCTTGCTCGCCAAAGTCCATTTGACCGCGCAAATAGCATTCGTCTGACCAACGTGCTAGCGCTGCAGTAAGAGGCAGGCTTATCCGTAGTGCAGGTTGATCGAAATGCGGGGACCGATGTTATCGAAGGTTAAGTTTGAACAACGTAAACGCACTTATGCTGAACCAGCGCACTGTACACGAAATGATCGAGCCAGTTCAGATGCAGGTTTTACGCAGCACCAACAAAACTGTGTCCAGATAGTTCAGTTTCTCCGATCATTGGCCACCCTTAAACTTCCGCCACTAGAGCAAGGAGCAGAATAATGGACATAAGACCACTGACAGGCGGTTTGGGAGCTGAGATCATGGATGCTGACATCCGCGACAGTACCCAGTTTGAAGATATTCACGCCGCGTTTGCAAAGTACTCTGTGATCGTCGTCAGAGATCAGCAGGTCAGCCCAGACGATCACCTGGAATTTGCCCGTCGCTTCGGTCCGATCAATGTCAATCGATTCTTCAGACCTGTCGATGGCCATCCTGAGATCGCCATGGTGCTTAAGGAAAAGGATCAAAGAGAAGCGGTCGGCGAAGGATGGCATACCGACCATTCGTACGATCAAGAACCCGCCATGGGTTCTATTCTCCATGCCATCGAAATGCCGCCATACGGCGGGGACACGCTTTTTGTTTCAATGGGCGCAGCCTATGACGCACTGTCCGTGCCGGTGCGCCAGTTTCTGCATGGGCTTACAGCCATTCATTCATCGCGGCATGTCTTTGGTGCAGCTGCGCAAGAAAGCGAGGCTGCAACGAGCGGGCGTCTGAGCAACGCAGAAAACGCCGTTCAAGACGCACGCCATCCAGTAGTCATCACGCATCCCTTGAGTGGGCGTCGCGGATTATTCGTGAACCCGGTGTTTACCACGCATATCGAGGGCCTCTCCCGTGAGGAGTCCGATGCAATCCTTGCCTTGCTCTATGAACATTGCAAACAACCTGAATTCCAATGCCGCGTCCGATGGCGGACTGGAGACATCACCATGTGGGACAACCGAGCGACATGGCACAAGGCCATCAACGACTATCACGGATTTCGACGCCTGATGCATCGAGTAACTGTGGAAGGCTCAGCTGTTTCCGCCATTCAGCCGATATAGAATACAGCCCCGAGGGTGCGCAAAATTGCCTATGGTGTGAGTTCGGACCATTAAATTGCCAATGTCGCGAATGCCTGATTTGACGGACCCAACCGTCACAATGGCAACCTCAAGCAAATGGTGGGTTCGGGCTGTTCTCGATTTTGGTGTTTGCGCCCGGAAGGACAAGTTGTTGCTGAACCGCAATCAGCAGCGGGGAGCTGTCCCAATCAGGTTCCCCATAGTAACAGACGCCGGCTTTCTGTAAACTGCTCAAGTGCAAACAGGTAAAGCCTGATTTCAAGCAGAATTCGCCGCCAGGGACCGAAGCCCCTGACAGATGTTGAATTTACCAGGTTGAGTCCGGGTCAACTTTGAAAAGATGCTCCATAAACACGCGAGTGACGGCCTGCAGTTTATCGGTGCGCGCGTGGTCGCGTTGCAGTTCGGCTGGAACCACATTCCATGTTATAGGTTCAACACCAGCCTCGATCATGCGGCGCATGCCGTTTGCGTGGCTGGTCTGAGTGATCGATCCAACGGCGTCTTCCGGAACGTAGACGTCATATCCGGCCAACTCGGCCTCAATCGCGGGATAAGCCAGACACACATCCGTCCAAAGACCGCCCATTATCAGCTTCTTTCGGCCCGTTGCTTCAACTGCAGCTACAAATTCAGGCTCTTCCCAAGCGTTCACATTGGTCCGGTCAACAAATACCGCGTTCGGGGCCAGTTCGCGCAATTCTTCGATCATAGGATCATAGCCGTTCAATCCTACGGCTACATGGCTGAATATGATCGGGATGTCGTAGATCACGGCGGTCTTTATCAGACCAGTGGTGTTGTTGATCAGCTCTTCGTGGTTGATATTCTTAACCCCAGCCAAAATCGGCGGCTGGTAGTCGATAAGGATCAGCGCCGAGTTAGTCGGTGACAGAAACGGGTCATTATCTGCGGCTCGGACAGGCGTGCCTTGATAGCCGTCTGGGTATGTTGCGACACCATCCACTGTTTTGATCATAGGTATTTCTGCGGTTGCAGGGAGTGCTACGGCGCTGATCGTCAAGCTCAGGGCAGTGGCGAACGGTTTGATGAAAGTGGTCATGGGAGCATCTCCATTAATGATGGGGGTTCAACCGTGCACATGCTCGGCGATCAGTTGCGCGACAGATGGTCCGGGACCAACAAGTTCCAGGACATTACGATCCGGATCGCGGATGAAAATTGTCTTGGTACCGCGAAATTCTCGACGACCTGTTATGGCTATGCTGTGTTCGGTAACAAAGGCCTCGGTTGCTTCGGCGTCCCTTACCTTGACGGCCAGGTGCGTGATGCCGGGAAACTTCTCGACCTCATCCATCAAGACGTTTTCACCAGCTTTTGCTGTAGCGGGGCCTAACAGGTTGATGTTGATCCCGGACGGATGCAGCATCACCAACGGATGGCCATGGTCATAGCCGCCATCCGCGATCAACTCGAATCCCAGCAACTCATAGAAGGCGACTGATGTATCGCGGTCGCTGATGCGGATGCCAATGTGATCGAAGTTTCTTATATCCAACATGGTTTGGCCTTTCATTACACTGCAACCAATGTAACTATACTTGCATTGATGCTTAATAGCTCATCTGGAAGGTAATTTTTTCCAAATGGATCATAATAAGGATTTGTTCGACGGCGTGGTTCTGTTCTGCACAGTAGTGGAACAGGAAGGCATGAGCGCCGCCGCAAAACTGCTGGGCCATACGCCTAGCCATGTCAGTAAAGAAATCGGACGGCTTGAGGCCCGGCTTGGCGCCCGGTTATTGAATCGGACCACGCGTCGGATCAGCCTGACGGAATCCGGGCGCATATACTATGAAAACGCCCGCCGGATTGTGGATGACGCCCGCGCCGTACAAAACAGGTTGCATTCCATCGGCGACAGACCCTTTGGAGAGCTTCGGATGAGCGTTCCTGTGGTTTTTGCACATGGATGGCTGAACGATCGGTTGCCCGAATTTCTGCAGCGATACCCCGAAGTTGATCTGAACATTGACATATCCGAGCGCCGGGCCGACATGATCGGTGAAGGCATCGATCTGCTGGTGCGCATCGGTGATTTGCCTCCGTCCGATTTGATTGCACGCGAACTTTTTCGTACACAAGGTCTTACATTGGCTTCCCCCGCCTATCTGAAACGAAACGGCACGCCCCGCCACCCCGATGACCTAAAGGGGCATCAACTAATTGATTTTTCGTTTCACGGGGCCACCCAAAACTGGACCTACCCAGGACCAGATGGTGAGGCAATCGCGGTTCCAATCGCTCCTCGTATTCGATGCAACGATGGTCATACCGAAAAGGTGCTGGCCCTTGCTGGTCGTGGGATTACACGTCTGCCTCAGCTTTCCTGTCAGACTGAACTGGATGCCGGGGCATTGGTGGCGATCTTACCCGATTTCAGCCCGCCTTCTATCGGAGTCCATGTGATCTATGCCAGCCGCGACAACCTGCCCGCAAAGACCCGCGCTATGATCGATTTTCTGGTCGAAATGAGCGGCTGAAGTCAGGTGCCGCCGAAGTTTCACAGTCCTTCGTTTGATGTGAGCAGTCTTCTTGCAGACAGTATCGCACCTTGCAGCAATGTCTGATTTGTTCAACCACGTCATAGTTTTAGTTACGCCACGATAGGCAGCAATGAGCTGATTGATGGGAAGTAATGGGTAGAAAACTGCAATCATTACATCTTTCCCGTAAGTCCCAATCTGTCGAAACATGGAGTCCGGCAGACAGGGTCATTGAACACGTTCAAGCGTCGGGCTTAGTTGAGCCAACGCGTTGACCACGCCAAACAACTCTTTTTCGAATGAAAGCAAGGCATCGGACTTCGCATCCACGATCGGGTAAAGCAGGCCAAACGTCATCCAGCGTTCAGGCGTCACCGGTACAAGTGCTAGTTTGTCCGAATTGGTTTGGGCGACGACCAACTCGTCCGCAACAGTTACACCAGCACCCTCTGCAACAAGCGAGCACGCGAGTTGAGATGCTGCCACTTCGCAAGTTTGCTTTGGTGTGACACCAGCAGAGTGAAAAATATCGTCCAACTGGTCGCGCAACAACAGACCGTGCATCAAGCGTATGATAGTTTCTTCCGCGAGATCACTCGCCGTAATTTCTTCTCGGATGGAAAGAGGATGATCCAATGGTAAGACCGCTTGTGCTCTCACTCTCAACAAAGGTTTAGTGACAATGCCCGGATGATCGACGGGCAAAGCACCAATACCGATATCGTATTCTCGTCCGGCCAACCATTTCCCCGCTTCACGTCTTGCCCGGACATCAAGGTTGATATTGGTGCCGGGGCTGGCCTTCATGAATCGCGCTACGGCCGGGGCTGACAGCGACTGCGCAATTCGGGGCATGGTTACAATCCTCAGAGTTTCCGTGCGACCTGCCCGGATTTCGGCAGCGATCCGAGGAACTTCATCAAGGTTGTCCAGGATGCGGCCTGCCTCGCGGTAGAACGCCAACCCTTCGGGTGTCGGGGTCAGATTGCGGCCGCTGCGGTCAAACAGCGTCAGCTTGAGTTCGGCCTCGAGCCCCGAAATCAAGCGGCTGATCGCAGGCTGGCTAAGGTGCAGAATCTCGGATGCGGCGACTAGCGAGCCTTCGGACAATGTTGCGCGAAAGGCGCGTAGGGCCTTGATGTTCATCAATCCATACTTTCAATTTTTGCAAGAGTAGATAACATATTTGCATTTTTTACAATTGATGTTTTCGCGTAATTTGATCCCAAGCGAATTTGGGAGGTTACTCATGAAACGCAGAACGCTTCTTGGTGCTGTTATTGCCGCCATAGCCGTCACCACGACTGCCACCGCAACCTTTGCAGCGGATTGGCCAAAACGACCAATCAACCTGGTTGTTCCCTACAAGGCCGGGGGCGGTACTGACGCCTATGCCCGCGCCATCTCGGCCGCAGCGGAAGGCACGCTGGATGTGCCCGTTGTTGTGGTCAACAAGCCGGGGTCGGGCGGCCTGAATGGGGCCAATGCGGTGGTTGGCGCACGGCCCGACGGGTATACTCTGATGATGACATCCGGAGGATCGTTCCTTTTGTCGACGATGACCCGAGATACTGACATTGATGCATTGGAGAGCTTCGATTTTGTCGCTCAGGTAGGACAATTGCAGACGTCGCTTATGGTACCAGTCAAAAGTCCGTATCAGACCGTTCAGGATTTAATTGACGCGGCCAAGGCCAATCCCGGCGAGCTGCGTTGGGCACACTCGGGGCGTGGTGGATTCCACCACGTCGGTGGGTTGGGCTTTCTGGCCAGTAACGGGATTGACGCCCAGGATGTGCCGTTCAAAGGCGGCGGGCCGACCCGGGCTGCCCTGATCGGCGAGCAGGCTGATTTCGGGTTCCTTGGCGTTCAGCAACTTGCTGGTTTTCAAGAGCAGTTGAGGGCACTGGCCGTCAACAGTCAGGAGCGGGATGGGATCATGACTGATGTCCCCTCGTTTGGTGAGCTGGGCATTCCATTCGCTGCAGTATCATCCCCAGTGATCGTCTTTGCACCTAAGGGCACACCGGTAGAAGTGATTGCTGCGTTGGAGACCGCGCTGGAAGAAATTGCCGCCAAGCCAGAATTTGCGGAACTCCTTGCCTCACGCGGAACCGGCCCGGTCTACCAGAATGGAGCGGACGCAAAAACAACCCTATCCGCAATGAAAGAGGACGCCACTCCCTTGGTCCAAAGCCTGACCAACTAATGTCCTCATGGTCGGGTGAACAATGGTCACCCGACCCCCTTGTTCATGTTGATATCTCGGAGGAAAGACATGCGTGCCTATGCAGAAGGTCTGGTGCTTGCCCTCATCTCAATCTTTGCAATCTGGGGGGCCTGGCAAGTACCGGCCGCATCTCCGGGCGATACATGGGCCGGGATTGTGCCATTCTCCGCCGCTCTCGCTCTACTTGCTCTGTCCGGTGTTATGGTGTTGATCGCAACGCGCCAGACGGCGGGTGATACAAGTGACGATCAAGACAGCAACGCGACTTTACAGATCATAGGTCTGTTTATCATCGCTATGCTGTACCAGCAGTCGTTCCGCTGGTTCGGCTACCTGCTGCCGACTGCGATCGTGACGCCGATCGTCCTCTACATTTTCGGCGTACGCAGTCGGATCGGATTGGTTTTGTCGATCGTTCTTTGCCCGCTGGTCTTCCATCTCATCTTTTTTGTCCTGCTGGGTGTGTACCCGCCATATGGCGAAGTTTTCGACCTTCTCAGCTGGATTCAGGGGTAAAACATCATGGAGATCTTTCCTGCACTTCTGTCGGTGGTGACTGACCCTACATTGCTCTTTGCCATAGTACTTGCAGCGGCGGTTGGGATGGTGGTTGGTGCGACACCTGGCCTGACTGCCTCTGCGGCTATCGCGATGTTGCTTCCAATCACCTTTTATATGTCGCCGATCTTTGCGTTGGCATTTCTGTATGTGATCGGCAAGTCCGGTCGGTACGGCGGCTCGATCGCAGCAATCCTGTTCAACACACCCGGAACAGCGGCCAGTGCAGCGACTCAGATCGATGGCTATCCGTTGGCACGAGCGGGCAAAGCAGGAAAAGCTATGAAAGTGGCGACAATCTCGTCCGTCATCGGCGACCTGATGGGGGATGTCCTGCTGGTCATCGGTGTAGGTTTCATTGCGGCCGTCGCACTGAAACTCGGCCCGCCTGAGACTTTCGCCATCTACTTTGCCGCTTTTGTCGTAATAGGTTCTGTCATTGGCACTTCCATCGTCAAGGGTCTGGCATCGGCCTTGATGGGCATCCTGATCGCCATGGTCGGGCTGGACCCGATTTCGAGCGAAGAGCGCTATACATTCGGATCGTTCGATCTATCCAATGGCATCGGCTTGGTACCCCTGATGATAGGTGTTTTTGTATTGGGCGAAGTATTCGCGCAGCTAGAATCCCGCCGCAAGGCTACCGGAGAGACCAAAGAGAATGAAACCACAGCGGATGGCAACAGTCTGACCTGGGCGGAATACAAACCCTGTCTTCCGCACGCATTGCGTGGTGGGTTTATCGGCGCAGGCATCGGAGTATTGCCCGGCCTGGGATCGGCGATCGCGGCGTTCATCTCTTATGGAGAAGGCAAACGCCGCGCAAACAACTCCGAGATGTGGGGCAAGGGGGCACTAGAAGGCGTTGCCGCACCTGAGGCTGCCAATAATGCTGTGTCCGGTCCATCAATGGCTCCATTGCTGACGCTGGGCATTCCAGGTTCGACCATCGGGGCAATATTGCTGGGCGTTTTCCTGATCCACGGCATTCAGGTTGGTCCGACCTTATTCCTGACGGATAAGGAGCTGGTGTACAAACTTTTTGCATGCGGCATGCTGGGTATTCTGGCTTATGGCTTGATCGGTTACTTCGGCGCCACACGAGTTGCCCGCCTGATCCTGAAGATTCCGACCAATGTGCTGTATCCACTGATCTTCCTAACCGCGTTTGTGGCGGCCTATTCAGCCCGTGGATCGATGTTTGACGTAACCGTCATGACCGTAGCGGGGTTCGCCGGCTGGCTGATGCGGAAATACGACTTCAACGTTGCAGCGTTCGTAATTTCCTTCGTGCTGGCTAAGGGTGCCGAGGAAACCTTTCGCCAATCCCTACTGATGTCCGAAGGCGGCGCACTGATATTTGTCGAACGCCCCATAGCTCTTGCGTTCATCATCGTCGGCTTTGCTGCCATGGCGTTCCGAATCCGAGTTATCGTCAAGGAACGCCGCATCTCTCGTGGAGGGCTCGAAGATGCTTGAATACAGTATCTACCGAGATTGCTTTTCCAGCGCCCATATGCGGTCGATCTGGTCTGAACACGCCACGATATCCGCCTGGCTCAAGGTCGAACAGGTTCTTGCGGCGCATCAAGCTGCGGCTGGTCTAATCCCGATTGAGGCTGCTGAGGCAATTGAGGAGATTTCGATCTGCGATCTGAACCATGAGGAATTGCGGAAAGAGATGATGTTTGTTGGCCGCCCCATCGTAGGACTGGCCAAACAGTTGCGCCAACTATTGCCAGAACACTCGGCCCATGTGCACTATCGTACGACCACGCAGGATGTGATGGACACGGCGTTGGCGATGCAGATGAAACTGGGGCTTGAGCAAATACAAAGCACCCTCGGCGATGTCATGGCTGCGATCGCTCATCATGTTTCCGCCCATCCAGACACAATGATGATGGGAAGAACCAATGGTCAGCATGCTGTGCCCATTCGTCTTGCGACGAAGCTTGAAGTCTGGAGATCTGAACTGGGTCGGCGGTCTGAGGCACTTCAAGAGGCAGCAAAACGTGGATTGAATGTTCAGATTGGTGGCCCCGTCGGAGACTTGCGCGGATATGAAAATGGCATTGGTCGCCAGATTAAACAGGATGTTGCTCATTCACTCGGTCTGAGCGTCGTCGAACCGCACTGGCAGAACGCTCGTGACGGTATCGCTGACATCGTCACCGCCCTTGGCTCGCTTTGCGGGACGCTGTGCAAAATCGCCCACAACGTCAATCAACTGTCATCATCCGACATCGGTGAATTCGCCGAAGTTCATGAACCTGGCAAAGGATCGTCTTCAGCGATGGCCCACAAACGAAATCAACGCGCATCGGAATTTGGGGAGGCCGTCGCTCGGCTGGGACGCCAACGGGCCGGACAAATAGGTGAACTGACCCATCATGAGCATGAACGATCCGGTGGCGTCTGGATTGGGGAGTGGATCGTTGTTCCCGAGGTCTTTCTTTTGACTTCCGGCGCGCTGCATTGGTCGGAACGGATGTTCAAGAGTTTAGTGACCGATACTAACGCGATGGCGCTGCTGGTTTCGTCTTATCGCTCTGTGAATAGTATCTATCATCTAGATAGATCATAACTAAACACATCGCATCCTGACTTGTAGAAGCGTGGCAGAACAGGGATGCCACTATGACCAAGAAGATCACAATCATCGGTGCCACAGGCCATTTGGGGCATCGCGTGACCGCGAAACTTGTTGAGAAAGGTGCAGAAGTAACTGCCATCGTGCGTGATCCTGAGGCGGCAAAATCAATGCTTCCCACGCAGGTTCGGCTTATCCAGGGCGACGTGTCGGACTTGGCCAGCCTGAGATCAGCCCTTCACGGCACTGAGACGCTGTACATTACGCTGAATAGCGAATCTCTGGACACCACCGCACCATTTCACACAGAGCGGGAAGGCGTAATCAACATTATCGCGGCAGTAAAAGAGATCGATGTTCAGCACATCATGCAAATTGCAGGGGTCGACTACGCTTATCCGCAGTTTTCGACCGAGGGCATGGCCTATGGCACCAACGCGATACGCACGGGCGGGATCAATGCCATCAAAGCATCTGGCATTCCTTATACTTTTTTCTTTTGCTCCTTCTTTTTGGATTCATTGCCCAAGCTATTGATGGACAATCAATTGGCCGTAATCGGAAATCACATTCATCCAATCTGGTTCACCAATTCCAGCGATCTTGCAGAACTCGTCCACAATGCCATCGGTAACGATGCTGCCAAAAACATGGAATTTGCCGTGAAGGATCAACAGGCCGTCACGTATACCGAAGCGGCCAAAGAATTCTTCGATTCTTTCGCCCCCGAGGCGGAGGTGTATGAGTTACCCATGGATGCTCTTGATGAAATGGGGCTGCCGGAAGAGCAGGCCGTTTTCATCGAACACGTTTTGACGTTTGTGCAACAGTTGCGGGAAGAGCAAGTGGACAGAGAAACCCGTGGGATTCTTGGAGCGCCAAAACACACCATTACCTCATTCGCCGAGGAGCTTCGAAATGAGGCTTAAGCCACGTTGGAATTTTGAATAACGGCTTTTTCAGCGAGCAACTCCTTAAGCCTTACCGTCGCTCGACCTATAGGCCTTTCGAAAGACCAGATCATATCCACCGAGCGTTCGGCGTAGTTCTTGGTCTCGAATTGCAGTGGCAGGATTTTTAACGCTCCGGTCTGAACAAAGACGTCCACCGCGTGCAATGGCAGCGCCGACCACCCTAGGCCGGCCTGCACAAGATCAATGGCTTCCGATGCAGTGCTGACCTGCCAAATAGACGACGATGCCTTAAGGATAGCGCTGTTGGGATTATCGGCTTCCTTCAATAATATCTGACGATGTCGTCGCAATTCTTCCCAAGAGACTGACGACATTTGAGCAAGCGGACCTTCGGGATGGCTGACACACACCAGCCTGAGCGTGCCCAATGAGCAAAAGTCTAGTGCCTGGGGGATGCCCTCAGGTTCCAGAATAACCCCCAAATCCACCACACCATCGACGATCAATCGCTGAATCTCAGCGGCAGTAAAGGCACGTATCTCCACATCGACAGAAGGAAATTCTTCACTGAAGCTGCGAATGATCTCTCCCAGATTGGCCAGTTTGATGTGCGGCGCCATGGCGAGGGTAACGCGGTTTTCCAATGTCATGGACTAGGCATCTGCAACCGCTAGAAAACGGCTGCGCCGTTCCAACAGAATTTCGGCCGGTGAGATCAACGCCTCTCCTGCTTTGGTAAGCGAGGGATATCTTCGGCTGCGATCAAAAAGCTCGACATCCAGATCGACCTCTAGATTGGCGACCAAAGTGCTGATCACCAATTGTGCTTTGTTGCATTTTCTGGCTGCGGCGGAAAAGGAAACTTCATTAAGGGTAGTAACGAACGCCTCCAACTGCTCGAATGACGCGCGCATCAGAACCCTCTTTCCATCTATCTATCATCATTATGGTAATCAGCTTTATGGATCGCAACAACAGACCGTTACTTGCCCAACGACATGAATTGAGGAGAACATTCATGAGCTTTGCCGGTCGGATTGTTCACGCGGCGTTGTTCGAGATCTTTGTGCTTATAAGTATTGCCCTACTACTTCCGCTAATCACATATATCGACGCGCAGAAAACATTGATGCTTGGGGTGTTCTTCTCCTTGGCAGCGATGCTTTGGAACGTTGTCTTTAATATCACGTTTGATTGGTCGCATTTCAAACTGGTCAATCAGTCCAATTCTTCTGTTTCGAGCTATCGCAACTGACCAGTGATTACGCCCAATGCGTATGCCTTTATGCTGATGAAGGGATTCTCATCATCAGCTAAAGGAACAGATATGGGGAACCATTGGGCCAGTGATCTTCGATCCTGGTCCGTTGAGCGTCGTCAAAGTTCAGGTGTGCGACCTGAGCATTTGTGAACTCTTCTCGCATGGCATGGATTAATCCTGCGGGTTTTATGGCATCGGGAATCTCTGCCGCCTTTTCAACATGGGGCTCGACTGCTGTTTCGCCCAATTTGATCGCGGGCCCGAGCAGTGCGAATGCAGGATTGATCGACAGTGCTGCAATCGCACCAATGAATTCAGCGATGCCCGCGCCCCATTTCAATCTGACTGGTATTTTGGTGGCTGCAACAGCCTTTGCGTAGGCCTTAACCAGCGTCTCCATGCGCTCGCGCGCCTCTTGTTTGCTGGTTCCTCTCAAAGCTTCGACCGATGTCCAGGCACGCAAGGCGTTGCGGTGTTCCTGCACCTCAGGCATTGCGCAAAGATCAAGCGCGGCCTTGATCTGGTCTTGATGAGAGCGTGTCTTGCCCTCAGCAGTTTCGTGATGTGGAACCAGAAATTCCCAACCAAACGCGCGCAGCAAAGGTTCCTGCTCTGGAGTGTCATCAAGGAAAGCCTGAGGGCCATCATAGGCCGGGATAACTGCGACCTCGGTGAGAGGTATTCCCTTGATCAGCGCCCGGTTCCGTTTGGCATCCACGAAATCCTGAAGAACCCGACGGGTTAGGTGAAACGCAGGCGCATCGAAATCCTCTTCCTTTTGCGCTGCTTCGAATCCGGGCTGTTGCTGAAGATCGGCCACATCCATTTCGGCGTCCGTAGCGATCTTTCGTTTTTTCCACTCCATGTGGTGCGTGTTGTCCCAGGAAACCTCCATCAAACGTTCACTGGGAATCCAGCTTAGTATCTTGTCCTGGCGCACCGGGTTCCATTTTGCAGGCCAGGTCGTTCCTTGCGGTGGCCGGGGGATCACCAGTGTCTCGAAAAGCACCAACTCGGCGACGAAAGCGCTCGGTCGAAGGTGATCGCGCACTGACATAGTGCCCCAAAGCTGCGACGAATTGTTCATGGCATTTCTCCTGCAATCGTCTTGCAGATCAGGTTACCATCTTTGTGCACCAACCCAAGATGGTTGCTTGGGTATGCCCAAACAAAGCTGATGTAGCTTATGCAACAGGAATGCGGAAAACTCATCTCGCCGCGCTCGCAATTCCGCGCCACCATTTCTAATAGCGCCCAAAATGCCAAGCGTTGTCGCGAACGACTGGTCAGGCAATGCAGCGGTGCGATAGGACGGTATTTCCCGAAAATCCGGTCGCACCATTCTAGGCCATCAATGTGAATGTCCGCGTAGAGGATATTCATGGCTTCCTAGTCTGATGGCTCTCTTCTTCAGCAACACAGTGATTACATCCGTGATGGCGTTGCAAATTCGATGCCAGTCGTACGGCGCTAACCGTTACATACCTGCAGCTACAGCTCCGCATTGACCGAGAGCCTCGGGTGAGCGGCGATAGCAAAGCAAAGGTGACCGCGCCTTCCGATTTAGCTGGCAGATTTTTGCGGGAATCGGCAATAAATGCTACGATAGCTTTGTTGGCAGGATCGCCGCTGGGTCTCTCCGGCCATCGCGCTTCGTTATTCTTTTTTTATTACAACAAGTTCTTTTTTTGCCGTTCGGCCGGGCGATCCGGGGCTTCTGGCCCAGCGTTTTAGAATGATTTTGAACGGAGGCAGACATGCCCGAAACAGTATTTGAACGCGCGCCAGACGGCGCAATCATTGGACTTCAGCATCATGGCGACCCTCTTGGAGGGCGTTCAAAAGGAACCAGCGCGCTGGATGTGGCGCAGGCTTATGCCGCCGAAGTGGCGGGGCTTTACCGGATAAAGCCTGATTTTCTTGACAGGCTCGGCGAGAGTGTTTCAGGCAAGTACAATCGCGAGGAGGGCAGCAAGCTACGGCTGGAAGAAGCCAAGGCAGTACAGTCTTTTCTGGTCTACACCTTTCGTCAGACCCATCACGGTGTTCCGGTCTGGGAGCGCGGTCTGACACTGCGCATGGCCGGCCCAGACAATGTGGTCACCGGTTCGTCCTCAAGTGTTGCTGCCGATATCGAACTCAGCAACGCCCCTACTGCGCCTGCTGGCCGCGACAAACAAGCTGGCACGGTTCTGCGCGAAGCTGTGAAAGGGGCCAAGTTCACAAAATTCAAGGTTAATGACACCCGGGACTTTGTCTATCGCTACGACGCAGAACATCGCCTGCCACACAAAGAACCGGGCGAGATCGAAGGGGCCGAGTTAACCCCGCTGCCAGAGATTGGTCGTGTACCAAAGGGCATCAAGGACGGCGAATGGCGTTTCGTAAGCCTTGTGCATTTTGGCTGCAAAATTCCCGACTACGGAGAGCTGAACTGGCGAGCATTGGTCGATTGGGAAACCGGCGCGGTGCTTTACATCCGGCCATTGGTGGGGTGTGTTTCGGGTTACGTCTTCACAGACGACCCGATATCACTTTCAGGAGATTCAGAGCTTGATCCGACGGCCCCGGTTGCGCTTTTGGATGCGCAACGCGAACTGGTGGCGCTGGAACGGTTGATATTACCGGGCGGTGGCGCACCGGTGGAACTAAGCGGCGAATTGGTGGCGGTACGGGATCTCGACACACCAAACATCGCCCCACCGACTGAAAACGCCGGTGCAGCATCGATCTTTGATTATCCCGCCGACAGCGACGATTTCGCGGCGGTCTGTGCGTACTACAACCATGATTTCCTGTATCGCTTCGTCCAGTCTTTGGGCTTCGATCTGCCCAGCTATTTCGACGGGGTGACCTTCCCAGTGGATGTTGATCACCGCTGGTTCAATCCCATTGCAGGACCGGTGAATGCTCAGGCGCCAGGCAATGCCATAGGCAATGGTGTGCTACGCTTTCGTTATGCGCTTGCGGCAAATGGCTCCACAGTCGGCATGGCCACAGACTCGCGCGTATCGGCGCATGAATTCGGGCACGCGGTGCTATGGGATCATCTCAATTGGCCCAATTTCGGCTTTTGTCATGGCTTTGGTGACGCGCTGGCGGCAATACTCTACGATCCTCAAGGTATTGCGCCGGATCGTTTCCGTACCTTCCCCTTCAGCAACCTGATCACCCGGCGATGGGATCGGTCGGTCGCCTCGGGTTGGGGCTGGGGTGGCACGATGGACGTGGGCGGATATCGGTCAACCGAGATCAATGCCACTACTTTGGGCCGAATCTATCGATCTCTCGGAGGTGATTCCACAGAACTAGACGACAGGCTGCATGCCAGCCGCTACACGATCTATCTGATCCTGCAGGCGGTGCCGCTTTTGGCCGGGATCGTGCCCAACACAGTCGAAGGTTTTTCCCGCGCCTTGCAGGAATCAGACGAGAACACCGCTCAATTCGACGGTGCAGCCGGAGGCTGGGCACACAAAGTGGTACGCTGGGGCTTTGAGAAACAGGCGCTCTACAACGGATCCCCGCCTGATGTTGACGTCTTCATTGATGACGGACGACAGGGTGAATACCCTTGGCACCAACCGGGCAACAATGCTCCCGGCATCTGGAATCGGCACCGTCCTGACGGCGGCACCGACCACGAGACTCCGCGCCGCTGCGTCGAGAATTATCTGTATTTCCGGATCGGCAATCGCGGCAACTACCCAGCCCAATCAGTGACTTTGTCACTAGCCCGCGCGACCGAAGGCAAGGGCACCACATGGCCGGATGACTGGGATCCGCTGATCGTAGGCGAGCCCATCGGCCAGTCAGTGCATTGTGGCGACGAAGTGATCGTCGGCCCGATCCCATGGTGCCCCGAGGACCTGTGTGAGGAATACATTCTTGCCAGCGTGGATACGCCAGAAGACCGCAGCAATGTCGAGACGATCGCAGGCAGTCTGCCTGTCGATCGACTGGCGCTTGGTGACAACAACGTCGCCCTTCGCCGAATGGAGGTTAACCGTGCCGAAGATGACACCCCTTGCTGCGAGGAGGAAGAACCGAAGATGACCTATCGTTACGCTGTCAAGTTCGTCTGCGGCTGTTCCAAGGGCCGCATTTTGTCCCAGGGCCGCTATCACACAGCAATCAACATCGGAAACGGCAGCGGCGATGCTGTGCGTTTTCGTAAACGGGTGTCGTCGGCCTTGCCAAACGAAAAACCGGGCAACGTCTCGGCCAGAACGAAGAACAAACTCGGTCCCTGGGAATCGATGGAGATCGATTGCGAAGATGTGGCACGACACCTGCGGGTGGCCGAATGCTGTTTCTTGAAAGGGTTTGTCTTTATTGACAGCGAGACACCGCTGGACGTGGTCGCGGTCTACACCGCTGCCCATGGTGAAGGCGAAGTGGAAACCATCGATGTCGAACCGGTCGTGCCTCGGCTGATCAAAAAGGTACCGCCCCCGCCACCGCCACCTCCGCCGCCGCCCCCACCCGAGGACAAGCCGGACCTGATCCCGGTGCAGCCCTTCCCTCCCGGCCCGCCACCCTTCCCGGCTTGGTATTGTGAGGAGCCGCGCAAGTTGAGGATCATTGTGCGTAACATTGGTGCAGGGGCTGCCGGGCCTTCCACCACGCGGGTCGATTTCTTCCAGAGCGGCGTGGTGGTCGATCTGCCGACACCAGCACTGGGGCCAAACGGGGATGAGACCACGCTATCGCTCGAATTCCCGGACGAGGTCAAAGGTGGCGAGCAGATCCCCTTCAAGATCACCGTCAATGCCAATCCGGCCGATGGTGTGACGGAGACAGACACCACCAACAACAGCGACTCTTCCTCCTGCGGCCTGGCCAGCTAAAGCAAACTGGGGGTGGCCCGGGCCATTATCGGCCCGGGCTGCGCGATCTAGAGGTGCCGGTCGCTAGGCTGAATCATGATCGTGATTGCGCTCTACATACAGGAGGGCAATTTGCTTCAACGACACCAAGATGGGACCGCCCTGTCTGATCCCAAAGTCAGACCTCAAGCTGCGATTTAACTTTACTTTTCCACCGCTTCCCAAGGGGCGACAGGGTCGCCGCAGCCTAGTAACTATCTCTTCTCCGTTGCGCATCCTTGATAAGAGCAGCAAGCCGATAGAAACCGTGGGCCATCTTGGTGTAGGGCGTCAGCAGGAAGAATGTCAGGACCGATCCAAGATGAATAGCAAGCAACGCGGGCATCAAAGCCGTTGATCCGAAAGCGTAAAGAGCAAGTCCGCTAAAACCGACGAATCCCAGCAACAGGATGAAACCGATATCGCCGCCCCATGCCGAAGCATCACCGAGATTACGATCGGACCTTTGCTTGAGAATTACCATGGCGCAGCAACCCACTGTCAACATCACACCG